>JBNKSG010000015.1:0-32644 GCA_050297195.1 Opitutaceae bacterium | reverse complement strand
GAAAGGCCAAGCGCCAGCGATCTCAACATACCAGACTTCATAGACGAGTGGGTCAGCGCCCCCTACCCGCTGCAGCAGAAAGACCGGCCTGTCATCCTAGCAGGCCTGAACTGGATCAACAAAGAAGCCCGCAAACGCTTCAAGAAAGGGTTCGCCAAACTGGGCCGAAGCCAACAACTCGCCATCTGCAACGACATCAGCGACCCGACTACTGCCAAAGCTGTCTACGCCTCAGCCGTCGCCTTCTTTCTGCAATTCCAAAAACTGACCTACGGCGCCTACTTCACGACGGACATCGGAAAAGCGGAACTCGGGGACAACCCGCTTCCCACCTTCGAGCTCCCTGCTGAGAAAGAGTAACAAACCGAGCAGTCCCTCCTTCTCTCAAATCCATTCTGCCCTATTCCGAGGACAGCACGAGGGATTTCCAATCGTCCTTCCCCTTGAATGATAGGGTACTCCTGCGGGAGCCCTTCTTGATGGAGAACCTGTTTACTTGCTCCGGGAATACATCGCGGAGAATACCATCTCGTATCCTCAACGAGTCTGGCAATTCTCCATTGTATTCCTGGTACACATACAGGTAATCCCCTTCGATTTCAGCGCCTACCAAGGAAAGGAGCAAGGGAGCCCTCTGGCCATCGGGAATAATCGCGAACCGCTCCCTCACGTAAATCGCCACGCGAGCCCGACCTTCCAAGCTTTCCAAACTCTGACCGGCCTCTCTCAAGATCCGATCCATATTCGGCTCCACATCGTGGATATGCGGTCGATGCACGATCTCAGTCTGCCCCGTATTCGAATTGTACTCGGCGGTCGTCAAGGCCTCCGGTTCGCGGTGGGCCTGAAGCCCTGCCGCGCCCATCAACGCCACCAACGCTAATACGAATGCCCTCATCTTACTCGCTAACCGGTTCGAGCGGAACCGACTTAGCATCCGCATCCTCTTCGCCACTTTTGACCGGCTCTAGCTTCACCAGCATGTCCGCCATCAGGTCCCTCGCTTCGTCCTTCTCCTTGAAAAGCTCGATACGCGATTTCCGGATACGGGGAGGAAATAAATTATTCGCATAGTCGGCATCGGCCGTCTCGTGACGCGGATCCAACTCGATCGACTTAATGGCCTTGTCGAGAACAAGCACCTTCGTGATCCGCTTGTTGTCATAGCGCCAGATTTCAGCGGGCAACAGCATGAACTCTTCGGAACCGTCCTCGCTGGTGATTAACAAGGGCAACGGCGTCGGCAGCCCACCGATGTTCTTAAAGTCGACGAAATAGACAAAGCCATCCTCCTCCAAGGCTCGTTCGAGCGTCTCCCGCTCCCAATCTTCCAGACCCTCGATGGTCGACCTGTATTTGTTGCGATCCTTGTTGGACACGGTGAAGGGATCGTGCTCGTTGTAGAAATCCTCTAGCTCCGGCTTGCTCTCGACCCGCGTCTTCATGCCTTCCTCACTATTTCGAACCTGGGTCAAGGGTTCCGGATGTTCCGCTGCGTGTTTCGAGCGAACAAACTCTTCTTCACGATCCGGATCCAGCGTGGAAACCTTGTACTCGCGCACGCTTTCGATACTCACGTCTACATGATCCGTGCTGTAGAACCAGCCACGCCAAAACCAATCGAGATCGATGCCCGAGGCATCCTCCATGGTACGGAAAAAGTCCGCCGGGGTCGGCCGCTTGAACTTCCAGCGTTGCGCGTATTCCTTAAAGGCGAAATCGAACTGCTCGCGCCCCATCACCGTTTCACGCAAAATAGTTAGAGCTGCAGCCGGCTTGTTATATGCGTTGTTGCCAAACTTCAAAACCGAATCCGATTGCGTCATGATGGGCACCTGGACATCTCCCGCCATGTATCCAGAAATGTGATCAAGCAACGGAGTATTGCCCCACTGGGGAAAATTTTCCTCCCACTCGTATTCGGCCATTCTCTGCAGAAACGAATTCAAGCCTTCGTCCATCCAAGTCCACTGGCGCTCATCCGAGTTCACCGTCATCGGAAAGTAGATGTGACCGATCTCGTGAATGATCACTAGGATGAGCCGACCCTTCGTGATGCGCGAGTAAGTGTATTCAGGACCCTCCTCCGTACCCTCCTCTTCGCCAGTCTGGTTGTCATCCCCTTCTCCTTTCTCCGATTCGTAAGGTTCGGGGCGATAGCCATTGAAGGTGATCATTGGATACTCCATACCGCCTCGCTTCCACGTATTCACAGACTGGGCGCTCGGGTATGGATAATTGAAGGTGTAGCGCGAATACACTTCCATGGTGTGCACGACCGCCTCCGTTGAATACATCGACCAAATCGGCATCGCTTCATTCGGATAGAAAGACATGGCCATGACTTCGGGCACCTCCGCGTCGTCCTGATGATGGACCATCGCATCCCAGATAAACTTCCGGGAGCTAGCCCATGCGACATCGCGCACGTTCTGCGCCTTAAACTTCCAGGTCTTTACGCCTGACGCCCTCTCGCCCTCGTTCGCCAGAGCCTCTTCTGGAGTAACGATGAAGACTGGCTTTTCCGCGTTCTTCGCCTCGGCCATTCGGCGTTTTTGCTCGCTGCTCAAAACGGCATCGGGATTCTGCAATTCGCCAGTCGAAGAAACGATGTGATCCGCCGGAACAGTCAGCTCCAGCTCGTAGTCGCCGAACTCCAAGGTAAATTCGCCCCTACCGAGAAATTGCTTATGCTGCCATCCCGCGTAGTCGGTGTAGGCAACCAGACGAGGAAACCATTGGCCAAGGAAATAGATATACGTGTCGCTCTCCTCAAAGCGCTCGTAGCCGTTACGCCCGCGGATTCGCTTGTTCTCGATAATGTTGAACTCCCAATCGATCGAAAAGGAATCGCTTTCCCCCGGCTTAAGCGGAACCGGCAAATCGATACGCATCATCGTATCCACAATTGAATACTTCAACGCGGCACCCTCCTCATCGACTACACTTTGGATCTCGTGTCCATATTCCAAATCGTCGAACTTATACTTTCGAGAAAGCGTCTGGTAGCTGAGCTTGTCCTCTCCGTACGTGGTCTCGGTCAAGCGGGCCGTCGAATCATCGCGGAACCGATTTTGATCCAGCTGCAACCAAATATAGCTCAAGGAATCGGGAGAGTTGTTGGTGTAGGTGATCGTTTCCGAACCGATAAGGCGACGCCCGGCCTCGTCGAGAGTGGCCTTGATCTTATAGTCCGCGCGCTGTTGCCAATAGCTTGAGCCCGGCGCCCCGGATGCGGTGCGGTATACGTTTGGCGTTGGCAGGTCGACATCTAGCTGCCGAAACGCGTCGTAGCGATCGCCTTTGCTTTGGCGAATGGCGTCGCCGAGGACAGGGCTAGCAAACGCAACGAATACCAGCAGAGGAAGAAAATTGGGACATTTCATAGGGAGGGTAGGCTACAAGAGGGAAATAAATAAAAAGGAAATAAGCTGCGAGTCAGCAATATAATGAACAAACAACTCCTACAAAGCCTTCGCCGTTTTTATACAACCCAACGAGCGTCGCCCCCATGGCCTAAAGCCGCGCCGCAGGATCGGTAAAACCGGGATACCACAACGGCCTTCCCCCGGCTCAAAAATCGATAAAGCATACCTTATACTCCAAGACCTCACGTATAAGATTAAGCACTACAGGAGATCCAATAGTCTAGCTTGACTATCGAGGCCGCAAAAATAGTATATTGCCACGGCAACGTCACTGAGCGCTCCCTCTGTGATTCCGCACAGAATCGTTACCCTGGCGTTCCATTAACCATACCTCACTATGAATATCCTGCGCTTCTACCGTTTGTTTCTCCCCTGTGCCTTGCTACTGAGCGCGAACGTCGTTGCCCAAACACAGGACACGCCCACCACGTATCAAGTTTTATCATACATGAAGGTTTCGCCTGAAAACGTTTCGGAATACCTGCAACTTGAAACCGCATGGAAAAAGATTCACGCCCAGCGCAAATCAAGCGGAGTTCTCGACGGTTGGGAACTCCTTAGAGTCGCATCCCCTTACGGAGCGAATGCAGAATACAATTTCGTCACGCGGGAAACCTACCGCGGAAACGCGAAACTAGCCGCTGTATTCGAAAACTCGTACATGCCGGAAAATTGGATGTCCCTTCTCAACGCCGACGAGGTAGCCCTCGTAGAACGCACTTCAAACATTCGGACCTACGTTAAGAGAGAAGTCTGGGCTGAAGTCGCAATGATCGGCGATTCAGACATGAGCGAATCCAAGGTCCGGGTCATAAACTACTTTAACCATCCCGAGGGCAAGACCCGAACCGACCATTTCCAAATGGAGAGCGAACTTTGGGTTCCCATCCATACGCGCCGTATCGAACAAGGAAAAATGCAAGCATGGGTCATGGCGATGCTCGCAACTCCATCAGGATCGATGATGCCCTACCAAGACTTTACAGTCGATGTCTACGATAGCATGGAGGACATGCTAAACACTCCCTACGAAGAACTGTTCAAAGCCGTGCATCCAGATCTAAGCATGGAAGAAATACTGGAAAGGTCCGAAGCCAACGCCGATCTTGTTAAAAGCGAAATCAGAATGAGCATCGATGGCCTCAACTAGCGCAGGCATGGGCACAGACACGTAGATTCGATACGACGCGAAGAACTCGGAGCCTCAAGTAGCGAGAAGCCACAAGACGCTGGCTGACAACAAATTCAACGGAAAGCCAAGCTCTCACGATTCCGCAAGAGCAGCCTGCGTCCCAAAAGGCTTTAAGCGTGCGCGGCCACCCCGCCAGCGCTAGGCTACTCCCATGAATGACCGCACCCCTCCCCTACCATTCAAGCGATTCATCCTAGCCGTATCGCTCCTGCTAAACTCAAGCGCCTTCGGCGGCTACGTCTACCAATTCCAGAACTCCGGCCAAAGCGCCGGCAACGTCAGCCTCATAGTAGAAGGCGACAAGATTCGCGTCACCTCCACCGCAGAGCAAGGCTCGGACATGATCTTCGACGCGTCCACTTCTACCATGACCATCCTCGAGCATGAGTGTAAACGCTACCTCATGCTCGACAAAGCAACCGTCGAAACGCTCGCGAAGCAGATCGAGGACGCGATGGCTGAGATGGAGAAGCAACTCGCCAGCATGCCGCCTGCCCAACGAAAGATGATGGAAAACATGATGAAGGGGAAAATGCAGGACATGGGAGCCTCGCTACCAACGATCACCTTTAAACGTACTGGCGTTTCGGATACAAAATTGAACTACAACGTCGAAAAGGTTTTCATTCTCAAAGACGGCGTGGAAGCGAGCGAACTCTGGGTCGCCGACTGGGACGACGTCGAAGGAAGCGCGGAGCTGATGAAATCGCTCAAAGCGATGTCAGAGGTATTCAACGACATGATGAAAGCACTCTCCAAGGGACCCATGGCAAGTATGATCGGCCACAACGCCACATCGAACTGGTATGGCCAAATCGAAGGCATAGGCGGCATGCCTATCGTATCCGCGGAACTAAACGCGAGCGGAAAGGTTAAATCCCAGACCACGCTGACCAGCGTCCAAGAGAAAGAAATCGAAGCTAACGCCTTCGAGATCCCCGAGGGCTACAAAAAGCAAAAGATGAAGATGTAGCGCCGCCCAGCCAGCAACGAGCTAGCGGCAGTCAGAGGAAAGCTTGACCCGCTCCTAAAATACACATTCGGAAAGACCGTCTACTTCCTAGGAGCATCGCTGTGTCTTGGTCCTTCGCCGGGGAGCTTCACCTTCTCACCTTCAAGTGGACCTTGCCTCTAAGGCTGGGGCAGCCCCCTCGATACTCTCCCCCTGCTGCTCGCTCGCCCACGATCCCTTCAGCGACAGGCAGCTTTTCCGACACCAGCCGCCTGCGTGATCGGCTAGAATCACGAGATCGTCTCCAATAGCCTCGTATTGAGATTCTGGATCACAGTCTCCATACTCGCAACTCTTCCGAGGCGGATTCGCAAAAGAGACATGCAAACACAGAGGGCAACGCACGATATTCCTACAAATCTGAACCGTCGAGAAATGCGAATCCGCCCCCGATAACGACTAAGAACAAAAGTCACCCACCCACCTCACACACCGTATCCACATTACAATTACTTTCAGCTTCTCTCCATTCCACATCCCCTAAATCCCTTGACCTCACCCATTATCGAGCCTTCCCTGTGAACGCGTGCCGTCTACAGACACCACGAAGAGACTCATCAATCGAGGAAACCTCAAGCAAGGACCCATCCATGAAAGAGACCCAAACAAAACAAAGAAAGCTACCCTTTCGAATGGAAATTAATCCGCCCGTCTTCTTCGGGTCTGCGATTCTAATTCTTTTCTTCGTGCTGTTCGCGGCATTCCTGCCGAAACAAGCAAGCGAACTTTTCAGCGGCCTCCAATCGCAAGTCATCAACAAGTTTGGCTGGTTCTACGTCCTGGTCGTAGCCAGCTTCCTCTTGTTCGTCATCTATCTCGCGATCTCCAAAAACGGCGACGTAAAGCTGGGCCCCGACCACAGCAAGCCGGACTACAGCTACCTTTCCTGGTTTGCGATGCTCTTCTCCGCGGGCATGGGGATCGGGCTCATGTTCTTCGGCGTAGCGGAACCGGTGATGCACTACGCCAGTCCGCCCGAGGCGGACCCGGCAACCGTGGAAGCCGCTCGCGACGCCATGCGCATCACCTTCTTCCACTGGGGACTGCACGCGTGGGCGATCTATGCGGTCGTCGCACTATCGCTCGCGTATTTCGCTTTTCGATACAAGCTTCCACTCACCATACGCTCCTCTCTCTACCCATTGATCGGCGATCGGATTCACGGCTGGATTGGGCATTCCGCAGATATCTTCGCAGTGCTGGGAACCTTGTTTGGCGTGGCGACGTCATTAGGCTTCGGGGTGATTCAGGTAAACTCCGGCTTGAACTACCTTTTCGATGTACCGGTCTCGCCCCAGACACAGATTATCCTGATCGTAGTAATCACCGGCTTCGCCTCTCTCTCCGTCGGGCTAGGATTGGACAGCGGGATCCGCCGCATCTCCGAGCTAAACGTGATCCTTGCCGTGCTTCTTCTCGGTTTCGTGCTCATCGCAGGCCCCACCTTCTTCCTCGCTGAAACCTTCGTACAAAACATTGGCATCTACGCGACTAGCTTGTTCGAAAGCACTTTCAATCTTTACGCCTACGAACCCCGCGGTTGGATCGGAGGTTGGACGCTATTCTACTGGGGCTGGTGGATCGCATGGTCCCCGTTCGTCGGAATGTTCATCGCTCGCGTATCACGCGGCCGCACCATTCGCGAGTTTGTGATCGGAGTTCTCTTCGTGCCCGTCGGCTTCACCTTCTTGTGGATGACAGTATTTGGCGATACCGCCCTGCACATGATCCTCGAGCAAGGAATCACGCAACTCACAGATGCAGTCGCCGCCGACACTTCGGTCGCCTTGTTCCAGTTTTTCGAAAATCTTCCTTTCTCGGGAGTCATTTCGTTCTTGGCCACCCTGCTGGTCGTCACCTTCTTCGTCACCTCTTCCGACTCCGGCTCCCTCGTGGTCGATATGCTAACCTCCGGCGGCGACCTTGAATCTCCTCTCTGGCAGCGACTCTTTTGGGCTTTCTCCGAGGGCTTGGTAGCGATCACCCTACTTCTCGCTGGAGGGCTCGGAGCCTTGCAAGCGGCCACCATCGCCAGCGCCCTGCCCTTCTCCGTCGTGATGATCTGCATGTGCTGGGGACTGCTGAAATCGCTCCGCCTCGAAACGGCAAAACAAGGTGTCATGCCTTCCAATCGACTAGGAGTGCCCGGAGGAAGCTCCGTAGTCCCATGGCAACGACGCTTGAAGCAGCTGCTCTCACACCCGAAACAAAACGACGTAGAGAAATTTATCGAGGAAACCGTGGAGCCCGCGTTCCAATCCGTTCAGGCCGAATTTGCGGGACGATCCATCACGACCAAGGTCGCGCGGGGCGAGGATGGCCGCTGCTGGATCGAAGTCGGACACGGCGAAGAACCAGACTTCTACTATAGCGTGCACTCCATTCCCTACGAAGCGCCCGCCTTTGCGATGCAAGACACTCGCGGAAACCGCCTCAAGGAGCTGAAGTACTACCGCCCGGAAGTCTTTTTGAAAGAAGGCGGGCAAGACTACGAGATCATGGGCTGGAACAAGGAAGAGGTTATCCACGACGTGCTCGACCAGTACGAAAGCCACCTCAAGTACATGGAAGCAATCCGCTAGAAATGAATCCAGCTATGAATCTACGAAACCTAACCGTATCCAAAAAGGTTTTACTATCCACGCTCCTCGCGGGAACGCTCGGACTCTCAAGCGTCGCTCAAGGACAATCCGAAGAGGAAGAGCTTGAAGCTCGCGTAGCCCAGTTGGAGAGTGAACTCGCTGCAGCCAAAGCCGACCTGCAAGTCGCTAGAGAAAGCCAAGTCGAGGAAAGCTCAGGCCTTGGAAGCGGGATCGAAATCGAAACAGGAGATTCGGGAACGCTGAAAATCGGCGGAGCCATGCGCGTCAACTATGTCCTCGGCGACTATCCGGACGGAGGCGACTCTCCCTCCCGAGGAGGGCACGGAGGCGTCTTCGAGCTCGATATCTTTCGGATAAACGTGGACTACCAAAACGGGCCGTGGCTCGCCAAAGGCGAATACCGCTTTTTCAATGGCTACAACTTCCTCCACACCGGCTGGGTCGGATACCAGCTCGATGACTCCAGCCACCTAGAAGTCGGCATGACGCGAGCACCCTTCGGAGCGGGCCCATACGGAGTATCCCAGAGCTGGTTCTTCGATCAGAACTACTACGTCGGCCTAGCGGACGATATGGAGCTCGGCGTCAAGTACCACCGCAGCGAGGGAGACTGGACTTACGACCTCGCCTACTTCGCCCGTTCCGAACCAAACTGGCGTGGCGGGACCCAGCGCAGCTCCCGCTATTCCTACGACGTCGTCGACGAAGGCGGCGTGGGCTACCGAGAACGCAATCAGATCAACGCTCGCGCCATCAAAGCGTGGAGCAACGGAGGCGAACTATCCGGCGAATACGGGGCCTCCTTCCAACTCGGCAAACTCGACGGCGTCGGGGGATTGGACGACGAGTATCACTGGGCGGCGTCCCTCCATGCCGTTACCGATATCGGTAATTGGAAACTGGGCACACAGCTAAGCTACTACGATCTTCATGGAGTCGGGGATGTCACCACATTCGGAGCCTACGACTTTCCAGTCGAAACCGCAGCCGAAGCATGGGTACCCGCTGTCTCCGTGAGCTATCTCGTGAAAACCAACAATATAGACTGGCTGGACTCCCTTCGGCCTTACCTCGAGTACAGCAACGTCATGAAGCCAGCCGACGGACTAAATGACAGCGCCTTTGTCACCCTCGGCACCGCTTTCGCCCGAGGGCCATGGTATGTCTATCTCGACTGGGCATTCTCGAACGGAAACGAATTCGTAGGAGGAGAAGTCCCCTATGGAGACCGTCTCGGACGCAACCCCAACGACAAATGGCAGCAACGCATCAACCTGAACTTCGGACTGTACTATTAAAGTAGATACACCGCCAACGAAGCAAAAGAGCTGGCGATAAGGAATGGTTCTCCTCACCCAGCCAGCTTGAAGCGGCGCGAGGTGCTGGGCGACCGCTCGGCACCTAGGCCAACTCGGAGCAGCGCAGGCTCATACGGCCAGCGGTTCTTGTCGTTGCACCCATCGCGGCCATCGCCGTTTGCTAACTTTCCCTCTACCTCAGCCAACGCGACCTCGGATGGCTCGATCAAAGCTGGAGGGATATGGACATCCCCTTTTGGCAAAGCTTCGCTTTCTGGCACTGGATCTCCCTCGCAAGCCTGAGGACGGCCACTGGCCTCCTCGGCTGGCTGTCAACGCAGCAAGTAAAACCGTCCTGAACCCGAACACCGAAACGCAAGCCATCATCTCAAAGAGCGACGTGAATCGGCGGTCGGCTCCTCATCACCGCTTGCCAAGAAGCAGGGCCTCGTCTGTGCTGCATCCCCATGAAACCCAATATAACGCTCGCCGAAACCACCACGCCCAACGGCGGACGCATGACGCTCGTCGAGCACGACGGCAGCTTTTGTATCCGCGTCAACGGGCAACAGCTCATGCACTCCAAGGTGGCCACTTCCGAGATCCTGCTCGGAACCCTTGCCTGCGAGCGACACGGAGCGGAGGACCAACAGCCCAAGGTGCTCATCGGCGGACTCGGACTCGGCTTCACCTTGAAGAGCGTACTAGAAGCGACCGGACCACAGGCCACTGTCCATGTTGCCGAACTGTTTCCGGAAATTGTGGAATGGAATCGGACCTTTCTAAAAGGCCTCAACGGCGACGCCCTCGACGACCCGCGCGCCGAAGCTCTCATCGACGATGTCCGCGCCGTTATCGTGAAGGCAGCGAAAACGCCCTACGATGCGATCGCGCTCGATATCGACAACGAAACCACCGCCATGGTCGATGACAAGAACCACCAACTCTACCACGAAGGGGGGATGCGGCAAATCTGGCGGGCCCTCAAGCCCGGCGGTCGTGCCGCGGTCTGGCTCGCCGCCCCCGACCCCGTCATCGAACGCCGCCTCAAGAAAGTCGGCTTCAAAGTCAAAGCCGTTCCCGCCAAGGTCAGCGCATCCTCCAAGCGCGAAGCCTACATGATCTACCTCGCCGACAAGCCCGAGGCCCAAGCCCCAAGAGACGACTAAGAGCGCGTCTAATAAGTCCCTTTCGAGTCGGCGAAATCGCGTTTGCCAAGCAAAATTCGGATTTCGATGGGAGGAAACGGATTTTGAACGCAAACGCGACGAGCAGGCGAAGAAATGGGCTTTTTAGACAGGCTCTAAGCGACGCAACCAGTACCCACATATCGGATACACATCACCTCATAGCAAAACGCTCCCCAGACAAGTCACCCCAATTTCGGGTCCGAACAAAACCAGAGCTTGTTGCCTTCGCTGTCCAAAAACGAGCCGACCGGGTTCACATCGTAGACTTGCACCGGATCGGAAATGGTCACGCCCTTCGCCGCCAGGGCCTTCTCTGCCCCATACGAATCCCGCACTCGTAGCGTTATCCGGGCGTTCAATTCGGAACTTGGCTTTCCGTACCATTCGGTGACGGGCTTGAGCAGGATGATGACCTCTCCCAAGACAAAGGCGCCTTCGACGCCATCCGCCGGTTCCAAGCCAAGCGTTTCTCCGTAAAAAAGCCGTGCCCTTCCCAAATCCGTTACGGCAAGCGAGACTGCCCTGACTTGCAGAAACCCAATCGCGTTTTCTTCGTTCATCACCATAGAAAACGCTAGCGCGCAGGACGTATCGGTCAATCGCCCACCCTCATAAGCAGGCCCGCTAATACCTATCTCTGGTTCCTCCATCAGACGCTTGGAACGGGAATTCGAATTCCCCTCAACTCCTCCCCAAGCAGAGAAAACAAACGCCTAAACCAGGAAATCGAAACAATCTTCGCGAAGCTACCTGTTCGGAAAAACCGATCGAATCCGAAAAGCTCATATTCCCCCGTTCAAAGAGAAGCAAGGTCCATAGGACAGCACAAATGCGAGCCTCCAAGCCTCGCTTTTTGCTTCGCGCCAAAAACGCTGTCGCCAAAATGATCCCATGATCCAAAACCCCATTCTCCCTGGATTTAATCCCGACCCTTCCATCGTCCGCGTCGGCGACGACTACTACATAGCCACCTCCACCTTCGAATGGTTTCCCGGGGTGCAGATCCACCACTCCCGCGACCTCGCAAACTGGGAACTCATCACCCGCCCCCTCGACCGCGCCAGCCAGCTCGACATAATCGGCAACCCCGACTCCGGCGGCGTCTGGGCCCCCTGCCTCAGCCACTCCAACGGCATCTTCTACCTCATCTACACCGACGTGAAACAGTGGACCGGCACCCGCCACAAGATCACCCACAACTACCTCGTCACCGCCCCTGAAATCACGGGCCCTTGGTCCGACCCGATCTACCTCGACTCCAGCGGATTCGACGCCTCCCTCTTCCATGACACCGATGGCCGCAAATGGTATCTAAGCATGATCTGGGACCACCGCTCGGGCAAAAGCCAGTTCGCCGGCACTCTCCTGCAGGAGTACGATCCCGCCTCCAAAAAACTCGTCGGGCCCCAGAAAAACATTTTCCTCGGAACCGACCTCAAGCTCACCGAAGGGCCGCACTTGTACCAAAAAGATAGATACTACTACCTCCTCACTGCAGAGGGTGGCACCAGCTACGAGCACGCCGTCACCATGGCCCGCTCCAGGAGCATATTTGGCCCCTACGAAATCGATCCCAACAACCCCTTCATCACCTCCCGCAACCACCCCGAAGCCAAGTTGCAAAAGGCTGGCCACGCCTCGCTCGTAGAGACACCCGAGGGCGATTGGTATGCGGTCCACCTGTGCGGCCGCCCCATCGACATCGAATCAATCCCCGATTCCACGTCTCCAGAAAGCAACGACACCTATTCCCAACAAACCCTAAAACCCGAGCAAACCCGCCGCTGCATCCTCGGCCGGGAAACCGCCATCCAGAAGCTCGATTGGCCCGCAGGCGCTTGGCCGCAACTCGAGCATGGCACATGCGTGCCCGCAGAAACGATCGCAACGCCGGCGACCAACCACTCGACCGACCATTCCCTACGTGTCGGATTCGATCAGCCGGATCTCAACATACACTTCCAAAGCTTACGGCGCCCCATCGACAAAAGCTGGCTCGACCTGGAAGCACGCCCCGGCTGGCTTCGCCTCTACGGGCAGGAGCCCACCACCAGCACCTTCCGCCAAAGCCTAATCGCCCGCCGTATCCAATCCTTCAACACGCAAACAACCACCGCCCTCGAATACACTCCCAAAAGCTTTAAGCACATGGCAGGCCTCATCGCCTACTACGATACCGCCAACCACTACTACCTTCGCGTATCCAGGGATGAGCAAAGAGGACGCCACCTCGGAATCGTGCGCTACGATGCAGGTGTCTACAACGAATTCCCAGAGTCGGAACAGGTGCTCCCCGAGTCTGGAACCCTGTACCTTCGTGTCGCGATCGCGAGAGCGGAACTACAATTCTCCTACTCACTCGACAACGAAAACTGGCATTCAATCGGTCCAGCCTTCGACAGCACCATCCTTTCCGACGATTACCACACCCTTGGATTCACAGGAGCGTTTGTCGGCATCACCGCTCAAGATCTCACAGGCCAAGGACATCCAGCCGACTTCGATTGGTTCGACTATCGAGAGCTGTAGCAACGATAAGCAACCTTTCCCCGCCTCCACTACTTCGTTTTCACTGCCTACTCGACAAAGAGATTCGCAGCCGCTTACGCCACAGATCGCTCATTCTTATCTTGGCGACCAGTAGGATCTCTAATTCCCGCTTCTTTCCCCAACGGCTCGCTTGCTGGCACAAACGAGTATATGGTCAAGACATGCCCGCTCGCCACGCACCCATCCGATCTCGGCACAAGGAGAATATGATGTTCCAGGCTGACCGAACAGATTTCACCCTCGGAGCTTCGACCTTTGCGCCTCCCGAAATCGTTCTGTCGGATCCCCAATGGTCTCTGTACTGCCTCGACCGGATCAATCGCCAAGCTCTCTTCGTCAAAACGCCAGGCAACCTCGACATCACCGACTCCGCCTTTCTCTTCCAATCCCAATTCACCAACGCCCAAGAGGTTCTCAGCATCGACTTCTCAACCTTTCATCAGCTGGCTTCGACCCTTCAACCCGACTCATCACGCATCCTCTTCGTCCACTCCGTCGGGCGCTGCGGATCGACATTGATGAGCCAAGTTTTCCGGGCCCTCCCAAGTACCTGCAGCCTCTCTGAACCAGATCCAGCCACCCTGCTTACCGAATGGCGCGGGCGACGACTTCTAGAGGACAACGAATCTTGCCTGCTCGCTGAAAGCTCCACCCGTTTTCATTGCAAGCCATGGCCTGCCCGCTATCCGGACACCCGTTGGGTTTTCAAATACCGAGCTCAATGCATCGAAATCGCGGATTGGCTCATGCACGCCTTCCCGAACGCCAAGCAACTTTTCATCCACCGCCAACCAATCGAATGGCTCAAGTCTGTCTATCGAGCCTTCGTTGAGCCCGAACAACACCAAGACCCCAAGTTCGCCGCCCTCTTCGAGCAAGTCTGGTGCAACTACCTCCCCTTCATCAAAGAACAGCGGATTCCCGAAAGTCCGATGCACATATCCAAAACGTGGATATGCGTCTGGATCGCCGTGCGTCAAAGGCTCGCCCAACTTAAATCCGCCGGACTCCCCTTTTACGAACTGGACTACGAATCGCTCAAATCAGCACCCATCCCGACATTGGCAAGCATGTTCAAAGCACTCGATATCTCCGTCAAAGACTGGGCTCCCATCCAAGCCGCCCTTGAGACAGACTCTCAAGCTGGAACCACCATCGGCCGCGACAAAACGAAAGACCCTCTTCGCCAAGCACCCAGCGATGCAATCGCCGAGGCCATCACTGTATTGAAAAACTGGGGATACCTTTGCCACCCCTCTCAGCAAGCGCCAACGAACAAGGCTTCGGGCCAATGCCACGCGCCAGGCAGCTAGCTTCTGACGCTGAAGTCTACAGAAAACCCTCTTGCGTCAAAGCAGTCGCTCTCCAAATCGGGAACCGTTTTCCAGAGCAATCACGCATTCGCTTTTCGCTCGACCAACGCCTTCTCAACCTCAGCCACCTTTTCTGCATTTAGAGGATAACAAATCAAAGCGATCCCCTTGCCTACTGCAAACAGAGCTGGAATAATCGAGAACATGAGGCTGATTCCGAGAAGCGAGGAAGCCGACTGCTCCTCGTTCGCCACGAAACCAAACCAGCCCAGCACCCAGCCCGCAAGCGTGCCGGCGATCATCGATCCCGTCTTCAAGGCAAACAAAGTGGCAGAGTGGATCAAGCCCGTCGAACGCCGTCCAAACGTGTACTCTCCGTAGTCAGCCACATCCCCGTACATCGCCCAAACCAAAGCCGAAGTCGGCCCCATCGTGAAAGCCGCCAGAGCGTTCACCCCGAGCATCAGTCCGTAGTTGCTGGCCGGGATAAAGTAAAACGCCACCAAGCAAGCCGCCGTCGTAAAGGTGAGCGCGATCGAAAGCGTACGCTTGTCGAAACGACGTACCACGAAGCCCATGCAAAGCACTCCCAGCATCATCATGAACATGCTCGAGCTGAGGAAGAACGTGGACTTGTCAAAAATCCAAACGAACATGTCATCCCCCGTTCCCGCCACATACTTGAAGTAGTGGATCGTCACCGAGTTTCGCATGATAATAAAGGTGGTGGAAAACATGGCCGCCACGAACAGGATGATCCACGGCTTATTGCGAAACAGCTCCTTGATCTCCCCCTTGATGTCGTTCACCTGTCCTTTAGGCGGCTGCACGCGTTCCCTAGTCGTGGCAAAAGTAGTCCAAAAGAGCAAAATCGACAGCCCCGCAAATAGCGCCATCGTGTACTGAAAACCTGCGACCTCGTCCCCGCCACCCAACTCCTTAACCAAGGGACGGACCAGCAGCGAGATCAACAAGCCGCCTCCAAACGCGCAAACAAAACGATAGGTCGACGCGAGCGTGCGCGCCTGCGAGGACGGGCTGATCACTCCCATCAGCGACGAATACGGAACATTAATCGCCGTGTACGCCATCAACATCAGCGCATAAGTCACAGTCGCGTACACCACTTTGCCCGTCTCCCCAAGATCCGGATTCGCAAAAATCAAGTACCCACAAATCCCATACGGTATCGCCATCCACAACAGATAGGGCCGATACTTACCCCACTTCGTCTTCGTTCGATCCGCTATTACGCCCATAATCGGGTCGTTCGCCGCATCGAAAAAGCGTACGAGGAAAAACATGGTCCCCGCTACGGCAGGAGCGATACCAAATACGTCCGTATAATAGTAGAGAAGAAAGATATTAAAGGTCTGGAAGAACAGGTTGGAAGCCATGTCTCCCAAGCCAAATCCTAGGTTTTCGATAAAGGAGAGCTTGCCCGCGTTCCCGCGGGTCTTAGGGGCAGTGTCTTGGGGCATCGAAAAAGCCTAGCATTGCAGCCCCCCCAATCAAGTCCGCGCACGCTCTAACTAATGAAGCTCATGATTCAGTCGATCTCCACGCTCAGAATCCGCCAGCGCTGATCGCGGAAGACCAAGCGCGCAGCAAACTCAGCCGTGAATCCGGCCGTCGTTTCCAACCTGCCCTCAAGCGAAAGGTTTGGCCCCCTGTATCCATTTTCCTTAAACTCGTATCCATAGATATCGTTCGAGATGGATACATAGTCGGCAAAGTGCGAACGCTTCTGTTCGAAGTAGCTCGCGATCTCTCGTTCCGCCTTGCGCGGGCTCGTCTCGTACATGTCGAGCAACTGGGCTCCACGCCGCGCGTCCTCCGCCTTGCCCGCCAACATAAACCGATCAAGAGACTCCAAGGCTCCAGCCAATTCCGGAGGAAATCCCTGCCCCCTCAACCCCAAGGAAAACAGGACAAGGGCCGCTAGAATACAAAGAATCCGAATGAGTACCACTGCCTTAAGAATGCGCTTTCAAGCCCACCCCTAGAGCAAGACTCGCACCACAGAATCCCGACGTGTAGAATCGATCACCAGCCAACAAAAACCGCCCCCTCCACCATCTTCCACCTCCCATCTCCAATCTCCAATCTCCAATCTTCAATCTTCAATCTTCAATTTTCACCCCCCAACCGCTTCGCGACAAATCTCCACGAAGCTGCAAAACGCTCGCGTCCGGGCGGCCTGCCGCGGATACACCAGAGCGATCGAGCGGTGCGCCGCTGACGGCGCCAAGGAGCGCAAGGCGATCTTGCGGCCAGCCAGCCGCGCCCGCGCCATCGCCGGAGCAAACGACACGCCAAATCCCGCTTCCACCATCGAAACTAAAGTTTCGATCTGGGCACTCTGAAAAAAGACCTCCGGACTCCAACCGATATTGTTGCAGATCGCCAAAGCCTGCCCCCGCAAGCAATGCGCCTCCTTCATCAAGATGATCGGCTCGCTCGCCAGCTCCGACAGCTGGATACCTTTCTTCCTAGCCAAGCGATGCGTCTCCGGCAACGCCACCAATATCTCGTCCTGCGCCAGCTCCTCCGTCACCCACTCGTCCCCCTCCACCGGCAAGCTCAACAAAGCGAGCTCCACCCGTCCTTCCTTCATGGATACAAGCAAATTCTCCGTCGTATCCTCCGAAATATCGAAGGTAAGCTGCGGAAGCCGCTCCCGGGCCAAGCCCAAAACCGTAGGCATCAGGTAAGGAGCGATGGTCGGGATCACTCCAAGGCGAAGCTCTCCTCGCGTTTCGCCGCGGTAGGCCGAGGCATCCTCGCTGGCCGCCTTCAGCTCGCCCAAGATCGTGATCGCCCGCCGAAAGAAAGAACGGCCAAAAGCCGTCGTCTGGGCCCCTTTTCGGCTACGCGTCAGCAACGGCTCCCCTAGCGCCTGCTCCAACTTCTTGATCTGGTGGCTGAGCGTCGGCTGCGTCACCGAACAACGCGAAGCCGCCCGCGTGAAGCTGCCCGTTTGCACCACTTCGACGAAGTAGCGCAGCTGGTGGATCTCCATAGATGTCATCTATGCAAGATATGAATAACAAGTATTTCCGTTATCAACCAAATAGCGCTATTCTGCGTGTCCATCTTCGCGAGTCGTTCCGACATCGCTCCATTAGGGCGACTGCAAAGCGCCGGTCTAATTGCTCTCAGGCGTTGGACTTTCCCCCTTTCGCAATAAGCTTCTACGAACCCGAAAACCCAACGATCCAATTATGACATCCGAAAGCAAATGCCCCTTCCACCATTCAGCAGGCCAAGGCACCGCCAACCACGATTGGTGGCCGAACCAGCTCAAGCTGGATATCCTGCGCCAACATTCCTCCCTCTCCGACCCCATGGGCGAGGAATTCGACTACGCCGAGGAGTTCAAGAGCCTCGACCTCGAAGCGGTCAAAAAGGACCTGCACGCTGTCATGACCGACTCCCAGGACTGGTGGCCGGCCGACTTCGGCCACTACGGCCCACTCTTCATTCGCATGGCCTGGCACAGCGCCGGCACCTACCGCACCGGCGACGGACGCGGCGGCGGCGGCACCGGCAGCCAACGCTTCGCCCCGCTCAACAGCTGGCCCGACAACGTCAACCTCGACAAGGCCCGTCGCCTCCTCTGGCCCATCAAGCAAAAATACGGCCGCAAGATCTCCTGGGCCGACCTCATGATCCTCACCGGCAACGTCGCCCTCGAATCCATGGGCTTCAAAACCTTCGGCTTCGCCGGCGGACGCGCCGACATCTGGGAACCGGAAAAGGACATCTACTGGGGCAAGGAACAGACCTGGCTCGACGACGAACGCTACTCCGGTGACCGCGACCTCGAAAACCCGCTCGCCGCCGTGCAGATGGGACTCATCTACGTCAACCCGGAAGGACCAAACGGCAACCCCGACCCCGTCGCCGCCGCCAAGGACATCCGCGAAACCTTCGCCCGCATGGCCATGAACGATGAAGAAACCGTGGCCCTCATCGCCGGCGGACACACCTTCGGCAAGACCCACGGAGCAGGCGACGCCGCTGCCGTCGGCCCCGAACCCGAAGCCGCCCCCCTTCACGAGCAAGGCCTCGGCTGGACCAGCAGCCACGGCTCCGGCAAGGCGGGCGACACCATTTCCAGCGGATTGGAAGTCACATGGACCACCACTCCGACCCAGTGGAGCAACGGCTTCTTCAAGAACCTCTTCGAGTACGAATGGGAACTCACCAAAAGCCCCGCCGGCGCCCACCAATGGAAGCCCAAAGGCGGGGCCGGAGAAGGCACCGTTCCCCACGCCCACGACAGTTCCCAAAAAATCGCGCCGTCCATGCTCACCACTGACCTGTCGCTTCGCTTCGATCCCGAATACGAAAAGATCTCGCGGCGCTTCTACGAAAATCCCGACCAGTTCGCCGACGCCTTCGCTCGCGCCTGGTTCAAGCTAACCCACCGCGACATGGGACCCCGCGTCCGCTACCTCGGCCCCGAAGTCCCCGACGAAGCGCTCATTTGGCAAGACCCCATCCCCGCGATCGACCACGAGCTGATCGACGACGCCGACATCGCCGCTCTCAAGTCAAAGATCCTCGATTCCGGCCTCACCGTTTCGGAACTCGTATCCACCGCTTGGGCATCCGCCTCCACCTATCGCGGATCGGATATGCGAGGCGGAGCCAATGGAGCCCGCATCCGCCTCGCTCCACAAAAGGACTGGGAAGTCAACCGACCCACCCAGCTCGACAAAGCGCTCCGCACCCTCGAATCCATCCAAAGCGATTTCGCAAAGACCGTCTCCCTCGCCGACCTCATCGTACTCGCAGGATGCGCCGCCGTGGAGAAAGCAGCCAAAGATGCCGGACACCACATCACCGTGCCCTTCACTCCAGGCCGCATGGACGCATCCCAAGAGCAGACCGACATCGAAGCCTTCGAACCGCTCGAGCCCATGGCCGACGGATTCCGCAACTACCTCAAGGCCCGCTACACCGTATCCGCGGAAGAACTACTGGTAGACAAAGCTCAGCTCCTCGGACTTACCGCTCCAGAACTGACCGTCCTCGTCGGAGGCATGCGAGTCCTCGATACCAACTGGGACGGCTCCAAGCACGGCGTCTTCACCGACCAGCCCGGCACCCTCAGCAACGACTTCTTCGTCAACCTGCTCGACATGAGCGTAGCCTGGTTCCCGCAGTCCGACGAAGAAGAGCACTTCGACGGACGCGACCGCAAAACCGGCGAGATCAAACGCACCGCCACCCGAGTCGACCTCACCTTCGGCTCCAACTCCGAGCTGCGCGCCCTCGCCGAAGTCTACGCCTGCAGCGATTCGCAAGATAAGTTCGTCAAGGACTTCGTCGCCGCCTGGACCAAGGTCATGAACGCCGACCGCTTCGACCTCAAGTAAGCGCGAGCCGAAACCAAATTCCACTCAACAGGGCGACTTCCGGCACAAGCGGAAGTCGCCCTTTTTGCAGTGCTGAGCTTCAGTCAGCAACAGCCGGCGCAGTATCCTCCCTCCGCGGACGCTGGCTGAAGCTCAGCGCTACGTTCGACTTCCACCCTCGCCCCAAATCAATGAATGGGGAAGACTCAAGCTGGACCACGCCCCCCGCTCGAAAACCATCATGAAGATCAAGCCTCGCCACTTCAACGGCTTGAGAACACGGCCCGCCCGCTGTCCAGCTACTCGCCCACTGCTTTTTTCCGCAAAAGAAAAACCGCGCGTTTTGCCTTTTGACGTTTCGCGGAACGTCCTTACACCTCATCGCTTTCACACTCGCGGAGACGCTCCCTCTCCGCCCGAACTTCCTCCTTTCATGCACGCCGACAACCCGACTTTCCGCTTCCTCGACTTCTGCGCTGGCATTGGCGCCGGCCACGCCGCCGCCGTAAAACTGGGCGGCGAATGCGTCGGCTACTCGGAAATCAGCGCCAAAGCCAAGCGGACCTACCGCATGCTGCATGACCTAGAAAACCTCTGGGAACCCCTCATCGACCTCGGCGACCTCACCAAGATGGACCCACACGAGGTGCCCGACTTCGACGTGATGCTCGGCGGCTTCCCCTGCCAAACCTTCTCCATCGTCGGCCGACGCGAAGGCTTCAAGGATCCACGCGGCCAAATCATCTTCGCCCTTAGCGACATCCTTTCCGCCAAAAAGCCAGACTACTTCCTGCTGGAAAACGTCAAAGGCCTCATCAGCCACAACAAAGGCGAAACCCTCAAGCAAATCCTCATCGAGCTTCGCTCCGTCGGCTACAAGGTCACCTGGAAGCTCGTGTCTTCCGCCGACTACGGAATCCCGCAGATGCGCGAGCGCGTCTACTTCGTTGGCATCCGCGAGGACCTAGTGAGCCACGACTTCGAATTCAAGTTCCCCGAGCCCAAGAAGAAGCAAAAACAGCTTCGCCACATCCTCACCTCCAAGGATCCCAAATTTGCCGTCACACCAGAAGGCTACGACTACCTCGAAAAGTATTTGAACAACAAATACAACAAGCCCTCCGGCACCACCGTCGAGGACCTGAAGGCCCTTCCCAACTGCACCATCATCGACACCCGCCAGTCCGACCTGCGGATCTTCAAGAAAGTCGCCCCCACCCTGCGCTCCGGTCGCCACGGCCTGCTCTACGCCCGCGACGGAGAACTCAGAAAGATTTCCGGACTGGAAGGCCTCGGCCTGCAAGGCTTCGACAAGACCTACCAAAAGCGAGTCGATGGCGTCAAAGAGACCGATCTCCTGCACCAAGTCGGAAACGCCTTCACCGTAGACGTGGTCCACACCCTGCTCGAAAGCCTCTTCGAACAAGTCAAAATCCCCACCGCGTAGGGCTGATCAAAAATTCAACGCTGGCTAAAGCTCAGCGCTACGGTCCTTCTACCTCCCCAAAAGGTGGCGAAACATCCCCAGCCGCGTGATCGCCACGTCCGCTAGGAAAACCAGGACCAAGCCCAGCAAAATCCAAGGTCGCAGCGACACCGCCTGCAAGCGCGGCGGGTGCTTCCACGCGTCGCTCAAGTCCAGCAGTTCCTTGCCGCCCGTCACCTTCGACAAGGCACTCAAATTTTGGATACGCTGCAAATCCGTACGCCATTCCTCGTCGCTACCGACAAAAAACGGTCCCACCGAGTAAGCTCCATCGCCCAGCCTCACCGCCCCTCGTACCGGCAGGTTGCTCGCTAGGGCACTGCGTAGCTGCAAATGCCCCGGCTCCACTCGCTCCCAAACGAGCTCCCGCGTCGCCCGCCCCTCCGCTAGCTTCACGAGCGGCAGCTGCTGGCCCATGAGATCCGTACGGTTCTCGTCATAGTAGAGGTCCAAGGTGAGCTGATTTCCCGTCACCGTCGATTCCACGCTCACGCCCTCCGGCTGGCGGCTGCCGCTCAGCCAACGGCAAAGCGTCTGGGCAAAGTCCCCGTACTCCTTCCAAGCCAATGCCCGCCACGCATGCTCGCCTCCCATGGCAAAGGTCACCGCTCCCACTCGCCCGACTCCCTTTTGCCAGAAAGCCACCAAAGGAGCCTGATAGTCGTCGTCCGTCGCCAAGGCCATGGTCGCTCCCTCCTGCAAATAGGAAAGATTGTATCCTTGAACCAACGACAGCCAATCTACCATTTCCCCTCCCAATTCCAACCACCCTGCCGTCGCCTGCGTCTTTGTCTCGTCTTCGATAAAAGCAGAGCGAGCGATAGCTACCGTTTCTTGCGTAAACAGGGCAGGCAGATCCGCAGCATTCGTATTGAAAAAGATCCTACCGCCCCCCAGCTCCGCGATGTGCTTGAGCAACTCTGCATCAGGGTCCGTCGGCTCTCCCATGGCGATCACGCTGATCGAGGTCTTCTTCTCCACCATTTCCTTGATCAAGGTTTCGTAGTCGCCAGGCATTTCGGAATCCCGAGCATCGGAAAAGAGTATCATGTGCCGCTGCCCAGCTTGGCTCTGCTGCAATTCCTTCCAGCCCGCTGCCAGACCTTCGTACACGTAAATCCCCCCGCCCATGCTGTCCACCCGACGCACCAGGTCGAGCACCTGCGAACGGTTCGAATGCACGTCCGTCAAGGGAACCACCACATGGGCCTCCGTATCCACCGCCAAATACGCGATCGCGTCCTGTCGACCTAACATGCCGATCGCCTGAGCCACCCCGGCATTGGCCAAGTCGATCTTACGCATCCCTCCCATACCCTCGACTCCCGCGCTCATGCTTCCGGAGCGATCCACCACCACGCACATCGCTACCGCCAATTTCTTGTGGTCCTGCTTCAGTTCCATGGACACCGGAATCAGCGGTTCCAAAGGCGACCCGTAATAACCGCCGGAACCGAAGCTCGAAGGACCGCCCAACATCAAAAGCCCTCCGCCCTGCTCCCGCACAAAAAAGTCCATCGCCTTCAAAAAATCCGTCGGTATCTCGTTTGCGGATACGTTATTGACTACCACCGCGCTCACGCCCGACAAACTTCGCGCATCGAGCTGCGAAAAGTCCTCCACCCGCTCCACTGCAAATCCGCCTTTCGCCAACACCTGTCCCACCGCGTCTTGCACGAAATTCGAAATCAGCAGAATACGCTTCGGTCCATCCACCTGCACCCATCGCGTCATCCGGTCATTCCCCGGAACTTGATCCCCCTCCGCATCAATCAGGACCGAGTAAGCCACCGAGCTGGCCCGGTCCACCCGATCGAAGAAGCGCAGGTCCCGCTTCCCATCCCGCATCTGAGCCTGCCCGCTGTGAATCGGCTCGTCGTTGCGAAACACCGTGTAGCGCACCGTCTCGTCGTTGCCGCCCTCGATCCGCGTATCGATCGCGAAGGCCTCGTTGACCCGCACTCCATCCGGCAAAAACAACCGGCTCACTTGAAAATCCTTTAACACCCGCTTGGACGACAAGCGATAGTCAAAGGGCACGCCCACTTCCAACAAGGCACTGTCCAAGCCTTCCAAGGAGTCCGTGTAGTATCCATCGCTCAACAACAAGGCCTTGCTCGCCCTGTCCTTGTCTCGCAGCAGCAAGGCCTGCCTCAGAGCCAACCCTAGGTTCGACTGGTCTCGGTTCTCCAGCACGAAACTCGATTCGCTCGCCGAACGCGCCCGCGCTTCCGCCGCGAAATCCACGAGATGCAAGAGGTCGTGCTCCCCCTTGCTCTGGCCCAAAATCGTTTCCCATTCGCCTAGATTCGCTTCCGTCCACTCGCGCGCCGAATCGGAACGGTCCACCAAGACCCACAAGTCTACGCCTTTCACCTTCAATCGCAGCTGCGGATCCAGTAAGGCCACCACCAACAGTAGCCAGCAGCCGATCCGCCACGGATTCTTCAGGCCCAATGCCGGAAACTGCCACCCGAGCAACAGGTAGAGCGGAATCAGCAACAACCATTCTGGATTCGAAAACGTCATAGGTTCTCCCGGTAGCAGGCAGCCCAAGCCGCCAACATTAGCCCTCCTAAGCAAAGCAACCAAATCGACGCGTAGAAATCGTCGTCGTAATAGGTCTCGACTACCTTCCCGTCGAAAGCCTCGATATCGAAACCGGAACTCGCAGCCTGGAAGTTCGACTCGCGCACGTCCGCGAAACGGGCCGCACCCTTAAGCAGCTGGATACCGTTTTGCTCCACCGAGAAAAACCGAGGCTCCCAAGGTGCCCTCGCCCGCGAACCGAGTTCTCGAGCAACCGTATCTTCATCTCCGATACGCCACTCCCTCATAATCGCTACACCCTCCTTAGCAGGGAGCGCTAGGGCCAGCTCCTGCCCCGTATCGCAGTCAACAACCTCAAATGCAGGTTTCTGGCTGCGTAAGCTCTCGAGGTGACGCCCCGCCAACAGCACAAAAGCGGGCAAGCGATCCAAGTTCGACTCGCGTACCTCAAAGTTGAATACAAGAGCTTTCCCTCGCAGAAACACCAGAGCTTCGCCTCCCATCCACAAGAGCACCTCGTCCTGCGGCGTCGTCTCCAAACGCCGGCCGCTCCTTAAGTAAAGCCCTTCCCATGAAAGGCTCTCATTGTAGCTATGGTTGCTGGGAACCAGCACGCCTCGCGCGATCGCGGCAGGCTTCTCGTCTTCACCCGAAACGAAATAGATACCAGCAGCAGGCGCATCCAGGCTATCTCCAGCCAACACGGTTCGCATTTCCAAGTCAGCCCGCTCCCGCTCCTGGGCGATACGGCTGCCTGCGACGCTATCCGCGAGCCGGCGAAAAAGGGCAGCGTACCGGTCCGACTCCGCAAGCCAAAGCGACAAGCCTTTTCCTTGCTCCACCAAAATCGGAGCAAAGTCGTCCAGGCCAAACGAATCGCTCGTCAAGGCGAGTCCAACCGCATCCTTCCCCTCCGGGAAACGCCCCTCCAACACGACCGACCGCCCTGCCTCGACTTCCAAAGCCTTGCTCGGACTGCGACCTCCCTCGAACTCCAGCCACCATTCCCGGCTCGCCTTTTCCAGCCCATAGTTGCTCACGATCGCACGCCAACGCCTGTCACCGCCTTCTCGATACACGCGCACGCCTGCCACTCCGACATTCTCCAGAGCTCGCCCTACCAGCAGTTCCTCTACCCCATCCGTAGTCTCTTCACTCCTACGGTCGCTCACCCAAACCACAAACCCATCCCTGCCGACCAATTCGCGGGCATCCCGCAAGCTCTCCCTCGCCGAATGCCCTCCCAGACGCGGAGCCCAAGCGTGCAAGGCCGCGAGCAAGTCACCTAAGCTGCGGCCCCGATACAAGGCTCCCCCCGCTGAACCGCTCTCCAGCAAGGCATACTCCACCGCCGGCAAGCGTTCTCCCATCAGCTTCCCCACTTTTCTGATCTCCCCCGCCGTCTCCTCGCGGAACGCCGACATCGATGCGGAACTGTCCAAAACAAATGCGAGCTTCCCGACTCGTTGCGTATTCGCCCAGCGCGGCTCGGCCAACAACCACGCTAAAACCAAGAGCGCAGCCAGCTGCAGCCAAAAGGAAGTCGAACGCCGCCAACGGTCTCGCAAGTTCCCCGCTTCCCGATTGATGGAAGACTTTTCGACAAGAAAAAGCGTATTCACAACCTGCCTACGCGTTTGCCTTCGAAAGAAGTGAAGATAAACCAATGGGCCGATCGCCAGCAAGGCCATCAGGCCAAACGGATTTGCAAAGTACAGGTTCATACCGCGATCAAACCGCTCAACGCCCCCTGTTTGCCCAATTGACTCCCCACGTCTTCCTCCACCTTCACGCTCAGGAACGCCACCGCGTTCCGTTGAGCATGCTCGCTCCACAATGAAAAATGCTTGTCGTAATTTTTTCGATACGAAGCCAAAAGGCGTCGGTCGCAATACAAGATACGCTCCCCTCCGGTCTCGCTATCCACCAGCTTCATCCCTCCGTTCCAGCTGGGTGACGCTTCTTCCTCGCTAAACGTCCGCACGATCGCCTTCCACGACGCCCCAGTCCCGAAGCGACGCAACAATTCGTTAGGCATTCCTGGATACAAAAGGTCCGACACGAGGATACGCGCCGACTGCGACCTCCATGCGATTGCCTCGAACTTCGGAGCCAGAGAGCTCGCCGGCCCTTGCTCTTGCTTCAACCACTTTCCTCCCAAGACCGAATCCGTGGACAATTGGCGGCAATCCGCGTCGTCCACCGCGAAACACTTCAACGCTCCGCCTTGCTCGATCACGCTTTCCACGCAAAAATAGAACAAGGCCAGCGACCTCCCGAGCTTCTCAGGCGAATGGAACATCGATAAGGAACAATCGAATACAAGGTCCACCGAAGGACTCACCTCGTCGCGATAAAGCTTCATCGTGTACTCGCCCGAGCGAGCGTAAGCCTGCCAGTTGATGTAGCGCGGGTCGTCCCCGATCGCATAGGACCGATGGTCCTGAAAGTCCACCGAGCTGCCGATCCCCACTCCCAGCCAGTTACCGCACGTCCCGGACACCTTGGGTTGGCGCAAGTTCAGCCGGTACTTGCGAGCCAAGCCCACCCCTTCCGAACGCGCCTTCTCCAGCAATTCAGCTAGCTCCTTCGCTTCCATTCTTAGCCTCTAGCGAACGCGTGAACGCTCGCGGTCAATCTCCGCCGCCTTCGCCTCCAGCTGATCGTAGCGATCCCAGTACCGTTGCCCCATCAGGATCACCATCAAGACAACAACGAATTGCCCGATCCCTGCGATGAGCTGATGCGCCCCAAACAGGTCCGAACCACTGTTGAACGCTCCAAAAAACGCATAAATGATCGCGCTGCTCGGAACGAAGGAGGTCCACGGCGTCATATCGAATCCGAAATAAACCTTCACCACGCCAAACCCAAAAGCGATCAGCACCAAAGCGATATTGATCACGATCACTTTGGAAAGCGCCAAATCCGTCTCGTCCTTTTGAACCAAGGCCCGCACTAGGCACACCTGAAAGGGAATCGTCGCCAAGGCGCAAAACACATACGACATTTCCCCCGCGTCCTTCATGGAGATATCCGCCAAGTCGAACGCAGCCGCCCCAAACAAGCCCGCGATGAACAGCGCCAGCAAGACCGCCGCGTAGATCGCGCCGCTCACCCAGCCTGGGTAAAAGAGAAAACGCCCCGCCCACCGGCCTATCGCGCCAAAGCGCACATAGCGCCGATACGGCCCCGGCACCATCACCGGACCGCTCATCAAGGCAAACCAGGGAACCACGATGATCGTCACGATGATCGCTCCCAAGCAAAACTCCGCGAAGAAATCGAAGGCAATCAACGCCATCGGCATCAGCAACAAGAGCAAGCCGAGCAAGCGCAGCACAAACGAGTGGCCGTCCACTCGCGAGCCAACGTGGGCCGCCCCCACTTCCAACATAAAGACCATCAGCGCCCCGCCAACGCTGAGCAGCAACACCAAGCCTTTCCAACCCAGCGGGCTCGCTCCACCCCGCAACATCGAGTTGTAAAGCCCGACTCCCCCGAAGAAAAGAGCCAGCAGCACCCCTACGAAAACCAGTGATTTGAAATGGTTCGTCCCGTATCCAGAAGCCCCTACCGAAACTCCAAGCACGATCAGCGATCCTACGATCAAGAACAACAGCATCGAGGATTCACCCATCAAATCGCTCCCCGATACGAAGTGGTAGAGAATTATGTATGGAAAAACGGATACTCCTACCATCAAGATGAAGAGAGCCTGGTAGGCCCATTTCCCCCAGACAACTCCCCGAGCGCCCAGACCCGTCATGCGGATCAGCTCGATCGTGCCGCCCTGCTTCTCGGAAGAAATCGCATTGATGCTCATTAAGGGCACCAAAAAGATGAAATAGGCCTCCAGCATGACCCAGAACACGCCTCGCCCGAAAAAGAAGTGACTCTGAAGCCCTTGGCTCAGCGTCGCCATCTGGGCCAAGGTAACAAACGCCATCACCGCATGCACCCCGTAAAACTGGGCCAAGAAGCCCCAGCCGTTCAAGCCCTGCCGTATCTCCTTCGTCACTACAGACGGCACATAGGAGTCGATCCTCCTCGCGATTCTATCGATCATGATCCGACCTTCCTTTCTCCTGCCACTTTCAAATGGTGTATAAACGCTTCCTCCAGCTTGCGCTCCGTTTTCCTGAAGCCCACGATCGGGATGTCGTCCGCGATCAAGCTGCGCAGCAAATCCCGGCGACCGAGCGCCGCAGGGTCGAGCGACACGAAGCAAGTCTGACCCGCCTCCCGGTCCACCTGCACGGAAGGATGGGAATTCAGCCAGGCCATCAAAGCCGCCGGATCTCCCTCCGTCTCGATCTCCACCAGCGCCCGCTCTCCCGAATGCCCTTTCAAGTCGTCCGACTTGCCTTGGAATAATACCTTACCGTCTTCGATGAACAGCAGGCTGTCGCACACCTCGTCGAGCTCGGAAAGAATATGGGAACTGATGAACAGCGTCTTGCCCATGGACGCGAGCAATCGCACCAGCCGCTTCAGTTCCACCCGCGCCTTCGGATCCAATCCGGCCGCCGGCTCGTCTAAAATCAAGACCGCCGGATCGTTCAGCAAGGTGCGGGCAAGACTCAAGCGCTGGCTCTGCCCCTTGGACAAAGTAAACACAGGGCTGTTCGCGATCCGGTCCAGCTCCGTAAACTCGCTCACCTCCTGCATGCGCCGGCGCCGCAAGTCCCCCTTCAATCCGTAAGCCCGCGCGAAAAAGTCCAAGTACTCGCGCACGTCCAGATTCTTGTACTTCCCAAAAGCGTCCGGCATCCAGCCCAAGCACCTCCGTACTTCAGCTGCTTGCGAAACCACATCGTAACCCATCACCTTCACCGTACCGGAATCGGGAACGTCCAAGGTCGAAAGGATGCGCATGGTCGTCGTCTTGCCGGCTCCATTGGCCCCGATGAAACCGACCACCTTGCCACGCTCCACCGAAAACGAGATCCCGTCCACCGCCTTGAGCGACCCAAAGCGCCGCTCCAAGTTCTCTACCCAGATCGCCGGTTCCTCCACGTATTCCGTATCCGAACTCATACTACTCTCCCTCCTTTCCGGATTCGACAACTTGGCCCACGACCAAGTGCCCGCCATCCTCCCAATCCACCGTTCCCAAGGTATCCCACGCAAGCGACGCATCGTTCTTCAGTTCCCCGAAGAAAACGCCATCCCCTCGCAGTTGACGGTCCATCGTCCTGGAATAGAGCCCCTGAGCCTTGCCTTGGGCGAGCTGCGACTGGTAACGCTTCGCCTCCTTGGCGTCGATCTGAGCAAGGGCCTTGCTCTCGCCCAGAGACAAGCTCTCCGTAAACCAGAAATTCCCGTCCTTGTCCTTGAGTACGAAAGGCGACACTCTGCCCTTAATTCGCGAGCTAACCACGAGCTCCCCCTTGGGACTCTCGCCTTCCAAGCGAACCTGCTCGCGGGAAGACTCCGCCCAGGCGATCAAATGGGAATTCTTGGAACGTGAGATGAACCAGTCCCCATCGCGACTCGTCCCATCGCTTTCGAAACGCTTGCGGGAACCGCCCGGGATGTGGAAGCGCTCCACATGGGCCCTTTCAGGAACCTCAAAGGAGCGATCGAAAATCATCCCCAGCTGCGAACCTTGCGACTGAATCCTCAACGCTTGATTCGAATCGCCCCCCAAAACCGAAACGCGAAACCGTTCGCCCGCTCCGCCTACACCGTCCCTCAAAAGTGAATACAATGCGATCAAGCTCAAACACGCCACCACGATGAGCGGCGTCGTCAAAAAGATCCGGTAGCGGCGCCGACCGCGGCAAAAGAACATCACGTTCACCGGCCCCACCAATACAATGAAACACATCAGCACCACGTAGTAGCCACCCGCATTGGCGAAATCGTCGATATTGTACCCAAACACTCCTGACACGCTAAGCTTGTTGAGCGGAAACGAACCTTCCGAGCTCACCGAGTTGACGACCGCACTGTATCCACCCTTGATCGGCCCCGCTTGCACCTTCCCCAAACCATAAAAGCAAACTCCAGCATCGAAGTCGCTCTGCGCAAGTTCCTGAATCGTCCGATTTCGCCCCCAAGTCCAATCCGGAAGCGCCAGCACGCCCCCCGCCCGCACCCAATTCATCAAGGCTTGCAGCTGCAACGGGCTTAAGGCGTTCAGCTCCCGAGAGGAAAGGAAGATCAGGCCGAATCCCCAATAAGCGCGCCAATCCGTCTGCATCGAGTTCGCCTGCAACTCGACAAGCTGGATTTCGTAGCGCTCGTGGGGCGGGACATAGCCACGCGTTTCTTCGAAGTACCTCTCCGGAAGGTAAGGCTTCATCTCCTTCCCGTACCCCACGATATCCAGTCCATGCCTGCCAGCGAGGGCTGAAAGCAAGGATTCGAAATCCGTCTTGCCTGACGAATAACAGGAAAAGCTCCGCTCTTCGTTCGGCCCCACCAATGTGCCGCGCACCGTGATCGACGAGAAGCCATAATAGTAGCCTTGATTGCGAGCCGCCTCGAAATCCACATAAGTCGGGGTCGGCACCAACACGTCGAAAACCTCCGTCGCATTCCCCGCCACCTCGAACTGCTGGGAAAACGCCAAAACCGAACCGCGATTTTCCTCGATGCTGCTCTTCGTCGCCAAGCCCCACTTCTGTGGCCGATCCGTCTTGTTCTCGATAAGGATCCGCAACGGCAAGTAACCGCCAATCACCACCTCCTCGTACAGCCGCGAAACCGACGCGCGCTGCTCCTCGCCGTCAATCGTGACGATTTGCGATTGAGCAAACCCTTGCGCGCAAAGCAAAACCACCAAACCCAATAAAAGCGAAACCCGTATCATAAATGCCCTTACAGTTTAGCTGACTTCAAGGAGTTCGGGAGCGTAACGCCATCCGGCGAGATCTCTTCCAGCAGCAAGTTCACCACAGAATCCCCAGTCACACCCTCCACCTTCGCTTGGTAGTCCATGATGATGCGATGCTGCAGCACCGGAATCGCCAAGCCTTGCACGTCCTCGAAATTCGCATACACACGTCCATTCAACAAAGCCCGGGCCCGGGCCGAAGCAGCCAAGCTGATCGCCGCTCGGGGACTGCAACCGAATCGCACCCCACTGGCCGCTTTCGACTTACCCGCATGCGTCGCCTCCACCAAACGGGCGATGTAGGCGACCACCTCCGGCGGCAGAAAAACCTCCCGCGTCAAAGAGCTGGCTTCCAGCAGCTCCTCCCGCGTCATCACTTGGGAAACCGAAACCTCGCCTCCCAAATCGCGATGCTGTACGATCTTTTCAATGACAGAGCGATCCCCTCGCTCCATCGACAGCTTGAACAAGAAGCGGTCAATCTGGGCCTCCGGCAGCGGATACGTGCCCTCCAGCTCGATCGGGTTCTGCGTCGCGAAAACGAAAAACGGATCCGGCAAGCGATGGCTTTCGCCAAACACAGAAACACTGCGTTCCTGCATCGCCTCCAGCAAGGCCGACTGCGTCTTGGGCGAAGCGCGATTGATTTCATCCGCCAAGAGCAGCTCCGCAAACAAAGGCCCCTTCTGGAACACGAAGCTTCGCTGCCCCGTCTCCGACTCCTGCAAAACCGGGTTTCCCGTAATGTCGCCCGGCAGAAGGTCCGGCGTAAACTGCACCCGGTTTTGCTTGAGCTGGATCGCCTTGGAAAGCGCCTTCACCAGCTCCGTCTTGCCCAGCCCCGGTAATCCTTCCAGCAATACATGCCCACGTGCCAACAAGGCCACCACCACCAGCTCCACCGTCTTCTCCTGCCCGAAAAGCACCTGGTTCAAGGCCCCGGTGAGAGCCGTTAACTTCGTTTGAATCTCCTTAACACGGGCTTCCGTGATCGGGCTTGGGGTCGTCATACTAGTCATTGCCAAAATACTTCTTCAATAAATCCTGTTCCTTGGGGCGCGCCCGCGACTGCCAAACCGCAGAGCCGCCCTCACCTACGTTGTGAGTCCGCTCACCCGCTTGCTTCCCGCTGCGCTCGCGCTCGAAATCCTCGATCCTAACTTCGCTCGTGAAAGCCGTGTCGCCCAAAATAGCCCGCTCTCGGTCATCGTTGGAAATCCCCTCCAGCTTCCCGGCCAAATCCGTACTCGCCTCATCGCTAATGGTCAAAGGCGTCGGCCCCGACTCCCCCTCCTCGCCTTCGCCACCTGACGTATTAGATTCCGAATACATGGGCTCCATATTGTAACGCGGTATCCCCATGCCCTGTCGCACCGTTTCCGCTCCCTCCTTCATCCGGTCCAGCATCTCCTGCAGCGTCTGCTGGTCCACGGAACTCTGGCCCGACTCCGCCATCTCGCTCAAAGTCTTCATCAAGTCCTCCCGCAAGGACAAAGTCCCGAGATCCAAATTCTCGATACCCTTGCTCAGCTGCCGCATGTCGTTCTCCCCCAGCATGCCCGCCTCACCTGAAGAAAGCCGCGAGGCGCTCTGCATCGCCATATCCAACGACTCCAAGAACTGCAGCGTAGACTCCTTCGACTGCGAAGCCAAAAAATCAGTCGCCTCCATGCTCCCATCCGAAAACCAATCCTCCCGCGGCTGGTCCACCAGCGAATCCAAGCGCTCCTCAAAGGCATCGAGGCTCTCCTCCTCCACCAGCTCGCTGGCATCCATCACGCTCAACCATTCCTCCATATCTGCCCAAGCGCT
>JBNKSG010000014.1:0-32691 GCA_050297195.1 Opitutaceae bacterium | reverse complement strand
CGTACCACGGGCGTGCTCTGCACCTTATACATCGCGTCCCTCGACGGTTCGCTCAAGGAGCTGAAAGCGTCTGATCGCGAAGTGCATCTCGCGGCCAACGACGTTACCCTATGGGAAGACGAGGATCGTTTGTTCGCCCTAGTGGAATGAGGCTAGCGGCTCCTAGGTAATTTAAAAGAGTGTGAAAGGGCGTTCTCAGTGTTAAGCTGAGTCGCCTTTTTTTCATTTGTGCGCGTAATGGATTCCCAGCTCGGCACGCTTCTCAGTGCTCCGAGCGAATTTTCTCCCATGGCTAAACTTCTCATTGTCGATCCGCTTGACCTGTCCCTCACATCGGGGAACGGGGCCGTGGTATGGACTTCTCGCTCCTGCTACGAGGAGTGCCTGCGGGACGTGGAGGACCTCATCGTCGAGTACACGACGGCGCGGGACAGCGAGCTTTGCTGTCGCGCTTTGAAGTCGGATGGAGTGGTGCTTGGTGGTTCCGAAGCTTCCGCTTGGGAGGATACGGTTTTCAACGACCACTTTTTGGACCTGATCGCGATTTGTAAGAACAACGAAATCCCCCTGTTTGGCATTTGCTACGGCGCGCAGCTGCTAGGCCGCGCTTTGGGAGGGCATGTAGCCAAGCATCCGGACGGGATCGAGCTTGGCTCCCCGGCGATTCGCGTTTCGGAAAAAGGGAAGCAGCATTTCATTTTCGATGGAATCGAAGGCGGATGTATTTGGTCTGTGGAGACGCATAACGATGCCGTTTTGACCTTGCCGCCCGAATGCGAGCTCTTGGCCTCTACGGCGCATACGCCGGTACAGGCCTTCTCGTACTATGATTTGCTTACGGGCGTGCAGTTTCATCCAGAGATGGACAGCGACGACCTCGCTTATCTTTGGCAAGCCTTTGAGAGTAATGGATACGTGGATACCATTCCTGACTCTTATCGGCAGTGCATCAATGCCTGCGAGTGTGGTCGCCTCGGTCGCATGTTGCAGAACTTTGCTAAGCGCGTGTGCTCCGGTTCTCGCCAGAGGGTGGCGTCAGAGCTGGGCTTGCGTCGAGCCTGAGCTCGGCACGGATTGCCCGTAAAACGGGGGTGCTGATCGGCGTCGTGACGTCCCTTTCCGAAGCTTACTCGTCCCACTCGATCTCGGCCCCAAGCTTGCGCAGGTTTTCTGCGAAGTGCGGATGGGCGCGACGAATCGGGTCTGCGTTCTTGACGATGCTGCGGCCCTCGATGCTGGCGGCGGTCATGTAGAGGGCCACCGCGGCGCGGATGATGTAGGGAGCTTCCACCTCGGCCGGACGCATGGGGCGTTGCCCGAAAACGATGACGCGGTGCGGGTCGCTTACCACTGCGTGGGCGCCGAACTTTACCAGCTCGGGAAGCCAGGCGAAGCCGCCTTCGTACACCTTGTTCCAAAAGTGCATGACTCCCTCGGCCCGCGTGGCGAGCGCGACCATGGGCGGAAGCAAGTCGACCGGAAAGTAGGGCCAAGGCGCCGCCTCGATCTTGGGAAGGAGGTTCGAAGTGTAGGGCTGCTGGGTACGCAACGCTTGGTTGGGGCCGCAAATGGCGGTGTCGCCTTCGTAGGCGATGTTGACCCCGAGCTTCGCGAAGCTGCGATTGATCAGGTCGAAGTGCTGGGGCACAGAGTCGGGAATACGAATGTCGCCTCCAGTAATGGCGCCCAAGGCGAGGAAAGTGGCGACCTCGTGGTGGTCCGATGAAATGGCGGCGTCCGCGCCCGAGAGGGAGTCGACGCCGGTTACGGTGATCACGCTGGTACCGACGCCTTCGATCTTGGCCCCCATGCTTTGCAGGAAGCGGCAAAGGTCTTGTACGTGCGGCTCGCTGGCCGCGTTGGTGAGGGTCGAGACGCCGTTGCCGGTGGCTGCGGCCATGACGAAAGTCTCGGTGGTGGTGACCGACATGTAGTCTGCCCAGTGCGAGGCGGACTTGAAGGTGTCCTCTATGGTGAGTTTCAGCTCGCCGTTGTGGGAGACTTTGGCTCCGAGGCGGTTGAGGATTTCCAAGTGCGGGTCCAGCTCGCGGATGCCGAGGGCGCAGCCCTTGGGGTTGGAGTCGAGGTGGATTTCCTTAAAGCGTTGCAGGAGCGGGGCAAAGAGCAGCACCGCGGAGCGCATGCCTTGGGGCAAGGTCTGCGGATCGAAGTCGGAACCGAGGTCGGAGTGGTCGAGCCGCATGGTCTTGGCCTCGCGGTCCCAGTCGATACGGGAGCCCAGTTCGCGGAAGAAGCTGACCAGCTTTTCGATGTCGGTGATGGCGGGCACGTTGCTCAGCACGACCGGTTCATCCGTCAGGAGGGTGGCGCATAAGATCGGCAAGACCGCGTTCTTGTTGCCCGAAGGGGTGATGGTTCCAGAGAGGGGTTTTCCGCCGTGTACGATGAGATTTGCCATGAGGGATGAATCGGCTGGCAGCTTCGCGATCCCCATCCCGCATTTCAACTGGAAAGCGGGGCCGGATGTGAAACAGGCCATTTTGCATTGAAAATATGGGTTTCGTTCGTTTGTTACATGGGCCTCGAGCGTTGAGATTCTCAATCCAGCGACCCGGGCACCAAGAATTCAGTATTAACTCAAATTAGGATCCTGATCCCAGTGACAGGCACCCGAAGCATGAAAAACATACCTGACTTCCAAAAATGGAAGGCGGACGGCAAGGCGATCACCATGGTGACCTGCTACGATGCCGCGACCGCAAAAATCGTTAACGCTACGAGCGTTGATTCGATCCTTATCGGCGATTCCTGCGCTATGGTGGTGCACGGATACGACAGCACCGTTCACGCTACGGTAGAAATGATCGCCACCCATACGGCGGCCGTGCGCCGAGGCGCTCCCAGCAAGGTCATCATCGCCGACCTTCCTTTCCTCTCCAACCGCAAGGGCATCGACTCTGCCATGGACGCGGTCGACCAGCTTATGAAAGCCGGCGCCAACGCGGTGAAGCTCGAGCGTCGCAAGGGCAATATCCAGCTGATCGAGCACATTGTCGACAGTGGGGTGCCGGTGATGGGGCATCTCGGATTGACGCCGCAGTCCGTCAACGAATTTGGCGGCTTCAAGATGCAGGCCAAAAGCGAGGCCGCAGCCCGTGCCTTGATCGAAGATGCGAAGATGCTCGAGCAAGCAGGCTGCTTCTCGGTCGTGCTGGAGTGCGTTCCCGGCGACGTAGCGGCGCAGGTGACCGAAGCTCTTTCGATCCCGACCATTGGGATTGGCTGCGGACCGGAGGTCTCTGGCCAGGTGCTCGTGATCAATGACCTGCTCGGCATGGATGCCCACTTCCAACCACGTTTTGCTCGCAAATACGAAACGCTTAGCGACCGCATCGGCCAGGCCGTCGATCGCTATTGCGCGGATGTGCAGAGTGGAGCGTTCCCTGCGGTCGGCGAGTATTCGTCCCGCATGGCTAAGGTGGGAAGCTAGGGGCATGACTTGCTTGCAACGGAGCATCATCGTAGCGCTGAGCTTTAGCCAGCGACCGCAGTGTGCCGATCCTGCAATGCGGTCGCGGGCTGAAGCTCCGCGCTACGTTACTCATCTAACACTATGACTCAAGTATTGCAGACGGTAGAGGCCTACCGTTCTTGGCGTAAGAAAGCGGTGGATACGTCCACTCTCGGCTTTATCCCCACCATGGGAGGCTTGCACGCAGGCCACCTCGATTTGGTGAAGCGCGCTCTGGAGGAAAACGATCACGTCGCTGTGAGCATCTTCCTGAACCGCACCCAATTCAATAAGCAGGAGGACTTCGACAAGTATCCGGCTGTATTCGAGGAAGACCTACGGGCTCTCGAGGAATTGGGAGTGGACGCTGTGTTTGCTCCTCAGTACGAGGATATGTATCCGGACGACTATCGCTATAAGATCAGCGAGTCGGACATTTCCAGAGAGCTCGAAGGCGAGCATCGTCCGGGGCATTTCGACGGGGTGCTTACGGTGGTGATGAAGCTCCTGGTGGTGGGCGATGCCACGCGGGCCTACTTTGGAGAGAAGGACTGGCAGCAACTGCAGTTGGTGAAAGGGATGGTTGAGGCCTTTTTCCTGCCGGTGGAAATTGTTGCGTGCCCGACGATTCGCGAGGAAAGCGGATTGGCCATGAGCTCCCGCAACCGTCGGCTTTCGCCGGAAGGGTTTCGGAAGGCTGCCCAGTTTAACCAAATTTTGAATACGGCTGAAACCGAAGAGTCGGCGATGGCCGCGTTGGCAACTGCAGGTTTCGAACCCGAATACGTGGCGGATCGCGGAGAGCGGCGGTTGGGCGCTGTCGTGCTCGAAGGAGTGCGCTTGATTGACAATGTTGAAAGAAAGGTGACGCGATGAATCTTTGTATCGATGTCGGTAATACGCAAATGCACGGTGCCGTCTATGACGGGAACCGGCTGGTGACTCAGTTTCGCAAGGAGAGCGCCCATTCGTCTCGAGACGAGATTGGCTTGTTCCTCGTGGCAGTTCTGCGGGAGCACGGGGTCGACCCGGACCGGGTGGAGCGGATCGGGATCAGCTGCGTGGTGCCGGACGAAGTTCATTCGCTGCGAAATGCGTGCCGTATCTATTTCGATTTGGAGCCGCTCTTTTTGGAAGCAGGCGTAAAGACGCGTTTGAAGATCAAAACCCGTAATCCGTTGGAAGTGGGTGCCGACCGGATCGCCAACGCCATTGCGGTAGTGGAGATGTATCCAGAATGTAATGTCGTTGTGGTCGATTTCGGAACGGCTATCACTTTGGACGCGGTCACGGCCAACCGGGAGTACCTAGGCGGCTCCATTTGCGCGGGGCTCGGCTTGGCGATGGAGGCTCTTGGATCGAAGACGGCCAAGCTGCCGTTTGTGGAAATCAATGCCCCGAAGCGGGCGCTGGGTCGTTCCACCACGGAAGCGATCCAGAGCGGTCTGTATTTTGGCTACCTCGGCATGATACGAGGCTTGGTGGAGCGGATTCGCGACGAAGCCTTTGGCGACGAGCCGACACGAGTGATCGCGACGGGTGGGTTTTCCCAGCTCTATCGTGACGCGGGTCTGTTTGATGAAATCGTGCCCGACCTCGTGTTGCGGGGGGTGAATGCGGTGCTGGACTGGAATCCGGTCGAGACAGGGAAGGAAGCGGCGGAAGCCTAGTTTTTTGGAGAATTTTGTTATGAAGCGACACATGCTAAAGTCGAAGATCCACCGTGCGACTGTCACGGATGCGGATCTGAACTATGAAGGCTCGATCAGCATCGACCCCGTTCTTTGCAAGGCGGCCGATTTGGTAGAGTTCGAAAAGGTGGATGTCTACGACATCGACAACGGAAACCGTCTCACGACCTATGTGATCTGGGGCAAGCCGGGTGAGATCTGCCTCAATGGCGCGGCGGCCCGCTTGGTGCACCGCGGCGACAAGGTGATCATCTGCAGTTTCCAGGAAGTGGACGATACGGATATCGACGCCTTCAAGCCGAAGCTCGTCATGGTAGACGCGGACAATTCCATCAAGCACGTCGGCGAACCTTCGATTCGCCGTCCGTAGCGCGGGCGAGGGTGGTTCTCCCGTAGCGCGGAGCTTTAGCCCGCGACCGCGCTGCAGGATCGATTCTCTGCGGCCGCGGGCTGAAGCGCCGCGCTACGTTCGCCGCGTTACGTTTATCGGGTTGTCAGCCCGGGTGGGTGCGGTTTTGCTGGCGAGATTATGGCGGAAGACGCAGAAGAAGTAGTTTTTGATTCGGTTGAAGAAGCGATCGCGGACATTGCGGCAGGCAAGCCCGTGATCGTGACGGATGACGAGGATCGCGAAAACGAGGGAGATCTGGTCTTCGCCGCTTCGAAGGCGTCGGTGGAGAACGTGAATCTGATGATCCAGCACGCCCGCGGCCTGATCTGCGTGCCGTGCACGCCGCACCATCTTCACCGCTTGGGGATCAGCCCCATGGTGCAGGAGAACCGCGAGTCGCATAAGACGGACTTCACGGTTTCGGTCGATGCTGCGGAAGGAATCACCACTGGGATCAGCGCCTACGACCGCTACCACACCATCGAGTTGCTGGCCAATCCGGACACCCGTCCCGACGAGCTGGTGCAGCCGGGACACGTCTTTCCGCTCAAGGCTAAGTCCGGCGGCGTGCTCGAGCGGGCCGGCCACACGGAAGCGGCGGTGGATCTGGCGTCGCTCGCGGGGCAATTCCCCTGTGCGGTGATTTGCGAGATTCTCAACGACGATGGCACCATGGCTCGTACGCCGGAGCTGCACGAATTCAAGAAACGCTTTGGGCTGAAGTTGATCTCCATCGCTTCCTTGATCGAATACCGGCACGAGCGGGAAAACCTGGTGGAGCTCGTCAGTGAGAAGCCGTTCCGTAGCGCGCACGGCGAGTTTACCATGAAGGTTTTCCGCAGCTTGCTCGACGGGCGGGAGCACGTGGCCTTGGTGGCAGGCGAAATTTCCGAGGATCCGACGCTGGTGCGGGTGCATGCTGAAAATGTAGTCAAAGACATCTTTCATCCGGAAGGCAGCGAGGGGTAGGACTCCATTGGGCTCGCCATGAAGCGGGTCTCAGAGGAAGGCAGTGGAGCGATTGTCTACATTCGTCGTCCGGGCGGCGGCTTGGTTAACTCTCCGGAGGACAAGACGATGAGCCTGCGAGAGTACGGCATCGGCGCCCAGATCCTCTCTTCGCTTGGGCTGAAAAAGATACGCCTGCTTTCCCACTCCAGCCGCAACGTGATCGCTCTCGATGGTTATGGCCTCGAGATCGTGGAAACGGTGGGGCTTTAGGATTCCCGAGTGGAGAGGACTGTGGAGTGGATGGGGCGAATCGCCTTTTGCCTTTACAAGACTAGGGAGGGAGGCAAGTTGCCCTTCCTCTCACGTAGCTGTTCTTAAATTGTTCTTATCATGAGCCAACTATCGCCATCCGCGCTGAAAATCGATGGGTCCGACTTCCGGATCGGCGTCGTTGCAGCCCGATTCAACGAGGAGTATGTCGCGGGCTTGCTCGACGGAGCCCTGGCCACCCTCAAGCAAGCAGGCGTAGCGGAAGACGCGATCGTCGTGGAGCGCGTCCCGGGAGCGAACGAATTGCCTGTGGCGGCCAAGTTTCTGGTCGATTCTGGCAAGTTCGACGCAGTGATCGCTTTGGGCGTGGTCATCGCGGGCGGCACCCGCCACTACGAGATGGTTTCCGACTCGGCGAATCACGGGCTCCAGCAAGTGGCGGTTTCTACGGGCACGCCGGTCGTGGCAGGCCTGATCGTCGGCGAAAACGAAGAGCAAGTGCGTGAGCGTTGCATCGGTTCGATCCCTAAGGGATCCGAGTTTGGGCAATGTGCCCTGGAAATGGCGAAGCTGCGCCGCAACTATTCTTAAAGACATGTCCGAGGGAAAAAAATCTCAACGCCGTCAGTGTCGCGTCGCCGCGATGCAATACATCTACGCTTGGTCGATCAACCGCCCCAAGGATCTGGCCGAAGACCTCTCCGTTTTCTTCGATGGTCTCGAGGAAGAGCGAGACTACTACAATTTCGCGGAAGAGCTGGTACACGGGACCGTCGAGTACTCCGACGAGATCGACGACAAGATCATGTCGCTCGCCAAGAACTGGGACTTCGGGCGTATCGCCAAGATCGACCTCGCCATCCTGCGTCTTGCGGCCTACGAGCTGCTGTACCGCAAGGACATCCCACCCGTGGTCACGATCAACGAAGCCATCGATTTGAGTAAGGAATATTCCACTGCTGAATCCCGCCGTTTCGTGAACGGAATTTTGGACAAGCTCAAGGGGGGGCTCGACCGCCCCTCGCGCACAGCGAGCTGGGAGTAGTGGTAAGTCGGATACGAACCTTCTAAAGGTTGAATTTTTATGCTATCGATTTTCAAGAAGTTTAAGCAAGGTCTCGCCAAGTCGGCCAAGAGCATTGCCGAGAAAACGGGCGGAATCTTTGGTCGCAAGAAACTCGACGCGTCCTCGATCGAGGAGCTGGAGGAAGCTCTCTTCGCTTCCGATTTCGGTTACGAAACGACGGAGGAAATCATCGAGGAGACACAGAAAGCCTACCAGAAGGATAAGAACCTCCGGGGCCAGGACGTGGCCGGTATCGGTTCGTCTATTCTGAAGCGCGTGCTCGATGGTTCGGAAGGGCGTATCCAGTTTGTGGAGGGAAAGCCGACTGTTGTCTGTTTGATCGGTGTCAACGGATCCGGCAAGACCACCACGACCGCGAAGCTTGGCTACCAGTACAAGCAAGACGGACGCAATCCTATGGTTGCGGCTTGCGATACCTTTCGCGCGGCTGCTATCGAGCAGCTCAAGGAGTGGTCGTCGCGTCTCGGCTTGGACATCATCGCGGGGCAGCACGGAGCGGATTCCGCCGCGGTTGCCTTCGATGCCTATCAAGCGGCTAAGGCGCGTGGGCACGATACTTTGATCATCGATACGGCGGGTCGCTTGCATACCAAGAGCAACTTGATGGATGAGCTGGCGAAGATTCGCCGCGTTCTGCAGAAGCACGACGAAGCCGCTCCCCACTACAGCTTGTTGGTGGTGGACGGTAGCCTCGGTTCCAACTCCATCGAGCAAGCCCGCGTGTTTAACGAAAAGTTTGGCCTCGACGGCTTGGTGGTCACCAAGCTCGACGGTACCAGCCGCGGAGGCGCCTTGGTCGGCATTTATCGCGAGCTCAAGCTGCCGATCTTCTTCCTCGGTTTTGGGGAAAAGCCTGAAGACTTGCAGGAGTATCGGGTCGATAACTACGTCGACGCGATCTTCGGCACAGAGGAAGAGGCGTAGGGAAGTAGCGCGTTGTTAGGTCGCAAACGTAGCGCGGAGCTTTAGCCCGCGTCCGCGGGAAATGGATTCTGCATCGTGGTCGCCGGCTTCCGCCTTCGCCAAGGCTCCGGACGAGACGTCGAAAGCTCGGCGCTACGGTTCGAACTTCTCTTCCGCCCAGCGGAGGAAGTGCTTCATGTTGGATTGGGACTCGTGCCCGCCGTCGTGTTGTCGCCAAGCGAGTTCGCCGTCGAGCAGGCCGTGGTTGACGGGAGGCATTTGAGCTGTGCGGTAGTCTTCGCTTACGCCGATACCGTGCGCTCCGAGCAGTTCGAAGGCGGGGCTGGCGGCGAGGGTGGCCATGTAGCTGCCTTGCGGGTCGAGCCAAAGGGCGTCGCCGTTTTCCGGAATGCCGTAGCTGACGAAGGTGAGGCGTGGGGCGCAGAGAGCGATCAGCTGATGGGAATCTACTGGCAGATCGTCAGGGGTCATGCTGCCAAAGCTGGACTTTTCGGTGGCGTACTTGAGGTAGTTGCCAGCGAACCAATGGTAGGCGCCGGAGCTGGCAAGGTTTTCGGTCGATTCGCCGAAGTTGCGGCGATGGAGGGCTACTCCGCCTGCTCCGGAGGAAGCGATGAAGCCGAGGGCGAAGCGTTCGTCAAAGGCGTGGGCGACGAGAGCGGCCTTGCCGTATCGGGAAACGCCTTCGATGCCGACGCGCTTGGCGTCTACCTCGGGGAGCGTTTCCAGATAGTCGAGACAGCGGGAGGCTCCCCAGGCCCAGGCTCGCAAGGCCCCCCAGTCGTCGGGCTGGCGTGGCTGGCCTTTGTTGACGAGTCCGATGATTCCGCGGGTGAGGCCGGCTCCGTTGTCGGCTTGGCAGGAGGTTGGCAGGAGGTAGACGACTCCCCAGCCCGCTGCAATCAGTTGCGAGAAGGATGGCGGGTCTTCGTTGAAGCGGGCAGGCGTCCCGTCGAACGCGAATGCGGAGGAGGTCTGGTCGGGAAACTCCAGCGGCTTCCAACCAATCATGATGAGCACGGGAGCGGGCCGCGTTAGGGCCTTGGGCAGTATCAAGGTTGCGTCGATGGTGACTTCAATTTCTGGATACGAGGAATTGTCTACTTTGCCGGCAAGTCTCTTGATGGCAACGGGGATGTCACCGACGGTGACGTTCGGGTAGCTGTGTGCCACGCTCCAGTTGACGTCGGGCACCTCTCTGGGGATGCTTCCGTAGATTTCCGACTCGAAGTCGGCGACGATTTCTGGTCGCCGGATGGTACGCCATGCGTGGGCGGTTTCCACGGTCTTTCCATCTTTGGTGACGAGAAGCTCGGGTAGGTCCGGGTAGGGGTTCGCCTTTGATTCGTCGTAGTTGGCGGCGTTCGGCTCGCCTGCCTTGGCCCATCCGTTGCGGCCGGGGCGCAGTTCGGTGATGCCCAGCTGCACCATCATGTTTCTGTGGTCTTGCTCGTTGGTCCAGTCGAGCGGGGCGGACGGAGGCGTGTCGGCTGTTGACAGGGGAATGAGGCCGGCGGCGAAGAACAGGATAAAGTTAGAGGGGTGTAACTTTTTCATTTGAATTGGGTTAGGCGTTCGAGCGGTGGTCTCAGGGTAAGTTTCTAGGATGGATGGGCTTCGCTGGCAAACACGCCTTTGCTGCGCGTAGCGCTGCCGATAGAATGGGGCTGGTCTCGCCAGTGTCGCCGATGCTTTCACCTTGCTTCGCATGGGGGGCTGGATTGCATGTGGGGCGTGTCTGAAGAAATTGGCTCAAAGGATTCTGAAGTGAATTCCCGCAAGTGGTGGGACCCGGTTCTGGCTGTGTTCAACAGGTTGGAGAATTGGTCCATCGCGATCGCTTTACTGGCGATGATGTTGCTGCCGCTCATGGAGATCGTGATGCGCCAATTCGATGCGGGCATTTCAGGCAATTCCTCGATTCAGCAGCACTTGGTGCTTTTTGTGGCGATGGTGGGTGGCGTGATCGCGGCCCGAGAGGCGCGGCTGCTTTCGCTTTCGACTTTCACCGCGTATTTGAAATCTGGGTATGCTGCAGCGGCGAAGAGTATTAGCCACACGGTAGCGGCCTTCGTATCGGCGTCCTTGTTTGCGGGAAGCTGGGCCTACATTTTTGGCGAGTTTGCGGATCGGGAGGGGGAGCTGTTTCCTGGGTTTCCGCTTTGGTGGGCCAAGCTCATTTTGCCCTTTGGCTTTTTGATGCTGACCTTGCGACTCATCTGGCAGTCGGGCGATCGTTGGTGGTTGCGGCTGATCCCGATCGTGGTGGGAGCAGGGCTTTTCTATTTCGGCTTCTACAAGTTCGACGAAGTGGAAGGGTTCGTGTGGCCGTTGCTCGCTATCGTGTTGATCGCTACGGTATTGGGAGCTCCGATCTTTGTCACCTTGGCGGGTGCGGCCTTGGTGCTGTTTTGGGGCTGGGGAGGATACTATCCGGAAGAAGTGGGGCCGATCTTAACCGTGAATCTGTACGATTTGGTGAAGAGCCCTATGCTGGTGACGCTGCCGCTCTTCACGCTGGCGGGTTACTTGTTGGCGCAGGGGCAGTCGTCGCAGCGCTTGATTGGCTTGATCAACGCGGTCTTTGGTCGCGTGCGTGGCGGTCCGGCGATCGTGACGGTTTTGGTTTGCACCTTCTTCACGGTTTTCACGGGAGCGAGCGGGGTAACGATTTTGGCATTGGGCGGTTTGCTGATGCCGGTTTTGACGGCTGCGGGTTACGGTGATCGTCGCAGCATCGGGCTGCTGACGGGAGCGGGGTCTTTGGGGGTTCTGTTTCCGCCGTGTCTGCCCTTGATCTTGTATAGCGTGGTGGCGTCCTCGGCTCGGGTGAGCATATCCTTGGAAGAGATCTTTCTGGGTGGTTTGCTGCCGGGTGCCTTGCTGCTTGTATTGACGATTGGATACGGGATATTGCGGGAACCGAAGAAGGGAGAGATAAGCTGGAAGGAGTTTCTCCTGTCTTGGCTGCTCACCTTGTTTCGAATGTACTTGGTACTGCAAGTTATCGTGGCGCTGATTTTTGCGGTTAGCATGTTTTCGGGAGTACTCGCTGTTTCTTGGTGGGCGATCCTCGTTGCGGTTGCGGGACTAGGAGCACTTGCTCTTCTCAAGTTCTTATTCAGTGGCCTATTAAAGGCTATGATACTAGCGACCGGTGAGATGTTGCTGCCGGTGGTTGCTTTGTTTGCATTGTTTAGCGGTTACGCGACTCCGGTGGAGGCGGCAGCGGTGTCGGCCTTTTACGCGATGATCTTGTACGTCGTCGACGCGAAGATGGTGCGCAAGATTTCCATGCTGAAGGAGCTACCAGGCGTGATGGCGGAGTGCGGCTTGCTGGTGGGCGGCGTGCTTTTGATTCTCGGCGTGGCCATGGGCTTCACCAACTACTTGGTGACGGAGATGATTCCGGACCAGTTGGTCACTTGGGCGAAAGCGAATATCGAGTCGCCGCTGGTCTTCCTTTTGTTGCTGAATCTCTTCCTTATCGTGGTCGGCTGCTTGATGGATATCTTCTCGGCCATCATTGTGATCGTGCCCTTGATCGTGCCGCTGGGGGCTGCCTTTGGAATCGATCCGGTTCACTTGGGCATCATCTTCTTGGCGAACTTGCAGCTTGGATACATCACGCCGCCGATCGGCATGAATCTGTTCTTGGCCAGCTACCGTTTCGAGAAGCCGATGAGCATGGTGATCCGGGCGGCGATGCCGATGCTGGTGGTATTCGTGGTCGGCGTGCTGCTGATCACTTACTGGCCGGCTTTGACGACGTGGTTGCCAGGCTTGGTGCTGGGGAAGTAGCTTGCTTTTTTCTGCCCACGAAGTGCACGAAGGTTGATCTAGTAGTGGGGAGTCGCGTGACTCCTGCCGTCGCTCGATGAGCTATGGCGGACTTACTAAGCTCGTTCCCATGTCTGAATAATTTTGATGGAATTTTTGAAGCAAAATGGATTAGCCATGCCTCCAGTGGTTTGGGGCTATTTTCCAGTGTTGGGAGACGCTTTTAGAGCGTCCTAATTAGAATCATCAACTCGATTTGTCGGTTTTGTCTTAATTGGAGTGATTTTTGTCTTATTGACTAACCGAGCAATAAGGGAGGTGTGTTACATGTTGAAAGTTAGCGTGTTACGCTTTCTTAGGGCTTTTGTCTTAAATTGCCCTTCTTTTTCCTTATTCGCTCTTAAAGCCGTATTTTGCGTTTCGGTCTCTTTGTTTTTCGCTGCGTTTTTCGATGATTTCCAACTCGGCTAACCTTTTTAGGTTGTAGCGAATGGCCTGAGGACTGACTCGGATTGTTTCGACCATCTGGTCGATTGTGGCTTCTTGGTTTTCGAATAGGATTTGGATGAGGCTCTTTTGGTTTGGGTTCAGTTCCTTCCAATTAGATTCTATTCGTTTGAAGGTGTCTTCGTGGATGGTTTCCTTGTGGTCGCTGACTTTGTTGCGGAGCGTGAGGGTTACGATGTTGTGCTGGTCGGTGTACTCTGGTTCCGCTAGCATGGTTTGCTTCATGGCGTTGTAGATGCGTGGAACGCCTTCGTTGAGTTCACGGACGTATCCCATTTCGATGAGGACTCGAGCGATGCGTGGGTTACGGGAATAGCGCTGCTCGCGAATGTTCTCTACGTTGACTTGAGCGGGCAGTGGGCCGCTATTGGAGATGACGAGTCGGTCGTCGTAGTGTTTGATGTAGATTGAGTTGCCATGTTGGTTGTAGGAGCGATGGCAAAGGGCGTTTACGATTCCTTCAAGCCAGGCTTCTTTGGGAAATTCGGTTAGGCGTTCGAAGCGGCCGATTTCCATGTTGAGAAAGTAGTAGTCGCGTAGGGAGGCGTTGATGAATGCTTCGAGCCGTTCAATGAGCCTAGGGATGTTGGTCTCGAAGCGTTCGTCTTTGATTACATTGAATTCACTGCCTGATTTGCTTTCGGTTCCTTTGTAACGAACGTAGCGGACGGAGGCGTTAGGGATGTATTGGGTGGGGTCGTTGGCGAAAAGGAGGATGGCAGCGTTTTTGTAGAGGACTCTATTGCCGTCCGGTTTGGCAAGGTTTCGTTTGATCGCTAGCTCGGCAAAGCTTCCAGCGTAGTTCATCTTTTCGTGATATTCTTCGCAAACGGATTTGTTGAGGTCGGCGGGATCAAAGTCTTCGCGAATTTCGTCTTCGTAAGAGCGGATGGTGCGGTTGTATTCGAGGAGCTTGACTTCTTCTCTGCTGAGAGGCCCCTTGTTTGCGTCTGCGATGCGGAGGAAGACGTTTTCGTTGTCTTTGCGCTGAAAGAGTCGTTCGTAGTCTTGGTCTACGTGGAAAAGGAAAATGAGCTCGCCGCTGGGAAGTGAGAGCTCTTCGAGATCTATTTTGGCCGGAGGATATATGAGATCGTGGCTAATTTTTCGGTAGTCGTCGAGGTTGTGGGATGGAAGCTGCCTAAGGTCTTCGATTTCTCCAGAGTCGGTAATACCGTAGACTAGTGTGCCTCCCCCTGCGTTGAGCATGCCAATGAGTTCGTTGGTTACCTTGGTGGCTTTGGTTTCGCGACTTTTGCGTTCAAGGTACTGATTCTCGACTCCGGTGCGGATCCGTTCGAGGGTGAGCGAAGAGTTGTATTCAGAAAAAGGATTCATTAAAGGGGGTATTGTGCCTTCGTATTGCTCGGGACCTCGTTGTTCGTTCTTTGGTCCCAATTTGTTCGAACTCGAATAATATACTGTGCTCCTTTTTATCCTTTCGTTCCGGTGGCGGTGATGCCTTGGATGAAGGTTTTTTGGGTGAAGAAGAAGAGTACGATGAGGGGTATTATTATGAGCGTGCTGGCGGCCATGAGGTAGTGCCACTCGGTGCCGCCTTGGCGGGACTGGAAGGCTTGGAGGCCGAGGGCGAGGGTGTAGTTTTCTTGGTCGTTGATGAAGATGAAGGGGGCGAAGAAGTCGTTCCAGCTGTGCATGAAGGTGAAGAGGGCGATCACCAGCAGGGCGGATTTACTGAGCGGCAGGATGATTTGCCAGAAGATGCGGAGCTCGCTGCAGCCATCGATGCGGGCGGCTTCTGTAATGGACTTTGGGATACCGAGAAAGAATTGGCGCAGCAGAAATATGTTGAAGGCGTTGCCAAGGAAGAAGGGGACGTAGAGGGTTTTGAAGGTCCCGATCCATTCCAGCTCGCGGAAGAGGCTGTAGGTGGGGACCATGATGACGGGGAAGGGGATCATCATGGTGGCGATGCAGAGGTAGAAGACTTTGTCGCGGCCGGGCCAGTCGATGCGGGAGAAGCCGTAGGCGGCGAGGGAGCTGGAGAGCACGGATCCGATGACGGAGAGCAGGGCGACGTAGAGGGTGTTGCCCGCGTAGCGCCAGAAGTTGCCCATGGAGGCGATGGCTTCGCTGAAGTTTTCCCACATGAGCTCGGAGGGGATCCATACGGGCGGCAGGGCCATGGTTTCTTCGAGCGGCTTGAAGGCGGTGGAGATCATCCAGGCGAACGGCGCCGCAAACTGGATGGCGAAGAGGGCCAGCAGAGTGTAGAGGATGATCTTGCCGAAGAGACTGAGTTTGTGAGTAGGCACTGGGGGATCGCGTGTGTTTTTATTTAACCACAGAAGGCACAAGATTCACAAAGGATCGGGTTGTGCTGAATGGCACTTTTGTGAGTTCTGCGCTTTTTGTGGTTGGGTTCAGATTCTTCGACCATTTGTTTTCGTGGATATTGCAATTGGTCCGTGTTGCTGGGGTAGTATTTGTGGTTTAACTACAGAAGGAATAGGATTCAGAAAAGGATTGGGGGTAGTTGTTCTTGCGACCTTTGTGTTCAGAGAGTTAGAGCACGAGTTTCTTGATTTGCAGCTTTGGGGAACCGAAGTCTACGAGGATTCCGTGTTGGAGCCCGGTTGCCCTGAGGTAGGCGAGTTCTTGTGCGGTGTGTTCGTCTGCTATGGTTTTCATTGCTTTCAGTTCGACGATGATTTGTTCGTCAACGTAAAGGTCCGCGAAGTATTCTCCGAGAACTGTTCCATCTTCGTCGCGAACGGAAATTGGGTGTTGTTGCTGTACTTTGATGCCTTGTTTGCGAAGGCGATTCGCGAGTCCATTTTCGTATACCTTCTCGAGTAATCCGTTTCTAAGGTAGGTATGCAGATCGTAGGATGTTTGGCGGATGGTGTCGGTGAGAGTTTGGATTTGTGGATTCATACATTGGGTGGTTGTTTTGTGCCTTTTGTGGTTAGAATCTAACTACTTCCCGGCGTAGTAGACGCGGCGTTCGGAGAGTTTCATGAGGGTGATGGTGAGGGTGACGACGAGGACGAAGAAGATCAGGGCCATGGCGCAGGCGTAGCCCATTTCCCAGTCTTGGAAGGCTTTGAGGTAGATGTAGGTGGCGGCGAAGAGCATGGAGCCGCCGGGGCCGCCGGGGGGCTCGTTGACGCCGTCCATCATGACGAAGGGGACGGCGAAGACTTGGAAGGCGGCGATGAAGCCCATGATCATGTTGAACAGAATGTAGGGGGAGACCATGGGAAGGGTGACGTGCCTGAGCTTGGACCAGAAGCCGGCGCCGTCGAGTTCGGCTGCCTCGTATAGTTCGACGGGGGCTTCTTGGAGCCCTGCGAGAAAGATGACCATGGCGTGGCCGAGCCCCCAGACGCTGGCGACGACGAGTCCGAGTTTGGTGAAGGCGGGGTCTTCCAGCCAGGCGGGGGTGTCGAAGGTGGTTCCGAGCAGGGCGTTGGCGAGGTCGGCGAAGGGGCCGATGGCTTGGTTGACGAGTCCGACCTCGCCGTTGAGCAGCCAGCGCCAGATGACGCCGAGGCAAACCATGGGGACGAGGGAGGGAAGGAAGAAGGCGGTGCGGAAAAAGCTTTTCCCGAGCACGTTGAAGTTGAGCAGGACCGCGAGGAAGCAGGCGAGGGCGGTATTGAGCGGTACGGAAATGGCGGCGAAGAAAACGGTATTGAATACCGCTTTCATGAAATTGGTATCGGTGGCGAGCTCGGCGTAGTTTTCGGTGCCGATGGGGACGGGCGGGGCCAGTACCGAATAGTCCGTGAAGGAGAAATACAGGGTGGCGATCAGCGGATAGAGGGCGAAGGCGAGGAAGCCGAGTATCCACGGGCTGATGAAGAGCAGCCCTTTGACTGTATTGTTTTTTTCGGTACGGGTCACTTTTGGGAGATGGGTGGTGCTTTTTTTACCGCAGATGGACGCAGATGGGCGCGGATATTTGGGAGGGGGTTGGACGGGTCTGATGACCCTATGGCGGTGATTTGGTTGAGAATCGCGTGACAAGCACGCTCCCACAGAGGGTTGCTTTAATTAGTCTTGGGTTTCGTCGATCTGTTCTTGCCAGAGTTTTTGGTAGGAGTCATCGACGCGGCTCCAGCGGAGCTGCTTTTTGTCGAGGGCTTTTTGTTGGCGGGATTGGATTGCGGCGAGCCCTTCCTGCTGCGTTACGATGCCGTAGAGGAGCGAATTGGCGGCTTCGTTGGTGTCGGTGAAATAGTTTTGGTACTGGGCGAGTTGGGGACGGGCTTTGGCGTAGCCGGAGTTGGCGATCTTGAGGAATACGTCGAGATAGGGGTGAGAATGCTTGTCGTAGAAATCTGGAGACACGTTTTTGAGGGAAGTCATCTTGCCGTGGGCGAGAGCGAGCTTTTCGAGGCCTCCGTCTTCAATGAGGTAGCGCATGAAGGTGAACGCTTCCTGTACGTGGTCGGCCCCTTGGGGGATGACGGCGAGGTCGGCGTCGGCGATGGCGAAGTAGGGTATGTCGGCTTTTTCCGAGGCAGGAAAGGGGGCGACGCCGTATTCGAAGTCGTCGGGAGCGAAGGTTTCGATGAAGCGGTTCATCCAGATGCCTTGCAGGACCATGGCGACTTTTCCGTCGAAGAAGGGGTTTTGTGGGGAGGAGAAGCGGCCGAAACCGGAGCGGAGCTTGATGAGCTCGTCCTTGCCGAAGCGTTGGTGGTAGGAGGCGAGCCAGTCGGCGGCTTCTTGCCAGCCTTCGTCTTGGAAGAGCATGCGGTCTTTTCCGTCGTAGGAACCCATGCCGAACCAGTTGCTCCATTCAGGGCGCCACCAGCCGGGCTCGAGCGGAAAGTGTCCGATGCGGGAGATGGAGCCGTCTTCCCTCTTTTCGGTAATGAGATCGTTGATACGCTCTAGCTCTTCGAGCGTTTTCGGGGGGCGGTCGTAGCCGACTTCGCGAAATATCTTCTTGTTGTAGTGCAGGGTGGTGACGGAGCAGGTGAGCGGAATGGCCCAGATGCGTCCTCGGTAGGTGGCGGTTTCCCAGAAGGTTTTGACGAACTGATCGGGAGTGATTCCAGTCGACTCGCAGAGTCCGTCAAGCGGGGTGAGGGCGTTGTTTTCGGCGTAGGGAGCGATGAACTGGTTGTTCATGATGGCGATGTCGGGAGGGTTGCCTCCGGCGGTAGCCAGCATGATCTTGGTTTGGGGGTCGGTGATGTTGAGGGTGCGGACGAAGATCTCCTGTTGGGAGGCGTTGAAGTCGCCGACCACGGAGTCGATGCCTGCCCGCTCGGTGCCGGCCCAGCTCGTCCAGAGCGTGACGATGGTTCGTCCGTCTTCGGTTTGGTCCTTGGGGATACGAGAGCAGCCGAAAGTGAATAGAAGGCAGGTGGTGCCGAGTAGGATTTTTTTTACCACTACCGAGTGAGTGTATTTTCGGTTGAGACGGATGAAGGACACTGGTTTTGGTTGAAGGGCTTCGATTCCGTGAGTTGTAAAGCGAGCGACACTTGAGGAGCGAAGCGACGAAACAATATCGCGGATTGGCACAGATGGATGAGTCGTTCGGGGTATAGCATGGGATTCGCAATGGTAGAGGGTGTCAAGGTCGTTGGAGTGGGCCGCTTCCCACATCGATCTTGCGTGAGGGGAGCTGGGGAGCTTTGGTCGGGGGTATGACTCAGGAGGGAGATGGTACGGCTTTGTCATTGCGGGGCGTTTCGAAACGCTATGGTGGCTTGCAGGCGTTGGATTCGGTGGATTTGGGGGTGAAGCCGGGTGAGATTTTTGCGTTGCTGGGACCGAATGGGGCGGGGAAGACCACTGCGATTGGTTGCGCCTCGGGCTTGATTCAGGATTTCGAGGGGAAGATCGAAGTCGGGGGGTACGATGTGCGGAGGGATTTTCGGGTGACGCGGCGCTTGGTGGGGCTGGTGCCGCAGGAGCTGAACTTCGATGGCTTCTTTTGCACGAGGGAGGCGCTCTTCTTCCAGTCTGGATACTATGGCCTGCGACCGGATCGGGATAAGATCGAAGCGATGCTCAAGAAATTCGCTTTGTATGAGAAAGCGGATACGAATACGCGTCGCTTGTCGGGTGGGATGAAGCGTCGCCTCATGGTGTGCAAGGCGTTGATGCACGATCCGGCGGTGCTTTTCTTGGACGAGCCGACGGCGGGAGTGGATGTGGAGCTGCGGGAGGATCTCTGGAAGGTGGTCCGTGGGCTGAGGGACGAGGGAGTGACCATCGTCTTGACCACGCACTACCTTGAGGAGGCGGAGCAATTGGCGGATCGGATCGGAATCATCGACGGGGGGAGGATCTTAAGGGTGCAGCCTCGCGAGGAGTTGATGTTGGAGCTCGGAAAGCGATGGGTGGAGCTCACGTTTGCTACGGATGTAGAGGCGAGCGTTTTTTCGGAATTGAACGCGGATCGAATCGAACAGGTGAGCCCTAGGGTATTGAGAATTGAATACGATCCCGGTGGCAGGGCGTCGCAGGAGGAGCATGCGGTGGGAGCGATCATCGACTTTGCCCGATCGCGCGGACTGGTTGTGGTGGATATCCGGGCGGGCCGTAGCTCGCTGGAGGACATCTTTAAGGGGCTTCTGATGAAAAAAGGGGGTGCGGCATGAGTCGGAATGTGGAGCTCGCGTTGGAGCGGATGCGCAGCGCGGCGGAAGAGGCGAAACGGTCTTCGGGCTGGTACGCGGCTTGGATCTTGTTTCGCCGGGAGATCAAGCGCTTCATGGTGATCCTTGGGCAAAGTGTGGTGAGTCCGGTGGTAACCACTATGCTGTACTTCTTGGTATTCGGATTTTCCTTGGGAAGCCGCTTGGACGAGATGGGCGGCGTTTCGTACATGGATTTTCTGACGCCGGGATTGATGATGATGTCCTTGATCAACAATTCGTTTATCAATTCTTCATTCTCGTTCTTCCTGACCAAGGTACATGGTTCGGTGGTCGATGTGCTGGTCTCGCCGCTGTCGAACCTGCAAATCATGGCCGCTTACACGGCGGCTTCGCTGGTGAGGGGGATGCTGACTTCGGTGATCATATGGGGAATCGCGGCGGCATTCGGGGCGAACACCTTGTACAACCCGCTGTTGACGGTGGCTTTCATGGTGGTGGTCTCCTGTGCGTTTAGCCTCTTTGGGCTGGCGACGGCGGTGGTTTCCAAGGAATTCGAGCATGTGAACTTGGTACCGAATTTCGTAGTGGTGCCGTTCACTTTCTTGGGGGGCGTTTTCTATTCGATCACCTTGCTGCCGGGCGTGTGGCAGACGGTGGCTTTGTTTAACCCGTTCTTGTATATGGTGAATGGTATTCGCTATGGCATGACAGGTGTGGGCGATGTGGGGATCGGACGCTGTTTTCTGGTGAGCGGCGTGTTTTTGCTGATCTCGGCGGGCTTGGCTTGGAGCTTGTTGAAATCGGGGAAGAATTTGCGGAGCTAGCCTGCATTATTCATGAGCCTTCTACTACGCGCCCACGAATCCCGCACGGAAGCGTCCTTGCCTTGGTTCGCGACCGAAGCGGGGTTTCAACCCAGCCTCTCCCGCGAACCGGCGTCAAAACCGCTTCCGCACTGGGCTCGCGGACTCTCGCTACGAATTTCAGGAATAATGCAGGCTAGGGCGGAGGGCTTTTTTGACCACTACCGAGGACTGAAAGGACGACACTCGAGGAACGGAGTGAGGAGACAAGAGCTCAGATTTTTTTGATGGATCTTATGGAAGGAAGTTGGGAGCGCTGAAGTTTATTTATGAATATTGTTTTGTTCGAGGAGAGTGAATTGGGACGGGAGTTGCCGCTAGGCGATGAGCGGGCGGTACATGTGCTGAAGGTTTTGCGGCGAGGTGTGGGAGATGATTTTGATGTCGGTCTGGTGAATGGACCGAAGGGTAAGGCGGTTCTGAAGGCGATTTTGGATACGGGCTTGGTCTTGGATTTCTCGTGGGGCGAAGCGGAGCCGGATCTGTTGCCGATCGATTTGGTGGTCGGGCTGAGCCGGCCGCAGAGCATGCGTAAGATTTTGAATGAAGCGACGACCTTGGGGGTTCGCAGTATTCGCTTTGTCGCTACGGAACGGGGGGAGCCGAGCTATGCGGAGTCGAAGCTTTGGTCGACGGGGGAATGGCGTCGCCACGTGGTGGCGGGAGTGGCGCAGGCGTTTACCACGCGGCTGCCGCAGGTAAGCTGGGGGATGTCGCTGGAAGAGGCTTTAGGTGAGCTGGATGAGCTTGGCTGTCGCTTGGCTTTGGATAACTACGAGGGAACGGTGCGCTTGGGGAAGGCTTTGGTCGGTGCTCATGGAGCGCTCGCGCTTGCGATTGGCAGCGAGCGGGGTTGGACGGGGAAGGAACGTGACTTGTTGCGTGACGCGGGTTGGGTATTGGCCGGGATGGGAGATCGGGTTTTACGCACGGAGACCGCCGTGGTGGCGGCGGTTGCGGTGGTTAGGGAGTTGTTGGGGTAGGCGTTTCGCGACCAAGGTCGCTCCTACCCGACTTTTAGGGCGTCCATGATCTCCGCGCTTTGGGCTCGTTTCACTGGCACGAAGGTGGCAGCGAGTGTGGTTGTTGCAATGACGAGAGCAGTTAGAATGAAGGAACCGGGGGTAAGGAGTGAATTTAAGGAGAATTGATATGCGATGACGCTTAGTCCGGCGTAGGCGATAGCGAGTCCCAAAACGAGCCCGGCTCCGGCGAGCTTTCCCGAGCTCCAGTAGAGCTCTCTGGCTAGCTGCCTTGGCCTGGCTCCTAACGATGATCGGATGGCGATTTCCTTTCGTTTTTGGAAGACAAGGTGAGCCATGACGCCGTACAGTCCGAGCATTGAGAGGCAGATTGCGGTAGCGCTGAGAATCACGGTTAGCTCGGCTGGTAGCAGTTGGAAGAGAATGGCCGCCTTTGTGGCGGAGTGCGAGCTTTCCACTTCTATCCGCGTGACGCTTGGGTCGTATCCGGAGACGATCTTTTGTAGGGTTGTCTCAACGTTGCGGGCGTTTTCATTAGCTTTGACGATGAAACAGAAGTTCCGGATTTCGTTGGGGAAGTCTCTTTCGTAGGTGTAGAGCGTGTGGCGAGGCTCGGGTAGGTGAAAGGGGTAGTCAATGGTGTCGTTTACCATGCCAATGATGTGGTAGTCGCGACCTCGGAAGTGAATTTTGGCGCCGATGACCTGTTTTTGACTCAGGTGGTCTTTGGCGATGCTTTGGCTTACTATGATACTCGGCTCGGCGTTCTCGTACGCGTCACTCGGTTGGAAGGTGCGGCCTTCTAGGATCTCGATTCCCAAATTCGAAAAATGGTTGGCCGAGACGATGTATGTGTTTCCGTGGGGCTCTTGTTCGGTGGGAGCAGGGGTAAATCCGTGCACTTTGAAAGTGGTTTCGTTTACTTGAAAGGAGAGTGGATGTGATGTGGATATGGATACGTGCTCGATAGATGGATCTTCGGTAAGGCGCTGCTGTATGTTTACTCTGTATTTGTCCAGATCTTCCTTTGAGGGGTAGAGGTATTTGGGGAGGGTTACTCGAACGTAGAATATGTTTTCCTTATCGTAACCAAAATCTTGAGACATGGTGCCTTCGATCTTGTTGAAGAATGCGTTCGTTAGAACCAGCAGGGTGCTTGAGATTGCGATGAGGCAGATAACGAATGCGCTTTGCATCCAACGCGTTTGCGATGATGTCGAGTAAGTGCGGTTTGCGCTGCCGCGTGAGAGTTTGTTGCGAAGGACACTGAAGGTTGGGAGAGAGCCGAAGACGAGAGCTGTCAGGAGAACGCCGAGCGCTACTGTCAGCAGAACGTGTGGATCGATCTGGGTTGGGATTCCTTGAGAGAAGTGCTTCGAGACGAGCGAGTCTAGGAGCGCTAGCGCAGCTTTGGCTGCTGGAAAACTCAGGGCGCAGGCGAGAGAGAAGAGAATCAGGGTCTCGGTTAGGAGTTGTCGGTAAAGTCTACTTCTGGGGGCGCCGAGTGTGTGCCGCATTTCGAGCTCTCCGATACGCTGCATATTTCGTACGAGAATGAGTCCCCCGATATTTAGGCAACCTACGAGGAGGATCGCGACGAAGGCCCCTTGCGTGGACCATATGATCGGTTTCAGAGCGGGCATGATTCTGGGGCCAAAATCGGTGGAGCGTACGAGGGCGTAGCGTTCTTCGTCGAGGTCGTAGGTTTCGCCTTCGCTTGTTTGTCGAATCGGCGCGCTGAGGTAGACGGCGTCGAGTTCCCTCTGAGCCTGTTCGATACTGGCTCCGTCCTTTAGGCGGCCGTATCCGACCATGGTGTTGTAATTTCGACTTTGCTCTGATCGCTGCCAAGATTCGAATTTATAGGGTAGCCAGAGGTCGGCGTCCATAGGTGTGAGCGTTACTCCTTTCGGCAAGACCCCGAGCACGCGATAGCCTTCACCATCTATTTTGATGGGGGAGCCGATAATCGCTGTGCTGCGGTTGAAGTATTTTTTCCACATGCGATCAGACAAGACTACGAGATGTCCGTCGCCGTTTTGTAGATCATCTCTCGTAAAGAGCCTTCCTGCCGCAGCAGATACACCGGCCACACCCCACATTCCCGCAGAAACGAGGGAGTAGCGTACGGTTGAGACTGATCCGTCCAGATCCAAGTCGCCGCTTTGGTTTATGAGAATGAGCCCTGTGTCGACATAGGATTCTGTACCTTCCTCAATATCCAAATAACTGCGCGGCGACATCATCAGCACGGCTTCTCCGTATTGGCTCTTGCGGTGCTGCATGCCGATGTTGACCACTGAATCTGGATTTGGAAAGTCGTAGGGGCGAACGAGAAGGTTGTAGGCGAGGCTTAGAAAAGCGGTGTTTGCCGCGATGCAAAAACAAAGCGTTAGCAAGCATATCGCCGTGAATCCTTTTGTTTTCCCGAGTAGCTTGAGTCCGTATTTTATATCTCGATACGTATCGGCGGCGAATCTTACTCCCCACGAATCGCGGCAGTCCTCCTTGAATCGCTCGGCGTGCCCAAACTCTTTCAAGGCTTCTCGCCGCGCTTGATGAGGCGGCATGCCTTGAGCGATGAAGTCGTCGATGAGCATTTCGATGTGGATCTTGATTTCCTCATCGAGGCTGTCTTGCTTTCGGTCGTGCCCGAAGAGGGCCCGAATGCGAAAGGAGATTGCGTGGACAATGCGCATGGCTAGCGGAGATTTTGAATCTTCGAGAGGCGATCTTTCGCGAATTCGTAAGCGTTGCTGTATTCGGAGGGGACTTTCTCTAGGGTCGCGATTGCTTCATCCCATCGCCCGAGGCCCTGCAGGGCATCCGCTTTTGCGATAAAGGTCCAGGGTAACCATGGTTCGAATTCTTCTTCTGTATTGAAGTATGCGATACTTTGATTCGTCGCAATGAGGGCTCGATCGAAGTTTTTTGTTCCCAGCAAGCTCCAGTAGAGGCAGCTCAGAGCCCTCGTTTTCATGATGGAGGATTGGGGGAATGAGTACCTGTCGAATAGGTCGTCTAAGCGCGTAATTGCTGCCTCGAAGTTGCCCGCATCTTTGTCCATCTGAGCGGTGAGTATCTGAAAATGAGGGTTGTTCGGGTAGGTTTGAGAAAGCTCGATGAGCTCCCGGGTGGCGGCTGCTTTGTCTTCTCGGAGATTCAAATGCACGCTCGCGAGGTAGTAGCTCGCGTCCGTTCGCGAGAATAGGCCTTTGGTTTTGGCGTCGGTGAGGTAGGTGAGTCCTTTTTCCATGTCGCCGTCGAAACTCATGAGCCGGGCGAAGGTTTTGAGGAAGCCAGGAGCGTCGGAAAGGTAGCAATTTGCCATTCCTATCGATAGTTTCGCATCGTGGTAGTCGGGGTCCTCTCGAAGGATACGGGCGGAGGCTTTCATCGGTTTACGTTGGCGCCAGAAAGCCCTGAGGATTTGGCCTTGGTCCAAGTTATGTTTCACTTGAAGGGCTTGGCACGCGGCAAGGACGTACTGGGCGTCGATGTTGCGCTTGTGTTCGTCGAGATAGTCTTTCGCTGATTCTATGGCGTCATCTATTTCCTTCTCAAATCGTTCTGTTAGATCTTCGTCGTTTTCAGCGTAGTACTGTTTCCAATACAGACTTCCTGCTTCGAGGAACTCAGGCACAGGTGAGCTGGGAAAATCCTGCCGCATTTGTGCCAGTTCGTTTTCGAAACTAGGGTCAAGATTGTATCCAAAGTCTATGACTCTTTCGATTCTCTCCATTTCGATTCCCAGAAACGATTTGGCCGAGGACAGGTGAGGGAAGAAAGCGAGGGTGCAAAGCGCGAAGAGGGCTGGAGCTTTGCTTTTGGTGAGTTTGAGGAGACTCATGTCGCTTTTGATTGATGTTAAGTGAAGGGAGCCTGCTTAGCCTTTTTCCAAGATGAGTTCTACTGCGGTGCAGAAGTCTCGCCAGTGACTTTGTTCTTCGGCGACGCGGGTTTTGCCTGCGGAGGTGAGTTGGTAGATGCGGGCACGCCGTCCCGTTTCGGTTTTGCCCCAGTCGGCTGCGATGTAGCCTTGTTTTTCCAGCCGGTGGAGCGCGGGGTAGAGCGAGCCTTGTCCCACTTTTAGGACGTCTTGGGAGATGAGTTGTATTCGCTTTGCAATGTCGTAGCCGTGGCGTGGCGAGGTCTGAAGGATGCGGAGTACGAGCAGGTCTAGAGTGCCTTGGAGAAGGTCTATCGTGTTTTTGGCCATAGGTCGACATTCGACCTATAATGTGTCGAATGTCAACCTATTAAAATTGGGTGGGATTGGTAGAGGGGAATAGCGTCGCTGTGTGGTGGCGGAAGTGGCGCGGTTTACGACGCGGCTACCGCAGGTAAGCTGGGGGGGGGGCTGGAGGAGCTTGGCGCTCGCTTGGCCTTGCCGGAATAGGAGAGCGCGTTTTACGCACGGAGACCGCCGTGGTGGCGGCGGTCTCGGTAGTTAGGGAGTTGATGGCGGAATAGTCAGCGGGTTGCTGTATTGCGTGAAGCCATCCTTTGCGCTGAAAAGCTTCGAATCCTATGGGGTTGCCTCGGGGGTTGGGGCTAGCTTTTGCTTGAGCTTGTCTCGCAGGTCTTGGGGAAGAATGTCGGATTCCTTGCGGGTGTCGGGATCGATAATGCGAATCTTGTATTCGATACCTGGAGCGGGTTCGACCTTGAGTATCTTGTAATCGATGTCCGGATCAGGGGTGATGATGCGGATTTTATAGTCGAAGCTACTCGTTGGAGTTTCGACGACGGGGTTCTCGATGAAGAAGTCCTCGAGAGCTACTTGGAAATCAGGATCTGACTCGATGGCGAGAGGGAGGATTCGATAGTTGAGCTGGTTCTCGCTTTCGGGGATGGGGTCGGAAGCGCTGGCGGAAAGGGCTCCAGCGGCGATAAGGGGTAGGAAACGTTTGGATTTCATACAGGGAACGACTGCATGGGGAGTTGTTTTGTTCCTAGGCTCTGGGTCGAGAAATGACGCCGGTAAATTAGCGGCCCACCTGAAGCGGTGGGCCGTCTGTATGGCTTAGTTTCGAAAGCCGAGGCGGAGCTCGTAGTATTCTACGGGGAGCTCTGCGAGTGGGCCTTTGAGTTTTTCTAGCTCGTCGGCTGGGCCGTGAATTTCTAGCCGAATGGTTTCGGATATTCCCATGGCCTTTTCGATGAGGTCTCCGGTGTTGTTGATATGGTAGAGTAGGCCTTCCGCACTGCGGTAACCTTCACGGCAATGGACGGTGTTTCCGTTGTAGCTGAAGCCGTAGTAGAGGCAGTCCTCTTCGGATTTTGCACGTCCGATTAGTTCTTCGAGGATGGCGTTGAAGGCTTCCAGGTTTTCGTCGGGAACCTTGAAGTATGGGTGGATGGATACGGCTGTGTCGGGCATTGTGCGTGGTAGGAGGGAGTGGTGAATTGGGGGAAGATGGGGTGTTTGGCGAATCGCGTGACTCCGGCCTGCGCTTAAGCTTCGGTGGACGAGTGAAGGTCGCTCACTGGCCCGCTGGGACAGCGGGCCCTACCGCTAGTGGGTGCTGGCGAGTTCGGGTTCTTTGAGGACGCGGGATTCTAGGTTGGGGGGGAGGGGGTCGTAGCGGGCGAAGGCTTCGCTGTGCAGGCCGACGCCGCCGGTGAGCGATCTGAGCGTAGTGGCGTAGCGGTACATCTCCATTTGGGGGACTTCGGCTTTGATGGTGCGGTACTTGGTCTCGCCTTCGATGCCGTGGATGTGGCCGCGGCGGGCGGAGAGGTCGCTCATCACGTCGCCGAGGTATTGCTCGGGTACCTTCACCTCGATGGAGAGGATGGGTTCGAGCAGGTGGGGGCGGGCGTTCTTGAAGGCTTCGGTGAAGGCTTCTTTGCCGGCGGTTTGGAAGGCGATGTCCTTGGAGTCGACGGTGTGCATCTTGCCGTCGTAGAAGTCGATGGCGACGTCGGTGACGGGGTATCCGGCGTGGATGCCGGCTTCGCAGGCGGCGTGCACGCCTTTTTCGACGGAGGGTACGAAGACGCGGTCGACGTTGTTGCCGGTGAGCGAGTGGCCGAAGTCGATACCGGCGCCGGGTTCGGTGGGGCGGATGCGCAGCCAGACCTCGGCGAATTGGCCGGCGCCGCCGGATTGCTTTTTGTGCCGGTATTTGGCGTCGGCAGGCGCCTGGATGGTTTCGCGGAAGGGGACGCGGGGTTCGACGATATCGACGTCGACATTGAAGCGTCGGGCGAGGCGGGACTTGATGACTTCGAGGTGGAGTTCGCCTTGGCCGGAGACGACGAGTTCGTGCGTTTCGGCGTTGTATCCAAAAAGGAAGGTCGGGTCTTCTTCGTGTAGGGTGGCGAGGCCGGCGGCGAGCTTGTCTTCGTCTCCTTTGTGCAGGGCGACCAGGGTGCCGTGAATGTTGGGCTTTGGATATTCGACGGCGGGGAGGCGGACTTTTCGGTCGGGGCTGGTCAGGGTGTTGCCGGTATGGGTGTCCTTGAGCTTGGCCATGACGCCGATGTCGCCGGGGCCGATCTTGTCGATGGCTTCGCGTTCGTGGCCTTGCAGGGTGAAGATTTGGCCGATCTTTTCGGTGGTGTCGTGGAAGGGGTTGTAGAGCTCTGTGTTGGGATGGATGGAGCCGGAGTACATGCGGCAGAAGGAGAGCTCGCCGACGTGGGGCTCGGAGATGGTTTTCCAGATGTAGCAGGCGGGGGAGGAGTCGCTGAGAGCGATGTCGCCGCGGTGCCCTTCCTCGTCGATGGCGGGCACGACTTTTCGGTCGAGGGGGGAGGATCCGTATTTGGAGATGAGGTCCATGAGGCGCGCGACGCCGACGTCGGAGGTCGCGGAGGTGGCGAAGACGGGGATAAAGGTTTCGGCTTGGATGGCGGCGTGCACTCCGGAGCGGAGCTGTTCTTCGGTGAGGTCGCCTTGGTCGAAGAACTCTTCCATGAGGGAGTCGTCGGCTTCGGCTACGAGTTCGACGAGTTCGGCGTGGAGCCGGCGGACGCGATCTTTCCATTGGCCTTCGGCGGGCGTTTCGGTGTACTTGCCGGAGCCGTCGGTGGCGTAATCGACTTCTTCGGAGCGCAGCACGTCTAGGATGCGGCGGCAGCCGGGGCCGGGGTCGATGGGCAAGGTCATGGGGAAGACCTTGCGGCCGTAGTGTTCGCGCAGCTCGTCGAGCACGGCGTCGAAGTCGACGTTTTCCTTGTCGATGCCATTGACGACGATGAGCTTGGGGAGCTGGAATTGGTTGGCGTAGTCCCAGACTTGGTCGGTGCCGATTTCGGGGCCGGAGCTGGCGTTGACCACGACCATGGCGAAGTCCCCGACACGAAGAGCCCCGAGTCCTTCGGAGATAAAGTCGAGGTAGCCCGGGGTATCGATGATGTTGTACTTGGTGCCTTGCCAGTCGCAGTGGAGTAACGAGGCGTGCACGGAGATCTGGCGCTCCTTTTCGGTGGCGTGGTAGTCGCTCACCGTATTGCCCGCCTCGGTGGTCCCCATACGGGAGATGACCCCGGCACAGGCCAGCATGGCCTCGGCGAGCGATGTTTTGCCGGCGGATTGGTGGCCGACGAGGGCGAAGTTGCGAATGCGTTCTGGAGGATAGCTCATAGCGTCTTTCTAGGGTGAGGGGTTGGGCGAACCGTTTTGGATCGCTCGGCTTTCTTGGGGCAAAAGACGTATGTTGCTTGGGTGGGTGCTGCGGGGTAGCCGCTGGAGTAAAAGTGGCGCGACTTGGGGGTGGGGTCAACGCCGGAGAGGGGGAAGTGAGTGGTGAATTGGGGAATTGGGGAGCCGGGCTCTGCTAGGCCCGGCGGAGGAGGCAGGCGGTGGGTTGGTCGATGCCTTTGCCGAGGCGCTTTTTGAGGGTCCAGCCTTCGGCGGCGGGCTCGTAGTGGCCGGGGGCTTCGAAGACGACGAGGCCGTCGTGGGCGAGGACATGGTCGAAGACGGGGAAGAGCTTGGGAGTGAGCTCGGCGAGGGCTTCGTAGGGCGGGTCCACGAAGATGAGGTCGAAGGGGGGAGCTCCGGCGGGGAGCAGGAACTTGGTGGCGTCGCCGGCGACGAGCTGCGTATCTAGTTTCTCACGCATGCTCTTGGCCACGATCTCGGTGTTGGCCTTGATCATGGACGTGGCACGGCGGTTGAGCTCGACGAAGGTGCAATGGGCGGCGCCGCGGCTGAGGGCTTCGAGGCCGTAGGAGCCAGTACCGGCGAAGAGGTCGAGCACGCGGGCGTCTTCCACCCAAGCGGAGGCGCTGGAGAAGATGCCTTGGCGGAGCTTGTCCATGGCAGGGCGGTGCACTGCTTTTTGGTCGACGCGTAGGGTGACGCCGCGGGCTTTTCCTCCGGAGATTCGCATGGAGGAAGAGGCTGGATAGCTAAGGGATCGCGCGCAAGCTCGCACCTATCCTTGCTTCGGGAGCTGATCGATCAAGGCGTTGGCTTGGCGGGTGGTTTCCGTGATAGCGGTTTGCAGGCGATTGTTGAAAACGGAGTGGGCGATCATGGCGGGTATGCCGATGCAGAGGCCAGTGGCGGTAGTGATGAGCGCTTCGCCGATGTCGCCGGCGAAAAGTTCGGGGCGACCCATGCCGCCGGTCGCCATGGTTTGGAAGCCGCCGATCATGCCGCTTACGGTGCCGAGTAATCCGATCATGGGAGCGACGTTGGCGACGACGCTGAGGTAGTGTATCCACTGGGCGATGGCGTTTTCTTCCGAGGAGAGCGCGGCGCCTATTTCCGCTTCGAAAGGTTCGAGGGTTTGGGTGGTGGACGCTCCGGGGAACTTTGGGAATGCGGATGCGAGGGCGCGGGCCAGCAGGGTGTTGGACGATCTGGCGGAGGATTGGGCGCCGGGGATGTTGCCGGTTGAGAAATGGGAGGTGAGCTCTTGGACGAGACTAGGCGGCGCGAATTGGGTGGGGCGGGTTTCCCGGTAGCAGTGGATGGCGATGTAGATGAGGGCTAGGGAGCAGGCGGCGAGCGGGTACATGGCCCAGCCGCCTTGCTGGATCATGGACCAGAGCGAGGAAGCTCTCTGTTCTTGGGCCTGCAGGCTTGGGGCAAGGAGGAGGGTGGATGTGATTGCTAGGGTACGAAGTAACATGGGAGTAGGAGCGGATTTTTTTGTGATAGAGTTGGTGGGTGGTTCCTAGTTGGGAGGGTTGTGGGGAGTGAAGTGAAGGGGCTGCGTGGGCTGCGGGGTGGCAGAGAGGTAGGCTTGCGCATGCTCTAGGTATCCTAAACTTTGATACGATGCGGATGCCAATTCTCTGAGGCGTGCGAGCTTGTCTTGGTCGCCGCCGCTGGCATGGGCAAGAGGCGTAAGGCAGGTCCAAAGGGCTTCTTCGAACTGTCCGGTGTCAAGAAAGCGCTGGGCTTGGATTTCCCAAGGAAGCGGGTGTTTGATGGGCGGAGGCGTTTGGGATAGCCAGGTTTGGGCGTGCACGAGGGCTTCGTCGGGGAGTTCTGCTGCGAGCGAACTTTTTATGAGGATCTCGCGGTAGTTAGGGTCGAGCGAAGGGTATTTGTTTTTTGGATGCCAAAGCTTCGCGTATGAGAGGGCGGTTAGGGCTTGGTGGTTGGAGAGCAAAAGGTTGAGGTAGCGAGGGAGTTGCCGGGCGTCGTCCTCGGAAAGTAGGGTAATGAATTTTGAGCGTTTGAGGGCTTGTTCCTCGAGTGGCGCTTTTGGGTCCGAGAACGCTAGGGATTCGATGTTATCGGGGGAAAGGCGGCGTAGGGCTTCGCCTTCGCTTTCCGGCAGGCGAAGCAGGACGAACCCGGCTTTTGTCTCGAGGAGCTCGCCTTGGATAGTCTCGCCGCTTTTGAGGGTGATGGAGTCTCCGTAGGCGAGGGAGGTCATTGCGAAGAGGATGAGTAGGAGTTTGTTCATCTCGCTGGGGGTTCAAGCTGAGTCAGCTCGGCTGAGTTTCGGTCTCGCCACGTTTGGATTTCGCGGTAGCTGGGGTTGCTCTCTAGGTCGGGTTGAGCGAGGAATTCGTCGGCCACCTTTTGGGCGTCGTTGTGACGGTTTTCTGAATCGAGTATTTGAATACAGTTATAGTAGGCGTTGGCGACGTATTCGGTTTCGCCGCGGTAGAGCGTGAAGATGCGTTGGTAGTAGGCGTAAGCTTTGTCGCGGTTCCCGTTCTTGAGGGCTATGCTTCCTAGCGTTTGCAGCGCTTTGGCTTTGTGGCGGGGGCCAGCGCGGCGTTCGCTTAGGATTCGTTCCGCTGTACTTTTGGCGTTGAGATCTTGGGAAAGCTGAGTCTCCAAGTCGAGTTTGAGGCAGAGGGTGTCGAAGCTGAAATCGGTCGCTTGCAGAAGATGGGCGAGGGCTTGGTCGGGTTCGCCTTGAGCTGCGGAGTGTCGAGCTAGGCCAATTTGAGCTTGGTCGGTGAAGTTGGAATTCGGATACTCGTTGAGGACTCTTTGGAAGTAGTGGGGAGCTTCCAAGGAGTCGATTTCGACTAAGGCTAATCCGGCTTCGATTAGGGCTGGCGGAGGTAGGTCTGCGAGGTCGAACTTTGAGGCGAGATCGAGGGCTTTGAGTTTCGCTTCGGTGACTTCTCCATTGTTTCGATGCGACTGGATTTTGGATACGAGTATTCGGCTTGAGAGAGTTGGGCGTTCCTCGGTTGCGGGAGGAGGTGTGTCGAGCAGTTGGATGAGCTCGACGATTCCGTGGGACTTTGGATCGTTGCCGTAGTCTTCTAGGACGCGGGCGATTTCGATTTGGGCGTCTTTGCGCGGGAGGCAATCGCTTAGGAGCAGTGTGAAGGATCCGATCTGGGCGGGGGAGACGGGATTCTTGGAGCGGAACGATTCGAGCAGGGAAAGGGCTTCTGGCTTTCGCTTGGTTTCGATCAAGAGGGCGGTTTGCTTTTGGAGGGCGAGGAATTGCAGCTGGCTGTCGTCGCTATCGACTTTGGAGTAGGCTTGGATGGCGGACTCGATTTTGTTTTGCTCGAAGAGGATGTCGCCGAGGAGGAGGTAGAGTTCGGCCGCCCTTGCGTGTTGAGGGTACGCGGCTAGCCAATCCCCGGCCTCTGCAAGAGCTTGCTCGAGTTCGCCGAGGGCGTAGCGGCAGGCGATTTTCCGGAAGGAAGCTTCGGGGTGGAGGAAGCTGGATTGCGGGGCGTTTTGGATCGCTTCGAAGGTCGCGATGGCGTCTTCGATTTTGTTTGTAGTGAATTG
>JBNKSG010000013.1:0-32991 GCA_050297195.1 Opitutaceae bacterium | reverse complement strand
AATCGAGGGCATCGAAGAAAGTTTCACCGAGACCAACCCCGTCTGGAATCGCTACGGCTGGGGCCACAACTTGGGCCTGCTCCTCTTCGCCGTTTTCTTCTTCCTCCCCGAAACGCCCCGTTGGCTCAGTTCCCTCGGCCGCGCCACCTACTCCGCCTACCTCGTGCACGCCATCGTGTTCACGATGCTCGCCCGGCTATGGAAAACGCAAGAGCTCCCACAAACCCGACTCGAGCTCTTCATCCTGCTCGCTTCCACCATCACCTTCGGAATCGCCCTGCTCAGCTACCGCTACATAGAAAAGCCAAGCATCCGCCTCGGCAAACGCTTGGCCAAATCCCGTAGCGCTGAGCTCTAGCCAGCGTCCGCGCTGCAGGATCACACCTCAGGCAGAACCTAGTGCAGCTCCACCCCGACCTTCGCGAGCGCCACGCCCAGCTCCGCGTCCGAAGGATGCCCGTTGTACAAAACCTGCCCCTCGCGATCGATCAGCACCATGCGAGGAATCGAGTCCACCATCAGCATTCCGCTGAGATCGCCCCCATTGCGGTCCAGCAGCCACGGCACCGATTCCATCTCCTCGCGCTCGCGCACCGTCTTCGCATTCTCCAACTGGTCGCGACGATCAGTGTTAACCCCCGCCACAAAAACGCCCTGCTTGGACAGCTTCTCCTGCTTCTCCCTCAGCGACGGCATTAGCCGAATACAAGGCCCGCACCAGCTAGCCCAAAAATCGACCAGCAACACCTCGTCATCGCCCATCCACTCGCGAAGCGATTTGCTATCACCCTCCGAGCTCGCCAAAACCATATCCATCGGCACCCGAAAATCCGCCATCGCGTCCTTCTGGGCTGCCTCCCGGCGCTGCTGGGCTAGCAGTTCGCCGATGCCAAAGGCTCCATTGAAGTCCGGAGCTTTTTCGAAGGAACTGACCGCGAACTTCTCGAACTTCTCCGTGTCGCCCGCCCGGTAAGCCACTACGCACCGCAGCACATCCGCGAACCCAGCCAATTGCTGGGCCGAATAAAAATCACGCCCGACTCCATAGCGAAACTCTTCGCCCGCCGCATCGATACGCGGGATCAAGTCAAACATCGCATTCGCGTCCCCAGTCGAAAGAGCCCGGATGATCTCCGCCTCCAAGAGCCAGTCCGACGACATCCCATCGTCCACCGCAGCCGACAACTCCGCCGCGAAGTCCGAGTCCTTATCCTTCGCCAACGCAATCAATGCATCGTGCTCCTCCTCGCTGGCCGAAAAACCAGCGACGGCCGACGATGCCACGATCGCCAAAGCCAAAAAATTACGAGTGATTTTGAATAACTTCATACCCTCCAAGAACGCCCAACCCCCTGCCCCGCATGCAAGCCAATTCCCGACTCTCCCACTCAAAACCTCCTCGCATCCTCGCCCCTCGAGCCTCGCCCCTTTCCCTACCTTTCCCCTTGCCCCCACCCCTCTTCTATCTTCCATCCTAATCTGAATCCTCCATCCTCTTCCCTTAAGCCAATCCAACCAACCCTTCACTCCTCCTTCTCCGTGCCAGCCTCCACCACCGACCGCGTCCGCACCGCCCTCAAAAAGTACTTCGGCCACGACACCTTCCGGGCCCTGCAAAACGACATCGTCAGCGACGCTCTCGCGGGCCGCGACGTCTTCGCCCTGCTTCCTACCGGCGGAGGCAAATCACTCTGCTACCAGCTCCCCGCCGTCCTCTCCGAAGGCCTCACCGTCGTCATCTCGCCCCTCATCGCCCTGATGAAGGACCAGGTCGACGGCCTCACCGAAAACGGTATCTCCGCCACCTTCCTCAACTCCTCCCTCGCCCAAGGCGAATCCCGCAAACGCTACGCCAAGCTCTTTGCAGGCGAATACCAGGTTCTCTACGTCGCCCCCGAACGCCTCATGCTAGGCGGCTTCCTCGAAGACCTCAAAAAATGGAACGTCTGCCGCTTCGCCGTCGACGAAGCCCACTGCATCTCCGAATGGGGACACGACTTCCGCCCCGAGTACCGCCAACTCGCCGAGCTGCGCCGCCGTTTTCCAGATACCCCCTTCATGGCTCTCACCGCTACCGCGACCGACCGCGTGCGCGACGACATCGTCAAGCAACTCAAGCTCAAGGATCCCACCAACTACGTCGCCTCCTTCAACCGTCCCAACCTCGCCTACCGCATCGAGCAAAAACAGGCCGTCTTCCGCCAGATCCTCAAGTTCGTACAAGCCCGCCCCTTCGACTCCGGCATCATCTACTGCTTCTCCCGCAAGGCCACCGAGCAAACCGCCGACCGCCTCCGCCAAGAAGGCATCGAAGCCCTGCCCTACCACGCCGGCATGACCCCGCTACAACGGGCCAAGAACCAAGAAGCCTTCATCCGCGACGAGGTAAAAGTCGTCTGTGCCACCGTCGCCTTCGGCATGGGCATCGACAAGCCCAACGTCCGCTACGTCATCCACCAGGACATTCCGAAAAACATAGAAGGCTACTACCAGGAAACCGGGCGCGCCGGACGCGACGGGCTCCCCTCCGAATGCGTTCTCTACTTCTCCCCCGGCGACGTCGCCAAGCAGCTCAACTTCATCGCCGAAAAGGAGCCCAAGGAACGGGAAGTCGCCAAAGAACAACTACGCCAGATCGTCAACTACGCCGAATCCTCCCGCTGCCGCCGCGAGGTGCTGCTCGACTACTTCTCCGAAAAGTGGACCGAAGGAAATTGCGGCAACTGCGACAACTGCAACCAGCCCAAGGAAACCTTCGACGGCACCATCGCCGCCCAGAAGTTCATGTCCTGCATCTTCCGCGTCAGCCAAGCCTCCTCCTTCGGCGTCGGCATCAACCACATCGTCGACATTCTCCTCGGCTCAAAGAACGAAAAAGTGCTCAAGTGGGGGCACCACCGACTCACCACCTACAACATCGGAGGCGAGTACAAACGCGCCGAATGGCAAGCCTTCGGCCGCGAGCTCATCCGCAACGAATACGTCTTCCAAGACCCCGAAGCCTACGGAGCCCTCAGCCTCACGCAAAAAGGCAAGGCCGCCCTACGCGACCGCACGCCCATCTCCCTCACGAAACTCCCCGTATCCGCCAACTCCCTACAGCGAGACCGCAACCGATCCAAAGGCGGCATCGAGTGCAACGAAGACCTCTTCTCCATCCTGCGCAGCCTCCGCAAGGAACTCGCCGACGAACAAGGCGTCCCGCCCTACATCGTCTTCTCGGACGTCACCCTACGCGAGATGGCCCGCTACTTCCCCGCCAACGAAGAAAAGCTCTCCGAGATCTCCGGCGTCGGCTACAAGAAACTCGAGGCCTACGGCGAAGCCTTCCTCGAAGCCATCACCGAATTTATCATCTCCAACCCCGACGCCCCCGACGAATTCCGCTAAGGGTCCGCCAAAATCAAACCTCAAGGGCTAATGGCATATGGTCGATTCCCATAGGGTATCCTCCTCTTCCATGGCAAATATCACTTCTGTACAGTCCCTGCGAGCCGTCGCAGCGTGCATGGTCGTCGCTCACCATTGCGGTCAATACACCGAAAATCTATTCCGCTCCTCCGATACGGGCCATCGCTTCTACCTTGGCGAATTCTTGGATCTGGCAAATGGGAAATTCGGAGTAGACCTCTTCTTCGTCATCAGCGGATTTATCATGATGGTCGCCACCGAGCCCCTCGTTCGCCGCGAACCGCTCCCCTTTCTGATACGTCGCTTCAAGCGGATCTACCCGATGTGGTGGATTTGCTCCCTAGCCGCCCTCGCCCTCCTGCCAATTCCACTCGCTACCCTCAATATTCACGACTGGCAATCGGTCTCAAAGTCCTTTCTTCTGCTGCCGGAATTCGACCCCAGCGGCAAACTCCGCCCCATCCTTATCGGCCAAGGTTGGACTCTCATCTACGAACTTTTCTTCTACCTCGTATTCGCCCTCTTCGTCAGCCGCGCCCGAACCAGCAAGCTTTGGGGCTGCAGTATCGCCATTTTCTCGCTTTGGGCCGTTGCCCAATTCGCTCCCACCAAAACAGCCCCCATCGAGCTCCTCTCCAACCCCATCCTTTTCGAATTCGTCATCGGTATGTGGATCGGGCATCTGTTCCTCGACGGCGCCCTAAAAAGGAAAAAACGTCTAAGCTGGGGTGTTGCGACCGGCCTTGTCCTCGCCAGCTCAACCTTGTTTCTCGGACTCACTCCCCCAGGCCCAGCCACCTCAATCATCGCCGCCCTCGCCGCAAGCGCCGCAGTTCTCCTTGCCGCCCAATATCCTTCCGCAACAAACGGCCCCCAAGCCCGCTGGCTGCAATACCTCGGGGCCGCCTCCTATTCCATCTACCTAACCCACACCCTAGTCTTCACAGCAAGCGCGAGAATTCGCCAAAACGTTCCCGCCATCCAATCCCTCTCCCCCGACCTCTTCTTCGCGCTTCACATCCTAGTCGCAGTCGGCCTCGGCTGCCTTGCCTACGCTCTAATCGAAAATCCTTTGCACAAGTGGAAACGCTCTCCTTCGGGTTCAAATCGCAGCGAATCCTGCTCAAAATCCGAACCGGATGCCTCCACGCCACTCACCCGTCACTCTTCTTGAGCACCACCATCCGGCGCCGCTTATACTCCTTCCGGCTCTCCCCCAAAGCGCCTAACAAGCCCATCAACTTCTCCCAATACAAGCGGAGCATCCCGCCAAGCCCAGCAATTGGCCCCACCTTAACAGGGTCCCAGGAATGTGAATACAAGCCGTGCTCGGTAAACCCAACCCCGCGCCCAACAGCTACGATCCGTTCCGGCGGCATATCCTTTTCCGTGATATCATAGAGCTCCCGCGCCTTCACCGACTCTTCCGCGTCAGCGTGTCCCGACGCCGGTTCATGGCACACCAGAACGCCTCCCGGCTTCAGGGCCCGAAACGCGCAAGCCAAAGCCTCCTTCTCATCAATCGCATGATGCAGAGAATCATAAAAAACCGCAGCATCAAACTCCTCCTCGAAGCCCAAAGTCTCATAGTCCGAAACGACAAAGCTCAATGATTCCGCTCCATAGAAGCTCCGATTCCGCTCGGCCAAAGCGATCATGTCTTCCGAAATATCCACCCCCACCACCTCGTAGCCAGCTTTGGCCAAAAAAGAGCTCGTCCAACCACTACCAATTCCGAGATCCAAAACCCGAGCCGGCGCAGGTGGCAACAGTTGCATCAGGTTTCCCAGGTGAATCAAATACATCCCACAATGAGGATCCGAAAACGGCTTGCCCAAAGCATGCACCTTTCCCGCTTCACCCAATTTATTGAGATAATCCCGCTCTCCCGCCTTTGACATATAGCAAAGCCATCTCAACTTTGCCCAGCCAAGCAATACTCAAATCACCCATGTCCGACCATCGCTCCCCCCGCATCTCCATTCTCTACTGCAGCCAGTGCAACTGGATGCTACGCGCCGCTTGGCTCGCCCAAGAGCTGCTCAACACCTTCGGCCAAGACCTCGGCGAAGTCGCCCTCCAGCCCGGCACCGGCGGCATCATGGAAATCCGTCTCGACGACGAGCTCATCTTCTCGCGAAAAGAAGCCGGACGCTTCCCCGAATCGAAGGAGCTCAAGCAACTCGTGCGCGACCGCATCGACCCCGACCGCCCCCTCGGCCACAGCGACAAAAAGCAATAAATCTCGTATCCACCATCCACTCCCGAATCTTCCACCCCTTCTTACATCAACAAAAGAAGGGAGTCATCAGACTCGCCTCCTAGATTAAAATCCGCGTCTATCCGCGTTCATCTGCGGGCAAAAACCTACCCCACGAAACCTTCCCAAACCTCTGTATCAAACCCACTGATACAGCCTTTCGGAGTCGCCAAAAAGGGACGCTTCACCAAATTCCCATTCTTCACCAGAAGCTCCAAAGCCTCGTCCACTTCCATCTGCGGCAGCTTATCCTTCAGCCCCAGCTCCCTATAGTCGCCGCCTGAAACATTAAAGAGCTTCCTCATGTTCATATCATGAGTCGCCAAAGCCTCCTTCAACTCGCTCTTGCTCGGCGTTACCTCGCGAATCGCAATCTCCTCGAAATCCACCCCTTTTGCCTGCAGCCATTTCTTCGCCTTGCGGCAACCATCGCATCCCTTGTACATGTAGAGCTTGTTCATCTGCCAACAACAAGAACACATCCGCAAAGCCACTCAATCCCCTTTTCGCCATTAGCTCCCAACTCGAAACCTTCCGCCAGCATCTCTGCCAACTCGGCACCGCCATCCGCGACACGCTCTACGCCCAGCAGCGCGCTTCCACCGAAGAGCTCTCAGCCGTGGCCGCCCACACCACTGCCGACACCATCTACCAAATCGACAAGGTCAGCGAGCGTCTCATCCTCGACTGGCTCGCTGCAAACTGGCCCAAGGAACACCCCGTTCGCCTCGTCATGGAAGGTATCGAAGACCACGAACGCGTCACCTTCCCCGCCGACACAGCGGACGAGTCGCTGGACTTCCAACTCATCATCGACCCCATCGACGGTACCCGCGGCATCATGTACGACAAGCGCCCCGCCTGGGCCCTCATCGGACTCGCCCCGCAACCAACCACCTCCACCTCGCCCACCCTCGAGGACATCACGGTCGCCGTCATGACCGAGCTTCCCACCTCCAAGCAATTCATATCCGAACAGCTCAGCGCCACCCTAGCACCCGACGGTTCCACCACCCTCACCCGCGTATCCACCAACCTTATCTCCGGCGAATCCAAGAGCATCCCCCACCGCCCCTGTCGAGCGACCGACCTCAAGCACGGCTTCGCCTCCGTCGCCAAATTCTTTCCCCAAGCCAAGGCCGCCCTCGCAACCTTCGAAGAAGATCTCTTCGCAGCCCTCACTCCAGAGTCCGAGCGCGAAGACGCCCTCATCTTCGACGACCAATACATTTCCACCGGCGGCCAGCTCTACGAGCTCATCGCCGGGCACGACCGGGTCGTCATCGACATCCGCCCCCTCGCGTTCTCAAAAAATGGATACCCGCAATCCCTTACCTGCCATCCCTACGATCTCTGCACCGCCCTCGTGGCCAGAGCCGCCGGCGTTGTCGTGACGCTTCCCCACAAATCGCAGCTCGACATTCCCTTCGATACCACGACCACCGTAAACTGGGTCGCCTACGCCAACGAGGAACTCGCCGCGACCATCCACCCGGTAGTTACCAGACTCATACAAAAGCACTTCGCCTAAGCGCCAAAGGCTTCCAACAGAGGGAGCCAAACCGGCGGCGGCTCGGCTTCGAATTCGAGCGCCTCACCCGATTCCGGATGCCTCATCATCAAACGACGTGCGTGCAAGCCAAATGCCCCGTCATCCCTTGCCCTGCCGTAAACCGGATCCCCCAACACCGGACATCCCGACTTCAGAGCATGAAGCCGCAGCTGATGCGTGCGGCCCGTTTTGAGCAAGCCCCTCAACCAGCTGACACGGTTTCCTTCATCGATTCCCAATACCTGAAACGTACTCACCGCTGGCTTTCCACCCGCTTCCACATTCGCATAAACACCTCTCCCAACCGGAGCGATCAGCGACTCCACCTTCTGAATACGGCGATCCCAAATCCCATCTACCAGTAGCCAGTACTCCTTGCGGATCGATCGAGACTCGAATTGAGCGGCAAGCTCCTTGAGCAACCGCTTCCCTTTCCTCATAACGACCACGCCGCTCGTCAAACGATCCAGCCGATGGCAACACCAGACCTGCCGTCCTACGATTTCGGATACCGTTTGCTCCAAATCCAGCTCCCGTGCCCCGCCTCCCTCGCTTAACATGCCGGAAGGCTTGTTGACTACGACGAAACCGGACTCGTCGAGAATGATCTGGGGATGCGTTTTCATTGAGCAGGTGAAGCACGACACCCAAAGCACGGCCAACCCAAAGCACAATCGCAAACGAAAGCGTGTCTTAGTTTGTCGAGATAAGATCCGACTCCACTTCCATCAAAGCGTTCTTGATATCGCCGAGCTTGATGGGCTTGGCGAGAAATCCATCCATGCCAGATTCCTTAGACATCTCCATCGCTTCGCCCCGCACGTTCGCCGTCAGAGCAAAAATGTAAGCTCGCTTCGAAGACTCGCGTTCGCTCTCGATCTGGCGAATCAACCGAGTCGCTTCGAAGCCATCCATCTCCGGCATTTGGCAGTCCATAAAAACGAGATCGTAGTCGCATTGCTTTACCGCCTCGACCGCCTCAACCCCATTGGCAACCAAGTCCGCGGAGTAACCAAATTTCTTGAGCATCATCCGAGCGACCTTCTGGTTAACGGAATTGTCGTCGGCCACAAGAATGCGAAGCGGCAAACGAACCGCGCACGCGACATCCGCAATCAAGTCCTTGGAGTCGATATCGCTCTGACTGCTACGAGAAGACCGCTCCACCGCCTTCAAAGCCTCCAGAAGCGAGGAAACCTTGCACGGCTTGAAAACACAAACCTCCGACTCGGATCGTCCCGCAGACCTGCCATAGTTCAGCAACTTAACGAAAAGCTTCGCAGAATTCCGCAACGCCCGCAAGCGACCGTCCCCAGGATCTCCGACCAGAACAGGATCGCCATCGTCCACAAGCACGATGTCAAACGCCTCATCCGCTGAACAGCGCTCAAAAGACGGTACAACACATGTATCCATTCCCCAAGCGCGACTCAGCTTGTCCAAATACCCCCTCAAGACAGCATTCGGCTGAGCGACCAAGATTCGCTTCCCCTTAAGTTCCGCTTGCGCTCCGAAGACGGGATCGCAGGACGCCTCCGCCAAACCATCGAAGGCTATCTCGAAGTGAAACACCGAACCGCGTCCCACCGAGCTTTCCACCCACATCTCTCCCCCCATCAAATTAGCCAACTGCTTGCTGATCGAGAGCCCCAGCCCGGAACCTCCGTACTTGCGCGTCGTCGATGAATCGACTTGGGAAAAAACCTCGAAAAGACGATTCATCCGGTCTTTCGGAATCCCGATCCCCGTGTCCCGAACCGAAAAGTGCACCTTCCTATTTGCCGGAGCATGAACATGCACTTCCACCTCGCCCACGTCAGTGAACTTGATCGCATTCCCCACGAGATTCACCAAGACCTGCCGCAAGCGAGTGATATCCCCGACCACCTCGCCCGGTGTCTCGAGATCGATGCGGCACAACAATTCCACACCTTTCTCCGACGCTTTCGAAGCGAGCAAATCCGCCGCCTCCTCCACGCAATCGCGAATCGAGAAAGGAGCCATCTCAATCTCCAGCTTCCCGCTCTCGATCTTCGAATAATCGAGGATATCGTTGATCAAGGTCAGCAAGGTATCGCCGCTGATTCGAATCGTGTTGAGATAATCCCTCTGGTACTCGTCGAGCTCCGTTTCCAGCAACAAGCTCGCCATGCCGATTACCCCATTCATCGGCGTGCGAATCTCGTGACTCATCATCGCCAAAAACGCGCTCTTCGCCCGCGTGGCCTGATACGCCTCGGTCGCTGCCTTCTTGGACTGCTTGACCGCATCAGCCAAACGGATCGCCAGCGTCTCCGCCTCGTCCTTCTGCTCGATCAAATCCTTTTTCGCCAAGTGTTCGGAGGTCACATCCGAAACGATGCCGATGTAGCGAGCAACCTCTCCCGATTCATTGAAAAACGCCCGGCCTACGCACTTAACGAATGCTTCTCCGCCATCGCCTTTCCGTACGGAAAGCACCAGATCAATGTTTTCGCCACCTGCCAAACATCCGTCAATCGATCGAACGACACGGTTCGTATCATCCGGATCGATACAGCCCATCCAAGAACGGTAGCTCGGCTTGAACTGAGAGCGCGAAACGCCGTACAGCCCATAGGTATGGTCGTCCCAGACGAGATCGTCTTTCTTAACATCCCAGTCCCAAATCCCGACGTTAGCGCTCTCCATCGCGAGAGCGAAACGACGAGAAACCTCCTCGAGCTCCACGCTCGCTCGACGCTGATCCGTAATATCGATCTGGATACCAAAGAAACGGCGAGTTCCATCCGCCAAACGATCCAAGGGCTTCAATTCCAACGAAATCCAATATTCGGCGCCATCCGGACGAGCCCCCGCTAGCTCTAGAGAAACGGAATCGCCGATTTCCATGGAGCGACCCAAACGAGCTAAGTAGAGAGGATCGTTACGCTCCGTTCTCAAGTAAGCAAACGGCTCACCTTCCTGCAGCTCTGCCAAAGTCGCCCCCAACAACTTCAGAAAGCCATCGTTCGCCCACTCGATCCGCCCCGTAGAGTCGCAAATGAAAATGCCTTCGCTCGCGTTTTCCGCAATCGCCGCAAGCGAGCCCATACGAGCGAAAGCAGATTGCCTGCTTTCGTGCAGCTGCGAAAGATCGCTCGAGAGCTTCGCGAATTCCTCGCTCCATTCTCCCAACCCTTCCCTCAGCTCCAAACCAAGCGTGTTCCGAAGCGCTTCGATTTGAGACTTAACAGCCCCAACGAGACGCCGCCGCAAAACGAGAATAACCGAGTAAAAGCTCACCCCAACGAGCCCAAACAAAGCGGCGACCGCTAAGTACGCAGACTCCAGCCGAGCCGAGACATCGGAGCGCACCACCTGCCAACCGCTGGCCGACCGGTGCCCAAATGTAGCTGCCTCCGCAACGTAGACCCATCCATCCAAAAACGCAGTTCCATCCTGGCTCCTGTAGATCAAGCGAAGCGTCTCCTCTTGGCTCAATGTTCCCAGAGACCTATTTTCGCTCCCCAGCAAACTCCCATCCGTGAGTACCGAATACCGCTCCACCCCCGTCTCCGGAACCAAAAGCTGAGGGTCCTCCAGCAGGCCCAAACGATTGGACTCCGCCGAGACGATAAGTTTCTTAGCAACAAACTCGCAGCTAAGAAAGCCGAACAAGCAGGTTAACGCAAGTGCGGCACAGCTCCAGCGCAGCTGAATTCGATTCAAATGGGACATTGTAAGTGGGAGACCGGGCAAAAAAGGACTTGGCCACCTACCTAAACGACACCGAAACAGACTCCCTGAAAAAAGCGGGCGCACTTTTTTAATTCCGCGCCTCCTATTTGACTCGCAATTCGTACTTCTAAATGAATTGTGCCGCATTCCGTTCATTAGACCGGATTATTACTGAGAACTTTTTGTTAAAACATCGCGACAAAGGAACGAAAACTCGTCAAACTTAGTCCAACACCCGATAGATAACAGTAAACCAACTCAAGCAGCCTGTGAAACCCCTCTACTCAACGAAAATGCCATCCTTCCATCCCTTGCTCGGCGTACGGGAACTGGTCGCGTTTGACCTCGAGACAACCGGGCTTCGCTACAAGCAAGAGGAGATTACCCAAATCGCAGGCGTTCGCCTCGGCGGCGTTATCATGAACGTAGAAGACAGCTTCTGTACCTACGTCGATCCAGGAAAACCCATCCCCGCCGATATCCAAAAGCTCACCCGCGTGCGCGACGAGGATGTCAAGGGAGCCCCCAAGCCGCTCGAAGCCCTACAAGCCTTCTCCGAATGGGTCGGCGACGCGACCCTCTTCGGGCACGACATCTATCGCTTCGATTTCAATTTCATTCGCAAGTATGCCCGCCAAGAAGGAGTCGAAAACCGCACCGTGCGCTTCATCGACACCATGGACATCTTCGAAGTCATGTGGCCAGACTTCTCGCGCCTGCGCAACTCCCTCGACGACATCGCCGAACGACTTTCCGCAGGCCTCTCCTCCATGAGACGCCACGACGCGCAGAGCGACGCCATCTTGCTCGCCCACGTCTACCAGCGCATCCAGGACCACCCAGAGCTCGAAAAGCTCAGCACCCGGGTGCCCGTGCACGAAGAAGAAATCCCAGCGCTTCCCGTGGCCAAACGCAAAAAAGCCGCCTACGACAAGCAGGAGCCCAAGCGTTTCGATTACCTCGCCTACTCTTTCTAAGAGAGAGCTCGCCGCCCGCAAGCGCCCCAAAGCCAGCGACAACCGATTTCCGTTTCTCGGATTTCAACCAAGTCTCCAGCTTATCCCAAACACGAAAAGGACAACGCGTCCTTGATTATCGGATACGTCGTCCTAGCTAGATTCGCGGCAAGCGTTAACGCTTTGCATGGCTCGCCAAACCATCGATGATGGCGATGGATAAGAGAGCGACCCAAATAAGGGCGGAGAAAATTAAGATGCTCATACTTGGTGAATAGGTTCGTGTTGGTGTTGCATTCACGACTACCCAATCGACCCGCCAGCGTTACACATTTCCAAGCCCCAACCAACCCGGCGAACAAGTTTGACCCCATTCCTCCCTCTGCTTCCAATCGCCCGATGTCCCTCGCTCCCAAACTCGCCAAGGCCGCAAAAGAACTCTGCGACACGGTCGACTCGCTCGCCTTTTCGGCCCCTGTCGCCTACGTCTACAATCCGCTGCGCTACGCTTGGAAACCGCACCATGCCTACCTCAAACGCTACGCCGCCACCAAAAAGCGCGTCGTCTTCATGGGCATGAATCCTGGCCCCTGGGGCATGTCCCAAACCGGAGTTCCCTTCGGCGAAATCGACTCCGTCAAAAACTGGATGGGCATCAGCGAACCTGTCGAGAAGCCCCAGCCCGAACACCCCAAGCGGCCCATCCTCGGCTTCGATTGCGAAAAGTCCGAAGTCTCGGGCCGACGCCTCTGGGGACTCTTTTCCGAGCGCTATCCAAACGCCGAAGACTTCTTCTCCGAACACTTCGTCCTCAACTATTGCCCGCTCGTCTTCATGGAAGAAAGCTCGCGAAACCGTACCCCCGACAAACTTCCCGCAGCCGAATGCGCCCCCCTCTTCGAAGCCTGCAACCTGCACCTCAGACGCTGCATCGAAATCCTCGAGCCCGAATGGATCGTCGGCGTCGGAGGCTTCGCCCAAAAGCAAGCCCAGGACGCCCTCCACGGAATCGACATCAAACACGGCAAGGTCCTGCACCCCTCCCCCGCCAGCCCCGCAGCCAATCGCGGCTGGGCCCCCGCCGCCTCCAAGCAACTCCTCGCCCAAGGCATCTGGTCCCAATAGCCCAAAAACAACCCCATAGCTTCCTCAAACCTTCCGTGCGCAAAAAAATATCAACGTTGATATTATTTTGCGCGCATAGGAATCGCCCTGCGCCCCGCCCTGACCAGAGCTTCCAGCCAACGCACCCTCCCGGCTGCTCACAAAAAAGCCACCGCTGATTCACGGTGGCCGAATTACCTTAGACGAATCTCGTCCTATTTGCTCCAGTCGATCCCGTCGAAATTCGAGCGGTAGGAGTCGCTGAAACAATTGCGCGGAGCATCGCCCTTGCCGTTTTGACCTCCCTTTGCTGCAGGAGTAGACGACTTAGCCGGTGCCGCCTTTGCGGTAGATGTAGAGCTACTTTTCTTTTCGTCTGCCATAGAATTAGAGTTTCGAGAACGCCGGATAAAAAAAACGGCAAGTTCCCTGTCAATTCCATTCTATCACCCAAAATCTCCGCCTCCGAAGGGATAATGAATCCGAATCGCCCCACTATTCGTAGTCATCAAAGAGAGGCCTACTTCCAAAAAAAGTAGAAGTCGCTCCGGCCCCTCTTTCACCAGAAAGGACTAGCCAGTTCGCTCAAAGCGCATCTCGAGAAGGGGAAACAATCAGGTGACTCAAGATTTAGGGAGCTCGGATTCCATCCGAAGAGGAAGCTCCCGAAGACACCGAACTCGTAAGAGGCCGGGCTTCGACGAAGCTCGGACGAGCGGTGAAACAGGCGGCGCGGGAAAACCCCGTCCGCGCCGGCCACCAAGCCGTCAAGCTGCGAAGCTTGGCGGCTTCCTTCCTTCGCCAGGCAATCGGAATAAAACGCGATCCGTTTGCCTCCTACAGGGAAACAAGCGAACTTCCATTCGAACGCCCCATGAAAACTCAACTTTCCACCCTCGCCGTTTTAATCCTAGCGATCACCACTCTGCTCATGGCCAACGACCCAGAAACCAATCCAGCTGCCAACGCCAAGCAATCGCCAGAGGAGCTCGCAGCCTGCTCCGTCCCCTCCCATGCCGAAACGACCGCCTTGGACGAGTTCAAGAAGAGCAACGACGAATGGAAAAAGCTCCTCTCCCCAGACCAGTACCGCGTCCTGCGCGAGCAAGGCACCGAGCCTCCCTTCCGCAACGTCTACTGGAACAACAAGGACAAAGGCATCTACCTTTGCGCCGCCTGCGAAGCCCCGCTCTTCGCCAGCGCCCAAAAGTTCGACTCCGGAACGGGCTGGCCCAGCTTTTGGGACAGCATCGAAAGCTCCAATGTCAGCGAAACCGTTGACACCAGCCACGGAATGACTCGCACCGAAGTTCATTGCAACCGATGCGGCGGGCACCTCGGGCACATCTTTCCCGACGGCCCCAAACCCACCCGCTTGCGCTACTGCATCAACTCCGCGTCCCTCGAATTCGTGCCCAAGGCCGAGCTCGAAACCCGAGAGCTCGACAGCTACGCCAAGCACGCCAAGTAGGGGCTTCAAACGGCTGGACATCCTTTAGGCTTCCTAGAAGCTGCCTGCATGTCAGCGTCCCTTCAGAAGCTACTCACCGAACAACCGCCCAATACCGCCGGCCTGCACGAGGCGATGGCCCTCCACTCGGAGGCAATCTTCAAGGAGTTCAAAGGCATCCTGCCGCTCTTTCTCGGCAAGCGAGAAGGAGGTCCCTTCATCAATCTCACGCTTCCAAACGCAGTTACCCAAAGCAGCGAGGCCTTGCTGCAAACCATCTGCGACCTGATCTGGGTATATAACCTACGCGTCATCTCTTTCGTATCCGCGATCCGGATGCAGGACGAGGAGAGCGGTGAAAGCGCCCTCAGCGCCCTCCTCATCACCGCCGACAAGGCGCACGCCTACTTCCAGCTCCCTTGGACGCTCACCTTCGACGAGCATCAGGACATCTCCAGCTCCAAACGCTCAACCCAATCCACAGACGTGATCCCTCGCGAAATTTGGAGCCAGCTTTTCGCGACCAAGGTGACTCCCGACAGCCGCACCATCTCCTACGATCGTCTGATCGAGCGTTTCGGCAGCGCCGACGAGATCCCCCAACCCTAGACCGCGAACACGCGTGCCCATCTTTCAACTACCAAAGGATCCGATTTTTCCAGACCCGGAGCTCGCGGAGGAAGAGGGCATTATCGCCATCGGCGGCGATCTCAGCCCAGAGCGGCTCATCGCCGCCTACTCTTGCGGCATTTTCCCGTGGTACTCGGAAGGAGACCCCATTCTCTGGTTCTCGCCTACGCCAAGAATGGTGCTCTACCCGCAAAACTTCAAACGTAGCAAAACCCTCGCGCGCTTAGTCGCCTCCGGAAAATACGAACTCCGCATCGACACGGACTTCCAAGGCGTGATCGCATCCTGCGCAAAAGTCCCTCGGCCCGGCCAAGACGGCACTTGGATCACCCGCGACATGCAGGAGGCCTATATCCGCCTGCACGAGCTCGGACTCGCCCACTCCTTCGAAACCTACCTCGACGGCCAACTGGTCGGTGGCCTCTACGGAGTCTCCCTCGGCAACGCCTTCTTCGGCGAATCCATGTTCCACCACCAGCGCGACGCCTCGAAGTTCGCCTTCCACGCCTTGGTAGACTTCGCCATCGAGAACCACTTCGACTTCATCGACGCCCAGCAGCCGACCAAGCACCTCGCAAGCCTAGGAGCCCTAGAAGTTCCCCGCTCCACTTTCCTGAGAGAGTTGGCGAACACCCAACGCCAACCCACCCTTCAAGGCCCCTGGAGCCGCTGAGCTCCCATCCCCCTCCTCATCTTCAAATGCTCTTCCTCATCGCCGTTTCCCTCCTCTGGGCCTTTTCCTTCGGAATCATGGGCCGCCTCACCGGACTCGACTCAACCTTCGTCGCGAGCATCCGCCTCTCCATCGCATTCCTCTGCTTCCTCCCGTTCTTCCGCTACCAGAAGCTCAAGCCATTCGACTTGCTAAACCTCTTCGGCATCGGAGCGCTCCAGTTCGGAGTCATGTACGTAAGCTACATAAAAGCCTACGCCTTCCTGCCCTCCCACTTGGTGGCCCTCTTCTCCGTCCTCACTCCGCTCTACATCGTGCTCGCCCACGAATTCGTCAGACGACGCTGGCACTGGAGCCTGCTCGGCTGCGCCATTCTCTCCATCGCCGGAGCAGCCATCATCAAGTTCAGCCAAGCTCCCGAAGGTAACTTCTGGGTCGGGTTCGGACTGATGCAAATCGCCAACATCGCCTTCGGAATCGGACAACTCCTCTACCGCTCCTGGAAGCGAAAGCGGCCGGAAGTCGGCGACAGCGAGACCATGGCAGTCCTCCTCCTCGGCGGCGCCATCCTCGCCGGACTTGGATTTGCCCTCTTCGGCGACAGCAGCAAAACCGCCCCCAGCAGCGAGCAATGGTACGTGCTCCTCTACCTCGGAGCCATCGCCTCTGGCCTCGGCTTCTTCTGGTGGAACAAGGGAGCCGCCCGCAGCTCCCCCGGCGTTCTCGCCGCCTGCAACAACGCAGTCGTCCCGCTCGCCATGGCCGTATCCCTCTTCGCCTTCGGAGAAGCCAAGGACATCACTGCCGACTCCGTTATCAAACTAGCATGCGGCGCCGCCCTTATCTTCGTCGCCATCGCTTGGGGAAAACAAAGCTCCAAAACCTGAATACAAAAACCGTAGCGCGGTGCTTTCCCGTCACGGCGTAGCTTCAGCGAAGACGGAAGCCCGCGACCGCAGCGCAGGATCACATCTCGCCGCTGTACCGAGCAATTGGCTCCACTCATATCCCAAACAGCAATTTCCACTGCATTTGGTGACCAAAAGAAGGCGGTGCAGGCCGAAGCCCGCACCGCCAACTACCTGCTAGGTAAAAAGGATTCAACTACCAGCCATAGCGCGCGCCCACGCTGAACTGGCGACCACGCCCAGGGGTTCCGGGGATTTCCTGGAAGTCATCCTCCCAAAGGTTTTCGACCGATGCGTTCAGCTCGAGGCCTTCGACCCCGGGTACCGAATAGTAGATTCCAAGATGGGTGAAAAAGGCAGAGTCGTCCCCTTCGCGCAAAACGTTCTCCGCTTGATCGCGATACTCGTTGTCCACCCGAATTTGGATCTGCTCAGTCGCCCGCCAAACCGCCGCCGCAGTCACGCGAATCTTCGCGTAATTGAGCGCGTAGAAACTGGCGTCCACCGAAGGATCGCCGTAGTCCTCGTCCTTATCGAGAACCGTAGCGCTGGCGAGCAACTCAAATTGTCCGATACGCTTGGAACCGATCACCTCCAGCCCATAGGTGTCGACGTCCACGTTCTTAGCCGAACGGGCGCTGGTCGCTCCGAACGAGTACGTCCAATCCACGAGGTCCGCGTCTTCGCGAACGAAAGCAGCAGCCTTCACGCTCCAGTCGGAACGCTTCAAGGTCGCGCCGAGCTCCACATTGCGCGAAACCTCGCGATCAAGGTCCGGATTGCTCGCAAAAAGGCCGCCGGTGGCGCCACCCACTGCCGTGTATCCGGATACCTGTGACGCCTGGGAAAACGAGAGATAGTACGAATCATCGCCATTGGTCCAGGTGATGCCGGCGATCGGTGACACTTCCGAGGAATCGCGATTTGTATCGTCGTAGCTCAATCCGGTCCGGAGACTCAGCTTTTGCTCGCCGTTTTCGGAAAGCAGGAACTCGGGAAGAATCGAAACCTTCGTGTAGTCGCGGCTGGTAAAGTTGTTTTCCAGCTTGGTCGACTCGATCTTGTCGGTCGTAAACTGGGCCATGTAGTTGATTTTCACTACGTCCGATACCGCTTGAGTACCATTGATTGCCGCTGAGCTCGCCTCCGTCTGGTGAACGAAAGAACGATTGTTCACCGAAGCTCGATTGAAGAGGTAGTGGTCGTGGTGACGGCGGTGGTAGACAGTCGCCTCCCAAAAGCTGTCCGGGCCGTAGCTTTGGGAATGGTTAACCATGAACAAACTCGTGCGAACTTCATCGGACTCATTCGAACCATAGGGCGCCGCGTACAGTTCCGGCCACGCCAGGTACTTGGACTGGTACCCCGCGAAGAAATCCGTTTGGGCGTTTTCTCCTACGCGCTGCAAACGCCCGCTGTAGCGAACGAAATTATGGTCGCCATTGTCGATCGAACCTGCGGACTCGGAACGCGATAGCTCCACTTCAGCGCCCCAAACCGCCGACTCCTCCACCGAGAACAAAGTCCCTTGGTGCAGACGCTGGTAGTTCAAGCTGTTGTCGCCGAAACCGATAGCCACGCTTCCGCCTTCCGAGATTTCGACCCACGAATAGTCAACCGTACCCACCGTGCTGTTGAAGCCAGCAAAGGCATTGCCCCCCGCAACCAGAAGGCCAGGCCCCTGCAGCATTTCCGGGGCGATCGGGATTTCCGCAAAATAGTGGCCCGTCTGCGGATCGAGCAAAGTGGCCGCGCCCACGCGGAAGCCGGTATTCTCAAAAATGCCTCCACGTATGCTCACGTCGCCTTGCGCTTCCGCAATGTTGCGTACCTGCAGGTCAAACTGGGGATTCAACTCCAAACGGGAAACCGGCGCCCCGTAAGTGGAAGCCGGCTCGACCGTAGCCGTGTGCGAGCTGGTCACGTAAAGCTCGGGAAGATCTACCGAGTAGGACGGATCCTCGCTTTGAGCCTGGGCCGCGCTAAGCCCCAACCCTGCCCAAATGGCCAGAGCCGCCGCGTTCGAGATACGATTCGAATGTGATACAGAGATCATAAGATCTCCGAAACACAGGAAAATAGAGAACTAGTAAACCAAAAAGATAACCACCTTAACAATAATTAAGACATCGCCTTCATCCATTAACAAGGTCGAGTAATTGTTCCGCGTGATTCGCGGAATCGACTTTCTCCACCAGCCCCAGAACCTTGCCCGCTGGATCGATCCAATAAGCCGAACGCGTCGGCCCTTGGAAGCTCTTTCCGTACATCTTCTTTTCGACCAAAGACTTAGTCGCCTTCGCGAAGGCGTGCTCCGGGTCCGACACCAAGGGGAACGACAAGTCGAGCTTGCAGGCGTACTTGAGGTGGGAGCCGGGCGTATCCTTGCTCAAGCCAACCAGCCCCACGCCGATCGCATCCAGCTTGGCAGCAGCAACTTGCATCTGCTGCGTTTGCTTGTCGCAGCTGCTGGTATTGTTGCGCATGTACACCGACACGATGGTCGGGCGCGTGATCAGCTCCGAGAAGACGCACTCCCGCTTTTCTCCGTCCACAACAAGGCGGACCGGAAAATCGAGATCGATGGTTTCGTTCACTTCTACCATTTGAAACAGCTATCGCTTTTGAGTTTTTGCCTCGACGATCCAAGCTCCCACCACCGCAAGCAGCAGCATCAGGTTCTGGCCCATCTTTGCCAAGTAATCCGTCGTGCTCTCCAGCTGGTTCTCGCCGAAGCAGCCACAATTCATATCCAAGCCGCGAACCATCCCCTGAGCCACAAGCCCTATAAATAGCAGCAACATGAAAACGGTTAACAACGCAGCTCCCTTTCGCCAAACGCCGCTTATAAGGCAAAACGCCACCACCAACTCCAGGACAGGAGCGAAGTAGACGAGCGCCACAGCCTGCGGGCGCGAGAAAACCTGGTAGGTCAGCAACGACGAAAGGAACGACTCCGGATCCAGGAGCTTGACCACGGCCGCAACCCCAAAAAAGAGCCCCACCGCTATAAATAAGATCCAACTGAAAACCTTCGGACTCATTCCTCTCCCCCGCCGTTTACGAGCCCCGCTTCCTGCAGAGCCTCCCAGCCACCTTTCAGCGAATAGATCTCATCCACTCCAAGATCCTCCCGCAAGCGCTTGGCGACATGGTGCGAACGCATACAAGATTGGCTCGAGCAGTACACCACGATGGGCGATCCGGGAATCCAAACATCCAGCAAGGGAGCGAAACCCGCCTCCCAGCTTTCCTCGTTCAGCAGCAACGCCCCTTCCAAGTGGGCCGCTTCGAAATCCTCATCCATTCGCGCGTCCAGCCAAACAGCCCCCACGAGCTTCTGAGCCTCGGACAGTTCAATCTCGAACTCCGAGATGTCCAAGGGCAGCAAATCCGGACGGACAAAGTAGTTCAAAGCCCCGAGGCATAGCGAAAGGGCCAATATCAAAACGGACTGCCATGCAGCTTGCTTCATCACCCGACATCAAGCCGAGCCGCTCCCATCGAGTCCAGCGCAGAAAAAGCTATTCCTTCGACTCCTGCTCGTCGGGATCCACTTCCATGTTCGCGATATCGTCATCGCTTGACGCTTCCGCAGAATTACGCCGCTCTTCGAGAAGCTGGATAATCGCAGGATTCCAAATGCCTAGGTGCTCAGCTTGCGCCTTTTGCTGGGCTTCGCCGAGCTCCCCATCCGAGCTCGCCTCGGAAACCTGCCAACGGGCAAACCCATGACGCACCAAGATGGCGTTCACATACTCACCGCCCAAAGTGCGAACCTCCGCCGTCATCACATCGGGCGATAAAACCGATACCGGCCTCACCGTCACCTTATGCCCTCGCAAGGTTTCATCGAGAAAAGTGAAAATATTGTCATCCAACATTTCCGCCTCCGTGGCTGGCGTGATTCCAAAAAGCTTCACCACAACCGGCCGGCCCTGGCCGAAGTCTATAGACAACGCATCCTTCTTCAAAATGTCCCGAACGATCCCCTCCCTGTCCTTCGTGTCGGACTTATTATTGAGGAGAAAAAACACCGCCAAGATGATGACGGCAACGACGACGAGGATAGGAACGATAGTCATAGAACAATAGCGGGGACGGGCGTTACTGATAAAAGAGTGAGCATCAAGCGCTTTCGAGCAAGGGAATAATCCTCGCGCTTACATCGGGGTCCCTTGGGGTTCCGGTTCATCAAATCACGAGCAAGCCGCTCCCGCATAAGCCTGACATTTTATTTGAATACAGATCCACGCCCCACTACAGCAAATGGAAATGATCGAGGCCGAACTCATTACTAGCCTGCAAAACCCACGCGTCAAAAACCTCGTGAAGCTGAGGGACCGCCGCGCCCGCAACCAACAGGGAGTCTTTATCGCCGAAGGCTACCGAGCCATATCGCGCGCCATGGAGAAGGACGTCATCCCGCAAGAAGTCTACTTCTGCCCCGACTGCTTCCTCGGCGAAAACGAAGAAGCCCTCCTCGCCCAAGCCCAAGCCCACGGAGCCACCCTTTTCGAGCTCTCGAAACATGCCTTCGAAAAAGTCGCCTACCGCGATCGCCCCGAAGGCTTGCTCGCAGTCATCAAGCAATGGAACTACACGCTCGACGAGCTCTCGCTCTCCGAGCCCCCCTTTCTCCTCATCGTCGAATCCATCGAAAAGCCGGGCAACCTCGGCACCATCCTTCGCTCCGCCGATGCTGCCGGCGTAGACGCCGTCATCTGCTGCGACTCCGTGACCGACCTCTTCAATCCAAACGCCGTGCGCTCCTCCACCGGCGTGCTCTTCTCCATGCCCACCGTATCCGCCAGCACCGACGAAGTGATCGAGTGGATACGCGCCAAAGGCATCCGCACCGCCGCAACCACCCCACACACCGACATCGTCTACACCGACACCGACCTGCGCGGCCCGCTCGCCATCGTCATGGGCTCCGAGCAATTCGGGCTCTCCGAAAAGTGGCTCAACAACTGCGACACAAAAGTCCTCATCCCCATGGCCGGCCAAGCCGACTCCCTAAACGTCGCCATGGCCACCCTCATCACCCTTTTCGAAGCCGTCCGCCAACGCGGCTAACACGCGCAGGTTCCATTCCAAATCAACTCACCCTCTTTCCTTGAACCTCTCCCGCCTCCAGAAAAACTTCGAGAGCCTTGCCGCGGAGGATCCACTCTGGACCGTTCTTTCCGACAAATCCAAGAAAGGTGGAAAGTGGGATCCCGAAGCGTTCTTCCGATCCGGCGAAGACTGCATCCGCGGCCTGCAAGAACGCCTTCAACGTATCGGAATTCCCATGACAGGCGAAACCGCCCTCGATTTCGGCTGCGGCGTAGGACGCCTCACCTTCCCCATTTCAAGACGCTTCGACAAGACAATCGGCATCGACATCTCTAAATCCATGATCGCCGCCGCTCGTGAGAACGCAACACGCGGAAACAACTGTGAGTTTATTCTCAATACACGCGACGATCTCTCCTGCCTCAGCGACACAAGCATAGACTTCGCCCATTCCGACATCGTCTTCCAGCACATCGCTCCCCACTACTCCAAACGCTATTTCCAGGAAATCTCCCGCATCCTGAAACCGGGAGGCGTATTCGTTTTCCAACTTCCTAGCCACTTGATCCAAGGCAGTCCCATAAAGAAACGATTCAACTACGCGATCAAGGGCATCGCCCAAAAGATAGGCCTCGGGCAAGCCTACTTCGAGATGAACGCCATCCCGAGCGACCGGCTCATCAAGTACATCCAAGAGCAAGCCGGGCTCTCGCACCTACAGAGCTGGGACTACCCCGCCGCCGGTCCTAGCTGGCAGAGCTACCTCTACCTTTTCCAAAAACCAAAAGGGTAGCGCTTAAAGCGGCAGACATGGCTGCCTCATCGCAACGTGCGCCAAAGCAAGCCACGCCGCGGAGCAAACACCCAAGCGAGCAAGAACATCCCGAAGATGACCGTGCTGATCGCTCCCGCCGTGGAAATGTCCAACCACAGGGCGAAGTGCATGCCCAGCAAAGCCCCGAGCAAAGCAATCACCAGAGTGATTCCTAAGACCACCGGCAGGCGATCCGACAAGAGCGACGCCGTCGTCCCGGGAAAAATCAGCATTGCGATAACGAGCACCGCTCCGACCGCTTCAAACGAGCTCACCACCACGATCGCCAACAACGACATCAGAGCATGATGAATAACCGCTGGACTCATACCCATCGAACGAGCGAGCCCCGGATCGAAGGAACTCACCACCAGCGGCCGATAAAAAAGTATCACCAATCCAACTACCAGCAAGGTGACCACCCCCATCCGCAGAACGGAACCCGGCGCGGAAAACAAGCCGAAAACCGAAATCAACGGCTCCAAGGTCACGTGCTCGATCTCTCCATAAAGTACGCAATCCGTATCCAAATCCACATTCTCCCCATACACGGAGACGAGGACCACACCGATCGCGAAAAGAGTCGTAAACACGATTCCCAGGGCTGCATCGGTCTTGATACGCGATTTTTGATGGATCACCTCAATCAAGCCAGTCGTCAAAACGCCCGCTCCCACCGCTCCCAAGAACATCGGAAGCGTATCGCGGCTTTGCGACACCAGAAAGGCGATCACCAAGCCCGGCAAAACGCTGTGGCTAATCGCATCCCCAACCAAGGCCATGCGGCGCCAAACAATAAACGTACCTAAAAAACCGCAAGCGGCCGTCACGAGGAACGCCATCAGAAAAATCCATATGAAAGGGTCCAGGAAATCCGTCCACGGCTCTACAAAAACCTGCTGGAACGAAAACTCCGGAATCAACTGCGACCAAATAGACATCGTATCCAATTCTCCTTTACTGGTTTGGCATCCGGAATCCCGTCGCCTTCTCGCTTTGGCTGCCCTGAGTCAAGGAACGCTGCAAATCCGCCAAGCTAGGGATCAGCTTCCCGTGCGGATCTTCCGTCGGATAATCGAGCAAGCGCTCAAGGCGCCGCACCGTTTCCTCGCCGAGCACGTGTTCGATTATCTCCGCGTCATCATGCACGTGGTCCGGCTCATACTCGGCTTGGTTCGTTAAATAGAGTTCCCACAAACGGTGGTTCCTCACCACCGCGCATGCCCGCAGCCAACCATCCGGATTCAAAAACGCGAACGACTTACCCTCGATTTCCTTCAAGTCGCAAACCCCAATTGCCCTGAGCTTCTCGAGCCGCCGCCGCACTCCCTCCGTCGACTCGTTCATGCGAAGCGCAAGGTCCTTTACCTTCACGCCCTCACCCGCAAAGCCGTAGCTCTCCCGCACATGATAAATCGCTTTCAACGTATTCTCGTTTTCGATACGTTTCTGTCCGCTGCGACGCTTTCTCCAGCGAGATACCAAGCCGTGCTTCGGCGAAAACAAAAAGCTGAGAGCGAACACCGAACTGGCCGCCAACACCATAAGCGGCCCCGTCGGCAGGCTGTTTCCCAAAAACGAGAAAAACGCGCCGAGCACTCCGGAAAAGATCCCAAAAGCACTGGCGAGGATCAGCATCCGATGCATGCGATCCGTCAATAAATACGCCGACGCAGCAGGGATCACCAACATGGCCGAAACGAGAACAGCCCCCACCGCTTGCAGCGAAACCACCACCGTGAACGCCAGCAACATCATCAGCAGATAATGGAACAAGCCCGCCGGCAAACCCAAGGAACGGGCAAAGCCGATGTCGAAACTCCCAAGCAAAAACTGACGGTAAAAGAGCAAAACCAACAACACCGCCGCCACCGCGACACCTGCAATCATCCACACTTCCAGCGAAGACAAGGCGGCCGCCTGCCCAAACAAGAACTTGTCCACTCCTGACTGCGTCCCCGTCGGAAGCTTCTGTATCCGATTCATCAGGACGATTCCCACGCCATAAAAGCCAGCCAGCACCATGCCGAGCGAACTGTCTTCCTTTATGTGAGTGGTCTTCTTGATCAAGTTAACCATCAAGGTTCCCAAAATCCCCGCTAGGGTCGCCCCCACGAAAATGGCAAGCGGATCCTTTTGCCCCGCTACTAAATATCCGATTGCGACTCCAGGAAGCACCGCATGCGACAAGGTATCGCCAAACAGCGACAACTTCCGCACCACGATAAAGCTCCCCAACAAACCGCAGCTCACTCCCAGAAAAATCGAACCGAGCAAAGCCGTCCGCACCACATCGTCCTGCATGCTGAAAAAGCGAAACACCTGCTCCCAAACATCCGTATCCTGCAAGTCGCTAATCCGAGCCGCCTCCGCCGGAGCCGCAAAAGAGAGCGCCAGCGCAACCGCCACCACGTAGCGCGGAGCTTTAGCCCGCGTCCCCAAAATCCAACTATCGCCAACCCAGAGCACGCCTAATCCCTCACCGCCCGATTCGCCACTTCCGACAAGATCGTCAAGCGACCGCCGTAGGTCTTCTGCAGCAGCTCCTGCGTAAACACTTCCTCAGTAGGGCCAAAAGCGACCAAACGCATGTTCAGCAGCATCAACATGTCGAAATAGGTCTGCGCCGTCGGCAGGTCGTGATGCACCACCAAGATCGTCTTGCCGCGGCTCTTCAGCTCGCGAAGCAGCTCGATGATCGCCGATTCCGTCGCAGCATCCACCCCCACAAAAGGCTCGTCCATCAAGTAAAGGTCGCTCTCCTGGGCAAGGGCTCTCGCCAAAAACACGCGCTGCTGCTGCCCACCCGAAAGGTTCGAAATCTGGCGCTTCGCGTAGGGCAACATCCCAACCTTGTCCAAGCAAGCCTCCGCTATCTCCCTGTCAGCCTTCCGCACGCGGCCCATCAGACCAAGCTTCCCGTAGCGGCCCATCAGCACCACGTCCATCACGTTCACCGGAAAGTCCCAGTCCACCGACTCGCGCTGCGGCACGTAGCCAACCCGCTTCGCTCCCTTCGCAAAGGTTTCCCCAAAAACTTTCACCCAGCCGCCCGACGCCGGCACGATCCCCATGATGGCCTTGATCAAGGTCGATTTCCCAGCCCCATTCGGACCGACGATTCCAACCAGCGTCCCCTCGGGCACCTGGACGTCCACTCCATAGAGCACCGGACGCTTGTCGTAGGCGACCGTCAAATCATGCGTTTCCAATGGGATCTCTTGCATCAACCACTCCCATTAGAAGCAAGAAGCCCGCCTAGCAAGCTTAGTTTGAGGACTGGTCGTATCTAATTTTGAATAGTCAAAATCATACTAGCCGATCAACTTAGACAACTTTGCTTCAATCGCTCGGAGCGCTTCACCGTCCCTCTCTCCAGAACCGCTCCCCTCCGGCAAGCGGTGCCGCAACCCACAAGACCCCACACGATCCATGTCAAAAGTCACCCTCGTCGCACGCTACCTCCTCGCCCTCATGATGGCCGTCTTCGGCCTCAATAAGTTCCTCGGCTTCATGCCGGCACCCGAGCTCACAGGCCAAGCCGCCGCCTTCATGGGAGCCATCGCCGGATCCTACATCTGGCCCACCCTCGGCATTCTCTACCTTCTCAGCGCCCTCCTCCTCGCCGCCAACAAAGCAGCCGGCCTCGCGACCGTCCTGTTGGCGCCGGCCGCCTTCTGCGCCTTCATGTTCCACCTCACCATGAACCTCGAAAACATCGCCCCCGCTGCCGTGTTCCTCGTCCTCCTCCTCGTCACCATGATCGGCAACGCCGGCAAATACCGGTCGCTGCTCAGCTAAGAAACCGCATTTCTTCAAACAAAAGCCCCGCCGCGAGCGCACTTGGCGGGGCTTTTACATGCCTGAACGCTTTCGCTTGCTCCTAACGCCTCCTCCTAGAATCTATCGCGCCACACCAAGCCATGCCATCCTTCGAACAACAAATTAACACCGGTCTCGAAAAAGTGGACCGGGACATAGACCACCTGCTCACCTGCGCCCGCGAAGTGCTGGAGGAGATCGGAGAAGCGGAGCTCTCGCCCCTGCTGGACCGCGAAAAGCCCCGAACCAACGGCACACCCGCAGAAAAGACCGCCCAAGTCCTCTCCATCGCCTTCCAGATCATGAACCTCGTGGAAGAGAACGCCGCCAACCAAGCCGGCCGCCGCCTCGAGACCGAAGCCCAAACCGCCTCCGATACCGGCTCCTGGGGCTACTGGCTCAAACGCATCGCCGAAACCACCCCCGCCAAGGGCGACCTCCTCGAAACCATCCGCCGCTCCAGCGTTTTCCCCGTCCTCACCGGACACCCGACCGAAGCCAAGCGCCCCTCCGTCCTCGCCGCCCACCGCAAGCTCTACGAACTCCTCGTCGAGCTCGAGAACGACATGTACACCCCCGTCGAGCGCGGCGAGTTCCGCGAGCGCATGAAGGCCATCATCGAACTCATCTGGCGCTCCGGCGAAATCCTCGTCGAGAAGCCCGACGTCGCCTCCGAACGCGACAACATCCTCAACTACCTCACCCAAAAATTCCCCGTCGCCGTAGAAATCTCAGACTCCCGCTTCCGCGCCGCCATGGCTCAAGCCGGCATCGAGTGGGACGAATCCGACTTCAACGCCTACCCGCGCATCCACCTCGGCAGCTGGGTCGGCGGAGACCGCGACGGACACCCCTTCGTCACCGCCGAAGTCACCGCCGAGACCTTTGCCCTGCTCAGAAACGCCGCCATCAGCGCGCTCGCCAAAAAGCTCAAGCAGCTGGGCAAGGACATGGCGCTCTCCCAACTCTTCCAATCCCCTCCGCCCTACCTCCTCGAGCGCATCTGCCAACTCGATCCCAAGTGCGACAACCCCAGCGAGATCGAAGAACCCTGGAAACGCTTCGCCGAACTCGTCCGCGAAAACCTGCCACGCGGCAAAAAGGCGAAACAAGGCTACAAGCAGCCAAGCCAAGTGATCGCTGACCTGCAAATCCTCCAGAGATCCCTCAACGAATCCGGAGCCAAACGCCTCGCCAACCTCTACGTACTCCCCATTATCCGCTTTCTGGATACGTTCGGCTTCCACATGGCAGCCCTGGACATTCGCCAAAACTCCGGCTACCACGACCGCGCCATGTCACAGCTCCTCGTCGCCGCCGGCGTCGAAGACGGCGAGAACTTCGCCAACTGGCCCGAAGAGCGACGCGTGGAATTCCTCAGCGAAGAGCTCACCCGAGCTCGCCCCTTCGCCCAAGACCACGAGCACATGGAGCTCGAAGTTCGCGAAGCCGTCGGCAGCCTCAAGGAAGTCGCCAATCAAATACGCGACTACGGACGAGCCGGCGTCGGCCAAGCGATCATCAGCATGACCCGCTCCCTCTCCGACCTCCTCGTGCTCTACACCCTCTGCCGCGAAGCCGGACTCACCCGCATGACGGACAAGGGCAACATCTGCCTCGTCCCCATCTCCCCCCTCTTCGAAACCCTCGACGACCTCGAAAATTCCGAGGCCATCATGGACGCCTTCCTGGCCCATCCCGTCACGCAAGCAAGCCTCCCCTGGCAACAACGCCAGCTCGACGAAGGATTCGCAAACTACGGCGTCCCCGCCCCTTGCCCCGACGCGCCGCTTGTCCAAGAAGCCATGCTCGGCTACTCGGACTCCAACAAAGACTCCGGCATCATCGCCAGCCAGTGGGGACTCTACAACGCCCAAGCCCGCCTCATCGCCCTCGGCGAGAAACACGGCGTCAAGATCCGCTTCTTCCACGGACGCGGCGGCACGGTCAGCCGCGGCGCCGGCCCGACCCACCGCTTCCTCGAAGCCCTCCCCGCCGGCTCCCTCGCCCCAGGCTCCCGCGTCACCGAACAAGGCGAAATCATCGCCCAAAAGTACGGCAACTTCCTCACCGCAGCCCGCAATCTCGAACTGCTCGTCGCCGGCTCCGTCGGATCCCAGCTCGCGGATAGCCCCAACACACCAAGCGCCGAGCTCTCGGAAGCGATGTCATTCCTATCCGAATACAGCGCTAAGACCTACCGCGGACTCCTGCAGGAGGAAGACTTCCTAACCTTCTACCGCACCGCCACCCCCATCGACGCCCTCGAGCAAAGCCGCATCGGCTCCCGTCCCTCGCGTCGCAGCGGCAAGCCCAGCCTCAAGGACCTACGCGCCATTCCTTGGGTATTCAGCTGGAACCAATCCCGCTTCTACATGCCAGGCTGGTACGGAGTCGGCAGCTCCATCGCGGCCCTCAAAAGCGAGAAGCCAGAGCTCTTCGAAGCGCTCAAGAACAGCGCTAAGACCTGGCCCTTCCTTCGCTACGTACTCTACAACGTAGAAACCAGCGTCGAAAGCGCCAACCGGACGGTAATGGAATCCTACGCGAACCTCGTATCCGACGATACGATACGCGAGCGCTTCCTCAAGCTCATCCACGACGAACGCGCCGCCACCCGCACCGCCCTCGCCGAACTGCTAAACGGCCCCCTCGAAAAACGCCGTCCCCGCTTCCACAAGACCTTGCACGCCCGCGACAAGTGGCTCGCCCTCCTGCACGCCCAGCAAATCGAGCTCCTCGCCAGCTGGCGCGAATCCGGATCCGAAGAGAATCTCCGCAACGTCCTACAAAGCATCAACGCCATCGCCGCCGGCTTGAGAACCACCGGGTAAGCCTCGTAGCGTGGAGCTTTCGTGCCTCGGAGAAGCTTCAGCGAAGACGGAAGCCCGCGATCGCGCTGCAGGATCAAAATCTCCGATGACGCGGGCTGAAGCACCGCGCTACGTTCTCTCAATCCAGAAACCGTGCCCGTTCTTCGGGCGTGGGCATGCGGCACGCATCTCGCTTGCCAAAGATTCGGTAGCGGCGCTTGGCCACCCAATCGTAAGCCACGTCACGCCACTGCGTCGGCAAGATGATCAACGGATAAAAGACCAGCCAAATCCCGCCCAGAAGCTTGGCGATCTTAAGTAAGGCAGTGGTTCGATAAAACAGCTCCTGCCCATCGAAAAAGCTAATCGTATCCACATTATCCCGACGCTCAGCCGGAAGGATACGCTTCGCCGTCTCCCCCTGAATCGGAGAAAAGAAAAGCTCCCTCCGGTCGTCAACCTTCAACAGAAGGTCCACCGACTTGTTGCAGAAGCCGCAAACCCCATCGAAGAAGACTATATTTTTTGGGAGAGGCATAAACCGTAGCGCGGAGCTTTAGCCCGCGTCCGCGCCTCCCTTCAAAAAGGCATAATCCTCAATCCGAGAAACCAAGCCGGCCTTAACTGGATTATTCAAAATGTACTTCGCAACCCGCTCGCATTCCGCATCCGTCCGCATCCAACGATCAAACCAATCCGGATGCCAAAAAGCCCCGCTACGCCCCAAGAGCAAATTCAGTTCCCTAGAACTCCTCCCCTTAAATCGCTTTACGAACTCCTTCAGCCCTAACGCCTCATCCGACCGTTTACCTCCAAGAAAATGAACATGGTTCGGCATCACACACAAAACGGGTACAGTCCAACCAGCCTCCTCCGCCCATCCCGCAAGGATTCGCATCAACAGTCTCGAAGCATCCTCCTTCTCAAAAGGACAAAATCCATATCCAGTATCCAAATACTTTTCGCAGGTTAAAAAGAGTTGTCGTTGAAAAGCGAGGTGTTGCTCTGACTCAGATTCAACCTGGCCCATAGAATCCTTAATCTCCCGAATTCGAGAAACCGCTTTTTCCGGAAGCGAACCGGAGCAACGAATGGTTATGAAAAACGGAGCCCCCTTTCACCTCCCAATGAGGCAAACGGAACCGCCACCGTCTTTCAGTATCTCTCAAGTCGGACACAAAGAAAAAACTGTTCCGATTCAGCAAAGAGTCAACCCACCCGTAGCGCGGAGCTTTCGTGTCGCGGCGAAGCTTCAGCGAAGTCGGAAGCCCGCGACCGCTTTGCAGGATCCATTCTACGCGGACGCGGGCTAAAGCTCCGCGCTACGCAAAAAAAAGAGACGCCACCCGGCAGGGCAGCGTCTCTCAAAATGATACGGTTTCTACTTTCCGAAACCTAACTCAGCGTAACGCCCTTTGCCTTCGCGGAGCGGAGCAACGCGTCGGCCATGTCGGATGGTGTCTCCGCAACTTCGATACCGCATTCCTTGAAGACCTTGATCTTCGCTTCCGCAGTATCTTCGGCGCCACCGACGATCGCCCCGGCGTGGCCCATGCGGCGGCCTGGAGGAGCGGTCGCGCCAGCGATGAATCCGGCGACTGGCTTGGTGCAATTTTCCTTGATCCAGCGAGCTGCTTCGACTTCCGCGTTTCCGCCGATTTCACCGATGAGGATGATACCGTGCGTGTCGGGGTCTTCGTTGAAAAGCTTGATCACGTCGAGGTGCGAAGTGCCGTTTACTGGGTCGCCGCCGATTCCCACGCAAGTGGATTGGCCGATGTCCTTCACCGTAAGCTGGTAAACCGCTTCGTAGGTCAAGGTACCGGAGCGGGAAACCACGCCAACGTGGCCCTTCTTGTGGATGTAACCAGGTGCAATACCGATACGGCAACCACCCTTGGAATCCTCGCCTTCGCCTGGGCTTACGAGGCCTGGGCAATTCGGACCCACCAGACGCGTCTTGCTGCCTGCCATGGCGCGCTTCACACGCACCATGTCACGAACTGGAATGCCTTCGGTAATCGCGACGGCGAGATCTACCTCGGCATCGACGCACTCCAGAATCGCGTCCGCCGCGAATGGAGGCGGTACGAAGATTACGGATACGGTTGCGCCGGTCGCTTCGACCGCGTCCTTCACTGAGTTGAAGATGGGCACGCTCTTGCCGTCGTGCTCGAAAACTTGGCCGCCTTTACCAGGAGTGACTCCCGCTGCAACCTGCGTTCCGTAGTCGAGCGAAAGACGGGCGTGACGCGCGCCGAACTCGCCGGTGATACCTTGGATGATGATCTTAGTCTCGGGTGTAATGAGAATGGACATATCTTTAAATGAGTTGAGGTCGGCAGTTGTTAGGCGACGAGGTTAGCGATCTTTTGCGCGGCGTCCGCCATGCTGTCTCCGCTCACGATGGTGAGCCCGGAACTATCAAGCGTCTTACGGCCTGCCACGACGTTGTTGCCCTCGAGGCGAACAACCAGCGGAAGCTCGAGACCGACTTCCTTGACCGCATCTACGATGCCGTTGGCGATAACGTCACAGTCCATGATGCCACCGAAGATGTTGACGAAAATGCCCTTCACGTTCGGGTCGCCGAGGATGATCTTGAAAGCCGCTATGACTTGCTCCTTGGAAGCGCCCCCGCCCACGTCGAGGAAGTTGGCCGGGCTGCCGCCGAAGTGCTGGATGATGTCCATGGTCGACATCGCCAAGCCCGCTCCGTTCACCAAACAAGCGATCGAGCCGTCGAGAGCGATGTAGGATAGGTCGAACTTGGACGCCTCGATTTCCTTCGGGTCTTCCTCGTTCAAGTCGCGCAGGGCCTGGACCTCAGGATGGCGGTAGAGGGCGTTCGAGTCGAAGCTGACCTTGGCGTCGAGGGCCATGACCTCTTCCGACTCGGTCGTGATGAGCGGGTTGATCTCGATCATGTCCGCATCCTTCTCGCAGAACATGGTGTAGAGGTTGCGGATGAGCTTGGCGGCGTTCTTGGACTCGAGCTTACTGAGGCCGAGCTTGGTCACGAGCTCGCGAAGCTGGAAGTCGGCGAGCCCGTAAGCGGGATCGATGAAGACCTTGAAGATACGGTCCGGCGTCTCTTCAGCGACGGTCTCGATGTCCATGCCGCCTTCAGTCGAGGCGACGATTACCGGACGAGAGCTAGCGCGGTCGAGGAGGATGGCGAGGTAGTACTCTTTCTTGATGTCCGCGCCTTCGGTGAAATAGATGGTCTGCACCTTACGTCCCGCTTCGCCCGTCTGGATGGTTACCAGCGTGTTGCCGAGCATCTTGTTCGCGTACTCGATGGCCTCCTCCTTGGTCTTGGCCAGCTTGACGCCGCCCTTGAAACCATCGGTAAAGGTTCCCTTGCCGCGGCCTCCCGCATGTATTTGCGATTTCACGACAACTAGGCCTTCACCCAAACTGTCAATGCAAGATTCGAACTCCTCGCTCGAACTCGTCGCGGCACCCTTTGGACAAGGGATGCCATATTCTTCAAATAGTTTCTTCGCCTGGTATTCGTGAATATTCATAGCCTATGCTGGAAAAAAGAGTGCTTACCAAAAACGCTTCTCCTTTGTTAATCAATCCCCCAACGGCCCAAAACAAAGAAATGCCGCCCGGAATCGCACCGAGAATTAGCAACACTACGGTCGCATCCGAGCCACATTCATACAAAGAGCGGCCAGCCAAGCTTGCCGCTCTTCCCAATAGCGCCCCGCGAAAGGGCCTGTTTCCTAGAGCTTCAGGTCGCCCAGAAGGCGCTGGGTCAGGAAGCTTGCCTGCATTGCTGACAATTCCTTGATCCACTTCTCGGCGAGCGCGATGAGCTTCGCCAATT
>JBNKSG010000012.1:0-35127 GCA_050297195.1 Opitutaceae bacterium | reverse complement strand
CGAGGCGGCGGGCGACGTCGAGGTCGGCTGCTTCGGATGTCCAATCGATGGGGCGCGGCAGGATGCCGACCAGCCGCATGCGGCCTTTGACGACTTCCTTGAGCCAATGCCAGCGTCGCACGATGAGGCGGCCCTTGGATCCGGTTTTGAGCCGCAGGGCTCCGCCGCGTCCGTCGTGGGCCTCTAGTTCGCTCCAGTCGATGCGCGATAGCGCAGCCACTGGGGAGACGAGGCAGAAGAGCATGAGGGCGACGAGGCGCTCGAGGATGCTCGGGCTGGAGAGCTTTTCGCTGATGTTCGAAAGGATGAAGGAGTCGGTGATGGCGACGCGGCAGCCACGTTTGCTGTCGAGCAGCAGTCCGCCTTCGACGGCGACTTCCTCGAGGGAGGTGTTGCAGCCGACCATGGTGCCGGGGAGGACGATCGAGCGTTGAACGGTGGCGTTCTCGTCGATGATGGCATTTTCGCCGATGCAGGCGTAGGGCCCGACTTGGGCTCCGGCGGCCACTTCGCATTTCCCTTGTATCCAGAAAGGCGAGACGAGTTTTGCGGATGGGTGAATGCGGACGTGGGGCCCGACCCACCCGCCGGCGGGGTGCTTGACTTCGATCTTGAGGGTGTGGTCTTGGAGGTTGTCGAGCCACTCGCGGTTGAGGAGGAGCCATTGCTGGAGAAGTCCGGCTTCTCCTTCGATGGGCGAGGGGAGTCGGTTGACGCGTGGCAGGCCGACGACCGGTGTCGCGTCTTCGGGCGCTTCCTCATCCGAGCGGATGGGGATGACGTGCACAGGGCGAGACCAGAAGTTTCCGTTGTCGAGGTAGTTGCGAAGTTCGTTGGGGCGGTCGGCTGTGTAGACCGTGATTTCGTCGATCTCCTGGTTTACTGCCTCGTCCATCCAGTAGGAAATGAGGGGCTGGTTGCCGATGGGCCAGAGGGTGAAGGGGCGTTCCGATTGCCAGAGGGTGTCGTAGGAACTCCAATCGGGGAGGAGGAGGTGCCAGGTCTTTTTCATGTGGGGCCTGTCGTGGGATTAGTAGGCTCCCTTGCCGAGGAGGACGGCGGGAACGGTTTTGAAGAGGAGCTTGATGTCGAGCCAGACGCTCTCGGAGCGGATGTATTCGACGTCGAGGCGGACTTGGCCGGCGAAGTCGATATCGGCGCGGCCGGCGACTTGCCAGAAGCAGGTGAGTCCGGGTTTGGAGAGGAGGCGGGCCCGGTCTTCGACGGTGTACATGACGACCTCGCGCGGGACGCAAGGTCGGGGGCCGACGATGGACATCTCTCCGCAGAAGACATTCCAAAACTGGGGGAGCTCGTCTACGGAGTACTTGCGGATGAAGCGGCCGACGCGGGTGATGCGGGGGTCGTGCTTCATTTTAAAGGTGACGGTTTCGCTGCCGTGCTCGTTTTGGGCGAGGAGCTGGTCCTTGATCTGGTCGGCGTTGATGCACATGGAGCGGAATTTCCACATGTAGAAGCGGGTGCCGCGGTAGCCGACGCGTTCTTGCTTGAAGAATATGGGGCCGCGGTCCTCGAGCTTGATGAGAAAGGCGGTGACGGCGTAGACGGGGGAGAGGGCGATCAGGGCGCAGGCGGAGGCGACGATGTCGATGACTCTCTTGAGGCCGAGCGAGAAGCCGAGCACCATTGCCCAGGCGAAGCGTTTGGATTTCACGCGAAAGTTGAGACGCGCCTTTCCGACTGGAGTCCCTGCTTTCGACCAGTAGTCGACGATTTCCTCGTCTTTAAGATGTGGGTTGGTCTGCATTTCTGGTTATTCGATTCTGTAAATCGGCCAGAAGCGCGGGGACCAAAGCAGTATCTTGCAGCGAATCCCATATTAGTGAGGCTCGGGATTTTTGCGGGCGCACGAATTTTGTAAAACTGGGGATTTGGTCCTGCTCCCAGAATTCGAGGATGCGTTCGAGTTCGTAGCCGCGTTCGGAGAGGTCGCGGCGAATGCGTCGGAGAAGTCGCACATCGCTCGGGGTATCGACGTAGACGCTGATATCCAATAACTTGGAAAGGGTGGGGCGGTGCAGCGCGAAGAGTCCTTCGACGACGATGAGAGGTCGCGGGTCGATGGTGAGGCGTTCGGCTTGGCGGGAAAAGGTGGCGAAGTCGTATTGGGGCGCCTCGACGGAATGGCCTTGGGCGAGTTGCTGGAGTTGGGTTTCGAGAAGGTCGAGCTCGAGGGCTGCTGGATCGTCGAAATCGGTCTTGGCCGCTTCCTCCGGGCGCAGGTGGCTGAGGTTGCTATAGTACCAGTCTTGCTGGAGGATGGTGGTGGTCTGGGGGCCGAGCTGCTGTTTCAGGTGTTGGGCGAGCCAGCTTTTTCCGGAGCCGCTGCCTCCGGTGATGCCGAGGAGAATTGGGTTTCGCATGCGGAGGGAGATTAGGGGATTTTTGCGTTGGAGCTCAAGAGCGCGGGCGAGCCGTCGTTTTATTAGGGAGGAGTCTTTGCGCTCCTGCCTTATTACAAATTCCCATTTCCAATATTCCCACAACCATGAGTATCGTACTTGAAGGACAAACAGTAGATGGAACGCTTCGCGCCGAAGTTGGGGTCGCCCGTCTGGATGCTGCGTCATCCCGAGATTTCAAGAAGGAGATCGACTCCTACTGGAGCGACGACGTGAGCGCTGTCGAGCTGGACTTCTCTAAGGTCGACTTTATCGACAGCTCTGGCGTGGGCGCCTTGCTGGGCGTTTACAAGCGCTTGCCTCAAGGTACGGCGAGCGTCCGCCTCAAGAACGTGAAGGCGCCGGTGCAGTCCGTTATCGAGTTGCTCCGCCTGCATCGCATCTTCGAGATCGCGAGCTAGGGATCGGATCCGGTTTTTGGATACGGCCGCGAGCGAGTTTGGCTGGTGGCGCCGTTTTACATTGCCCGCTGTCGCGCGGCGAGCTAGCTGTACGCCCTTGTTTTTATGGGGGGCGAAACGGCAGGTAGTTGGGCATCTGAGCTAAAGGTCACGCTTTGGCTGGCAGGGCCTATCGTGCTCGGCAACTTGGGGCAAATTTTGATCGGGGTGGTCGACACCTTGATGATTGGCCAGATCGGGGTGGCTCCGCTGGGGGCGGCGGCGTTCGTGAACAACATTTTCGTGATACCGCTGGTTGCTTTGATGGGGGTGTTGGCGGCGGTGACGGTGATGGTTTCTCAATCCAAGGGGGCGGGAGACAAGCGGCAGGTCGGTCGGCACGTGCGGCATGGCTTGGCTCTGGCGGTGCTGGTTTCCTTGGTGGCGATCGGGCTATTGGCGGTGAATGCTCTCTTTCTGGGCCGCTTTGGCCAGGAGCCGGTCGTGGTGGAAGCGGCTCGCGGCTACTATTGGCTGATCGTGCTATCGCTCCTGCCTGCCTTGTTTTACCATTGCCTGAAGAGCGTTTGGGAGGGCTTGGGCTGGTCGCAGACGCCGATGGTGGTGCTGCTGTGCGGGATAGGGCTGAACATCGTGCTGAATTGGCTGCTGATTTTCGGAGTGATGGGATTTCCGAGGCTTGGCTTGCTGGGGGCGGGCTGGGCGACCTTGATCGCGCGGACCGCGGTGGCAGCGGCGATGTTTTTCCTGACCTTGAAGGCGAAGCGATTTGAGGGCTTGTTGCCGCTGCGTTGGTTGAGCGGTTACGAGTGGCCGGAGTTTCGGCGCATGTTGCGCCTCGGACTTCCGATGGGGGCGCAGCACCTTTTCGAGGTGGGGGCTTTTGCGGGAGCGGGCATCATGGTGGGCTGGATCGGCAAGGAGGCGCTGGCTGCCCACCAGATCGCCATGTCGTGCGCGGCGATGTCCTTCATGATCCCGCTCGGCGTTTCGATTGCTTGCGGGATTCGCGTGGGCGCGGCCATGGGCGCGGGCGATCGGGCGGGAGTGAAGCTGATCTATTCTTCCACGTTTTGGTTCACCTTGCTGCAGACGATAGGTTCGGCCCTCGTCTTCCTGATTGGCGGAGAATGGCTGGCTAGGCAGTTCGTGGAGAACGAGGCGGTAATCCGGGCCGCGGCGGCGATTTTCGTGGTGGTGGGGCTGTTTCAGATTTTCGACGGCGCCCAGGTTGCGTGCTTGGGAGCCCTGCGGGGGATGTCCGATGTAACGGTGCCGATGTGGATCACTTTCGGGACCTATTGGGTGGTCGCCTTGCCGGCGGGTTACTGGTTCGGCTTTACCATGGGATTTGGGGCAGTGGGCGTTTGGTGCGGGCTCGCGCTGGGGCTGCTGCTGGCGGCAGGACTGCTTTGGGGGCGTTTGCGAAACCGGCTGAATTTTGGATAAGGTAATTACCCCGGCTTGGTTTGGTGTCCACCCTCTGCAGAGAATCTATTTATTGAGTAAAGTCGCTAGGGATTTTGCCGATGAGGAAGCATCGAAGCTACGATCTCGACTACTTCATGCCCACTAACATGCACAGTCTCGTTTGTAATCCATCCCTTGTATTTCTGTCTAAATTCCAGAGCGACGGAGACTACGGGGATTGCTTCTACCTGAATGCCATCCCATGAGCCTGTCCCACATTTTCAGAGACGCTTTTGCCAAGTCTCCCCAAGCGCAAGTAGTTGTTGCGGGGTACAAAATTGCTGTGGCGAACAAGGCGGCGAGCAACTTGCTCGCTGGCTCTCCTGACACCTCTGCTTTGGAAGAGGCTCCGGTCGACGCGGTTTTCGAGAATGCGGAGAAGTGTCTCGATCTGGAGAGGGGCTCGGGAATGTTGACGCTTCGCTCTCCGCGTGGCGATGGTCCGACCTTTTGCAATGTGGTGGTGACGAAGATCGACGAATTGAGTCGGCTTTGGGTTCTCGAACCTATTTGGAAGGACCAGATCGAATCCCATGGCTCGGCTTTATCGTTGGAGAGAGCCTTGCATGCCACTGCGGACGCGGTGATTTGCGTAAGCGGCAGAAACGCTGAAGGAACCGGTCGCGACTTCGTGATTCGTTTCGCCAATCGTGCGGCCGAGATGCTGTTGGGAGTTGGGGACGCTCAGGTGGCGGGGCGTCAGTTGCAGAGCGTATTCCCGTTTTTCGGCGATCTCGATCTGGATTCGCATTTTGAGGAAGCGTTCGAGGCTACGTCTTCGGTTTTTCAGAGTTCGGTCAAGTCTTCGGATGGATCGAGGACCGAGCTTTCCGTATCTATCTTTTCGTCACAAGACGGCGATTTCGTGATTTGCATGCGAGACGTGACGGAAGAGGTTCGTGTTCAAAGCAAGCTCGAGAAGAGCACGCATGAGCTCGATAGGCTTTCCAATCAGGTCCCAGGCGTTTACTTTCACCTTTCCATGGATGAGTCGGGAGCGCCCAGTTTTCCTTACATCAGCGAAAAGGTGCAGGAGCTGCTCGGAGTAGAAGCGTCGGCCGTCATGGAAGATGCTTCGGTTGCGATGGGATCCGTTTGTATTGAAGATCTGGAGCGTGTTTACGAGTCGCTCGCTGTCTCGAGCCAGAATTTGACTCCGCTCCATGTGGAGTATCGCGTCAATACGCCGTCTGGCCGGCAGAAGTGGGTGGCCACCAAGGCTGTCCCAGAGAAGCTCTCTGGAAAGAATGTCGTTTGGTATGGAATTTTTGAGGACATCACTCTGCGGAAGGAGTCGGAGGAACGGCTTCGCATGGTATCGGCTGCGGTCGAGGCCTCGAGTGACTTCGTCCTCATGGTGGATCGCGATGGTCGCGCTCTTTATCGGAACAACTCTTTCGTAAACATTGTTGGCTACCAGACGATCAACGTTTTGAACGACAAGGGAGGCGTGAAGGCTCTCTTTGGCGAGAAGCACGTTTACGACAAGATTCTCCAGGAGACGCTCGAATACGGTCATTGGCAGGGCGATGTGCAAGTCATGACGGAGTCAGGTCGCCAGCTCGACATCTATTTCCGCTCGGTTTCGGTCAAGGACGAGAAGGGGCGCGTTTCTGCTTTGGTGGTTACCGGTACGGACGTAACGCACAACAAGCGTCGCCAAAACCTTCTCAAGCGCTACAACTCGGTGTTGAAGGCGCAGAGCGAGGCGGCGACCGATGGTATCCTCGTCGTGAACGAACGCGGTATCGTATCCAATTTTAACCGACGTTTTTGCAAAATCTGGGGATTGTCCGCCAACCTCATGGATGTCGGCCGCCCTGAGAAGATCTGGAGCGTTGCCTCCAAGCAAGTGGAAGACTCGGAAAGCTTCTTCCAGCGTGCCATGATGATCTCGGAGAACGAGAGCGAAACCTTTAAGGATGTGCTCGAGTTTGCGGATGGCCGCACTTTCGAGCGTACCTCGATTCCCATCTCTTCGCCTCTTGGCGAATCGTACGGGCGTGTTTGGTTCTTCCACGAAGTGACCGAGCAAAAGCGTTCCGAGGAACGCCTGCGCGCCACCATGCGTGAAGCGGAGGAAGCGAATCGCGCGAAGAGCTTCTTCTTGGCGAACATGTCTCACGAGATTCGCACGCCGATGAACGGTATCATCGGTATGACCGGGTTGCTTGCCGAGACGGCACTCGAAAACGAGCAGCAGGACTATGTGGATACAATCCGGGCGAGTAGTGAAGCCTTGCTCGTGGTCATCAACGATATCCTCGATTTCTCGAAGATCGAGTCTGGCAAGCTCGAGTTGGAGAACATCATGTTCGATCTCCGCGATACGATTGAAGAGGCGATTGATACGCTCGCCATTCAGGCGACGGAAAAGGGTCTCGATATCTCTTACGTATTTGGAAAAGAGATACCAGTTTCCTTGTTGGGAGACCCGACTCGCTTGCGCCAAGTTATCGTGAATTTGATTGGCAACGCGGTTAAGTTTACCGCCAAGGGAGGGGTGGTCGTTCGTGTCGAACCGTTCCACGTGAAGGATGACGACGTTATCTTGCACTTCCGCGTGACGGATACGGGCATCGGAATTCCAGCGGATCGTATTGACCGTCTCTTTGGATCGTTTAGCCAAGTCGACGCTTCGACGACGCGCAAGTACGGAGGAACGGGTCTTGGTCTGGCTATTAGTAAGAATCTCGCTGAATTGATGGGTGGTTCCATGTGGGTTGAAAGTGAAGAGGGCGTCGGCTCGACCTTCCATTTCACTGTTTCCTTTAACCGAGCGTCTTTAGATTTCGACATCGGAAGCTCGCGGTCTCCGAATTTATTGGAAGGGCGCAAGGCAATTGTTCTCGACCATCTTGGCTTCAGTTGCGAGTCGCTCACAAGCAAGCTCGAGGTGTTCGGTGTTAGAGTGCAAGCCGGTACCACGATCGATGACTTTGAAGCGCTAGCCGCGAAGTCTCCAGATGCTGAGGTTGTATTCGTAGAATCAGGAATGGGCGGTCTCGAGTACCAAGAGCTCAAGTCCAGAATCAGAACACGCCTAGGGAACGAGGCGGTGACGGTCGTTTTCACGGGACGTTTGGGAGGCATGCATTTGGGGGAGAACGCGGATTCGAATACCTTGTCGCTTCTGAAGCCCTACAAGTTGGAGAACGTGAGATCGCGCATGTTGGAGGCAGGCGGCAAAGCCACTCCAAGAGTGAAGAAGGTGTCCAACGATGGCGCGAAGTTTGGACAGAACCTGCCTATGCGTATCCTCCTTGCGGAAGACAACGCGATCAACCAGAAGGTGGCTAACCGTCTTTTCAAGAAGATGGGCTACGATATCGCCGTCGCGCAAAACGGATTGGAAGCGGTTAACATGATTGGAGAGGGAGAGTACGACCTCGTTTTCATGGATATCCAAATGCCTGAAATGGATGGCTTGGAAGCGACCCGCGAGATTATCAAGCGCTGGGGCGAAAAGCGTCCGAGGATTATCGCGCTCACCGCGAACGCGATGCGCGAGGATCGCGAAAACTGTTTCGGAGCAGGAATGGATGGCTACTTGACCAAGCCGTTCAAGCCAGACGATCTCAAGGAGATTATCTCCAAGACGTACCGTTACCTCAACGAGAATAGCAGCGATGCTTCGGGCCTAACGCCGCTGCTCTAAGGGGTTATGGTTCGGAGGAGAATTCCTTCGAAGCGATCGACGATGGGTTGCCAGTCGAATGCGGGCGAGTAGGTTGCGGCCGCGTTCCCCAGCGATTTGCGCAAGGCGTCGTTCGTAGCGACCTCCAGCGAATGCGTGAGGAATGCCTCGTCGTCATGGAGAGGCGCGACCAATCCTGTCTTGCCGTGTGCAACGTGCTGGGCCGGCGAGGCATAGTCGAAGCCAACGAGGGCGTTTCCGCAGGCCATCGCTTCGGTAGCGACGTTACCGTAAGTCTCGGTTTTGCTGGGGTAGAGAAACGCGTCCGCGGAGGCGTAGCAGCGAGCTAGATCGGGTCGGTTTTCCAGGGGTATGGCTCCGGGAAAGGTCGCGTAGGGAAAGTCTCGCTTCAGTCGCTTCTCGAGAGGTCCACCTCCGACGATGACGAAGCGCGCGTCCGGCCTCGTGTCTCGGATAAGTGAATACGCTTTGCCGAGCAGTTTGTAGTTTTTTTCGGCGGCAAGCCTGCTGACGTGGATGAATACGGGGGAATCGGGAGCCGCTCCCCAGCTTTGCCTCAGTCGTTCGTCTCGCGCTTGAGGATTAAAGATCTTGAGGTTAACGCCGCGACCGAAGACCTCCATGTTTTTGAAGCCTTCCGCTGCGAGCTGATCCGCGAGTTCGCGGGTGGGCGCCATGGTGCAGCGGGTTTGGTTGTGTATCCACCGCAGAAAGCCCAGGACCATGCGGGTGGCAAAGCGGGCATTGTAATGTTCGCTATAGCTGTGGAAGTTGGTGTGGAAGGTCGAAGTCGTCGGGATTCCCAGCTCTTTGGCTGCTCGAATAGCGGAATGGCCGAGCGGGCCTTCTGTAGCCACGTGCACGATGTCAGGGCGCTTGACCTGCCACGCGTGAATGAGCCGGTTGCGGGAAGGTAGGCCGAAGCGTAGGTCTGGGTATCTTGGTATCGGGAGTCCGGATACGGTGATCGTATCCGCTTTTACTGATGGCTCCGCTGCCTCGTTCGTTTGGATAGGACGGACCACCTGCACGTGGTGGCCTTTGTCGCGTAGGCCGCCAACCAGCTGGCTCAGAGTCATGGCGACTCCGTTGATTTCAGGAGGGTAGGTTTCGGTGACAAGCGCTAGTTTCACGGTGCGTTCTGGGCCTCTTAGGACTCGGATACGCTTGAGCTAGAGCAGGTCGCGGGCGATTGAAAACTGAAAGTTGTAACGATCTGGTGACGAGGCGTGATGGGGCTAGCTGCTTGGGTTTTCCTCCGCTTGGAGGCTCTCCGCGTAGTCGATGGATGCCTGCAGCACGCGCATGACATTCGCGCCCCAAAACTTTTGCAGGTCCTCCTCGCTGTAGCCACGTCTCAGCATTTCGATAGTGACAGGCATCATCTGGCCGATGTCCATGGAGCGTTCGACTCCGCCACCGCCGTCGAAATCTCCGCTAAGGCCAAGGTGCTCGATGCCCATTACTTCGACCATGTGATCGATATGGTCGACCACGGCCGAAACGCTTGAGAGCGGCTTGGGGAATTTCTTCTGCAAGGCGATGTAGGCTTCGGTGGCCTCGATTTGCTCGGCTTCGCTCAACTCACGTCCGCTGCGGTACTTTTCGAACCATGCTTTCATGGCCTCCGAGCGCGCTTCGTCTGGCTCTACGTCCATCATGTAGGCGCTAAACATGTTCATCTGCACGACTCCGTCGCGAGCGGCTATCTCCTTTAGAAGCGCGTCGTTCAGGTTGCGAGGGTGGGGGTAGCAAGCGTAGCAGCCGCTGTGGGAAGCGAGAATGGGCGTCTTGGACAGCTCGAGGATGTCCCATGCGGTCTTGTCCGAAGCGTGCGAGATATCGACCATGATGCCGAGTCGGTTGCACTCCTCGATCGCGGCGCGTCCGAGGTCTGAAAGGCCCATGTGGTGATTGCCGTCCGGGTCGGTCGAGGAATCCGCGAGGTCGTTGTTCTTGCTATGGGTGACGCCGAAATATCGGACTCCTTTGTCGTAGTAGTCCTTTAGCAGGTCCAGGTTACGTCCAATGGTGTATCCATTTTCTATGCCAAGGAAGACCACGCGCTTGCCGGATTCGCGGATGGCGTAAGCTTCCTCGGGGCTGGTCGCGATGGCTGCCAGCTCCGAGTGCTCCTCCACGGTCTTGTGTATGAGGGCGGCGATTTCGAAGCCTGATGCGATCGCGTTTTTACGGCCTTCGTGAGTGAGCGGCCCTTGGCCAACGTAGACCACGAAAAAACCGCCGTCCATGCCGCCCTTTTTCATTCTTGGAAAGTCCACCTGGCTGGCGTGGTCATGCCAGCTATGCTCCTCCGAGATGTCGAACCCAGGCCGTTTCAGGACGATGGGCACGTCCATATGGGTATCGAGGGTGAGGCAGCTTTCGTGGATCTTCCAGGCGAGTTCCTCGAGCTGGGAATCGGTCCAACCGGTACGTGGACTTCGCTCGACCTTTTCCGAAAAGAGCTGGGACGTTAGGAGGAAGGAGAGGGCAAGGGCGGAAATTGTTCTCATCATTGTCGTTCAGTGTTTCCGGTTCTAAAAGCCGATGGCGAAGGTGTCGGGGCGACGCGGATCTGCGGCGCCGTAGAAAACATCGTCCTGCAAGGAAACGGAGTTGGCGGTTCCCATGGCTCCGCCTTCCGAAACTTCGTAGCCCATTTCTTTTAACAAGGTTTGAGTATCCGCGCTGATGCCGCGTTCGACGCGGAGCACGTCGGGTAGCCATTGATGGTGTACGCGCGAAGCGGATACCGCTTCCGAGAGATTCATCCCGTGCTCCAGCACGTTGAGTATCACTTGCAGGCTAACCGTTATGATTTGGCTGCCTCCACGGCTGCCGGTTAGCAGGTAGGGCTTGCCGTCCTTGAGGACGAGGGTCGGGGACATGGAGCTCAGCATCCGCTTTTCGGATTCGATGGAGTTGTATTCTCCACCGATGAGTCCGTAGGCATTGGGTACGCCTGGCTTTGAGGAAAAGTCGTCCATCTCGTTGTTGAGGAAGAAACCGGTGCCCGGCGGCATTATCTTAGATCCGAAGGTAAAGTTGATGGTGTAGGTGTTGGCGACAGCGTTGCCCTTGTTGTCGATCACGGTGTAGTTCGTGGTATCGAGTCCTTCGTGGATGGGCTCGCCGGGCAAAATTTCCGTGCTCGGGGTCGCTCTCTCCGTGTTCATGCGCGAGCGGATGTCGGCGGCGTAGTCCTTGGAGGTGAGCCATTCGACGGGGATGGGATTGAAGTCGCTGTCGCCAAGGTGCTTGGAGCGATCCGCGTAGGCGAACTTCATTGCTTCGGCCATGAGGTGGATGGTCTTGGCGCTATTGTGTCCGCTCGATTTGAGGTCGAAGGGTTCGAGAATATTTAGAATCTGCACGATGTGTACGCCGCCGGAGCTGGGCGGCGGCATGGAGACGATTTCGTAGCCCTTGTAGGTCCCGCGTACTGGAGTTCTCACTACGGCTTTGTAGTTCTCGAGGTCCTGCTTGGTAATTATGCCTCCATGCTCCTTCATGTCCTTGACGATCAGGTCGGCGATGGGGCCTTTGTAGAAGGCGTCGGGGCCTTGCTTGGAAATGAGCGTCAGGGATTTCGCGAGTTCCGGAAGCTTGATGACGTGCCCGGGTGGATAGGGGACTCCGTCTTTGTCGTAGAAATATTTCAGTGCGTGCGGCGCGTGCTTCTCGACTCTCGATTTTCCTGTTTTCAGGGATTGGTAGAGGTCCTCGTTGACGGGGAAACCGTTCTTTGCGAGGTCGATGGCAGGAGCGATTGCTTCGGCGAGGGAGATGGTGCCGTATTTCTCGAGGGCAAGGGCGAAGCCTGCTACGGTGCCGGGAACGCCGGCGGAGAGGTGGCTATAGCGCGAGAGCTCTTTGTCGACGTCGCCGTTTTCGTCGAGGAACATGTCTCGCGTTGCAGCGAGCGGGGCCTTTTCCCGATAGTCGATAGCGACCGTCGTATTCGTATCCGCAGAATGGATCATCATGAACCCGCCGCCGCCGATGTTTCCGGCTTGCGGGGTGGTGACCGCCATCGCGAACCCTAGAGTGACGGCAGCGTCGATAGCGTTGCCCCCGTTTTTTAGGACTTCGAGGGCGGCTTCGCTCGCAAGCTTTTCGCGGCTCGAAACCATGCCATGAAGGGAGGACTCTGGGTGCGAGGTAGAGAGGCTGTTGTAGATCGGTGGCTCAGGCGCTGCGAGCAGGGACGCGGCGAAGCTGATGGCACCGAGGGCGGCGACACGTGAACAAGTAGACATCTTTTTTGTGTTGTTGGTTCGGTTTAGAGTTGGGACGAGAATGTTAGAACTATTCGAAAATGTTGACGACTTGCGATTCGCACATTTCGGCTAGACCCCATTGGCCAAGCTCGCGTCCGAGTCCCGAATGCTTGAATCCTCCGAATGGGGCGGAGGCTTTGGCACGTCGGTGACCGTTTACGCCCACGCGTCCGCATTCGAGCTTGGATGCGACTTCGTATCCGACGCTAGAACATTTCGTCCAGACGGAAGCGGACAAGCCATAGTTGGTCGCGTTTGACCATTCAATGGCCTGATCGATCTCTTTGTAGGGGACGATGGGGAGTACGGGGCCGAACTGTTCCTCCATGACGAGGGGATGATCGGCTCGGATTTCTGAGATGATGGCTGGGTGGAAGAAGTATCCGTGTTCTGGAACCGCTTGGGTGGTTTGTATGACCTTTGCTCCTTCGTCCTTGGCGCTTTTTACGAGTGCCTCGAGCCGATCGCGAGAGTATTCGGTGGTGAGGGGGCCGATGCGAACGCCGTCATCCATTCCGTTGCCAACCTTGAAATGCTTCAACTGTATCGTCAGTTCTGATACAACTTCATCGTGGATCGATTCGTGTACGTAGATCCGTTTGATGGCGCTGCAAACTTGCCCCGCGTTTCTCCAAGCGGATTCAAGGATGCTGCGAGCAATCTTTTGCGGGTCGCAGTCGGGAAGGAGAATGGCAGGGTCGTTGCCCCCCAGTTCCAAAGTGACGGATTTTAGCTCGACTGCAGACTCGGATAGAATGGCCTGTCCGGTCGGGATGGATCCGGTGACCGATAGCTTGCGGATTTCGGGATGCCGTGTGATTTGTTCGCCGAGGCTCTTGTCCCCGGAGAGGGTGTTGAGGATTCCTGCAGGCAGTAGGTCCTTGAGGATTCGGCCCAGTAGCAGCGGGGAAAGCGGGGCGAGCGGTGATGGTTTCAGGATCACCGCATTGCCCGCGAGCAGGGCAGGGGCGAGTTTCACTGCTGCGGTTCCGATCGGGAAATTCCAGGGCGTGATCAGGCCGACGATACCGAATGGGCGGTAGAGGAGCAGGCTTCGGTTGCTGTCTCCATTTGTCAGGTCCTTACTGGGGACCTCCATCTTGGAATAGTCGGTGAAAACCTCAGCTGCATAGGCGACTTCGCTGCGGGCTTCCGCAATCGGCTTGCCCTGTTCCTGGGTGATGAGCTTTGCGATGTCCTCCTGTTTGCGAGAGATCGCGTGGGCGCAGGCCAGCAAGGCAGCGCGACGGTTGCGCTCGGATTGGGCCCACTGAGGCTGGGCCCGCTTGGAGAAGGTAACCGCTGCGTTCAGCTCGGGCGCCCCACAGAGCGGAGCGGTGGAAAACGCTTTTCCGGTTGCGGGATCAATGACCTCAAATCGCTCCTCCGTGTCTTGGGTACGCCCACCGATGGTGGCCATGCTAAGTAGCGATTTTGGCATCTCTAGATCGAAATCCTCTTCTGGCTGTGGTGCGTCGAGTATTGGCACATCAAGGACGTATGGCGGCGGCTCCCTCTAGTTCAATCATTCCGTTTCCAACAATCGAAACGACCGGCAGGGTGGTGATTGCGGGAGCGTTCTCGCCGCTGAAGGTTTTCCGATAGAGGCTTTCCCATGCGGTGATGCGTTTGTCTAAGGTCTTCTTGTCGCCTTCCGCGATGTAGGCCCGGATGTGAACCAGGTCGTCAAGTGTTCCACCAACCCTTTCTACGCGAGCCTTCAAGGCCTCGAGGGCGGAGGTCGCTTGGGCAGTCATGTCGCCCTCTACCGAGGAAATGCTGCCAGCGAGGAAGACCATTTTTGCATCCGAAGCCACCGAGACTCCGGCCGGAGCGATCGGCTTGGAATCGACGACCGCGTCGGTCGATCCGATAGAGGCGCGAGCGGTTGTGAACTCCTTGTCGCTATCTTCCGGATATGCCGCGTAGTACTCGATCGAAATGCTTTGGTTTCTGTAGTTGAAACCTGGAGTCGACATTACCGTACGCGTTGGCTGGTTGGGATTGCGGGAATTGTTGAAGAACTTGCTGTATTCCTTGTTGAAGGCGGCGAAGCTCTTACTGATCGAATCCTTGCCTGGGTACACGCATGCTCGAATGAAAAATACGTCCTCAAAGCCGAGTCCAGCTTCCTTCAGTTGGCTGCCCATCTGCTTGAAGAGGGAAGCGGACTGCTGGCTGATGTTTCCGTACATGAAAAATCCAGGTGGTGGATTTGGCATGAGGGAAGCGGGGCGGAGGGAGGAAGAGAAGAACATGCTGGTATCGGCTACGGTAGCCTTGCCGGTACTCATGGGCCAGATCGGTCGCCCGTAGGACTTCCAACGTTCGCTTGTCTCGGTGCGGCTCAGCCGCGTGTAGCGCTCGTGCTGGCGGGTGCCAACGGTGTGCGGTCCGCGTCCGTCGGGGAATACCGCGACGAATTCCACCTCGACACGGTAGTCGGAGTGGAAGAGGCGAGAGATTCCTACTGTGGTGCGAGCTGGCTTGTGCGGATTGGTCGTGGTGCCGAAGAATTGCTCGAAGGCGCGATTCCATCCGTCGAAGTCTGGCTCCGGATCGGCTACGATATAAGCGCGAACGTTGACAACGTCCCTCAACGAGAGGCCGACCTCGGCGAGGTCTTTGGTCAATTGAGTTAACACGCTGAAGGTTTGCTCGTAGGTGTTGCCGTAGCGGTTTTCGACGCTGTTTTTGGCGATCTCCTTCATGCGAGGATTCGCGGTGACGCCCCAAGTGTAGAAGTATTCGGAACCGGGCTCGACCTCCACGGCATCGGCGTAGGGAAGGGAGTCTTGTTTATAGGCGTGGATGCGATCGTTGGAGTTTGCTCCAACGAATCGCAGTCCGACGTACGCTCCCGCAGCGAGCACGAAGAGCCCAGCCACGTAGCGAAACTTATGCTGTGGAAGTAAAGACATATTGGATACGTTGACGTTTCCTTAGTCGATCGAGTAGGCCTCTTGACCGTGCTCCGATATATCGAGGCCGATGTCTTCCTCTTCTGCCGTTACTCGGATACCCATGACGAGCTTGATCAGGTAGAAGACGATGAAAGAGAAAACGAAGGCGAAGATCGCGTAGGACATGGTGCCGATGAGTTGCCAGAGAAAGGGGGCTTCGCCGAAGATTCCCACAGCCAGCGTTCCCCAAACTCCGCACACGCCGTGTACGGAAGTTGCGCCGACTGGGTCGTCGATCTTGATCTTCTCGAACCCGAGGATGGCGAAGACTACCAGGACTCCTGCGATTGCTCCCACGAGGATAGCGGGGGCGGGCATCATGGAGTCGGCTCCCGCCGTGATGCCCACGAGGCCGGCGAGCACGCCGTTCAGGGCCATGGATATGTCAGGCTTCTTGAGAACGAACTGAGTGACGATCATGCTGGCCAAGCAACCGGCTGCTCCAGCGAGCGCGGTGTTGGTGACGACTAGACCGATCATTTCCGGGTGGGCGCTCAAAACGGAGCCGCCGTTGAATCCGAACCAGCCGAACCAAAGGAGGAACACGCCGACGGAAGCGAGCGGCATGCTGTGGCCGATGATGGGCTTCTTGGGTCCGTCGGTCCCGTACTTGCCTCTTCTCGGGCCGAGAATGAGAACGCATGCGAGGGCGGCGAATCCGCCGAAAGCGTGTACCACCGAGGAACCTGCGAAGTCGTGAAAGCCGTTGCGGTCGAGCCAGCCTGCTCCCCATTCCCATGAGCCTGCGACAGGGTAGGCGAAGCCAACTATCAAAAGGGTGAAGACCATAAAGCTGCCGAGCTTGACGCGCTCAGCGACCGCACCCGATACGATGGTGGCAGCGGTGGCGGCGAACATGGCTTGGAATATGAAGTCGGTCCACCAAGTGTAGTTGGCGTACTTCGCGCTCATGAGGTCGAGATAGTCGGCGGGGTTTACGTCGATCCAAAACCCAAGGGAAATGATTCCGTTGAATTCAGTGCCTGGATACATGGTACGGAATCCGAAGAGTGCGTAGAGTAAGAGTCCGGAGCTGATGACGAAGAGGTTCTTGAAGATGATGTTGATCGTGTTCTTCGATCGGGTGAGTCCCGACTCGAGCGTTGCGAAGCCGAGGTGCATCATGAAGACGAGAACCGCGCAGACGATTAGCCACATGTTGCCAATCGTGAAGAATGATTCTTCTGCGGTAATGGTGTCTATGTACTCGCCGTAGTTACTTTCTGTAACGCGATGCTGGGCGAACAGTTCGCCCGTCAGGGACAAGGCGAGAGTGGCGAGAAGTATGAATAGACTGGGTCGTAGCAGTCTGGATAAAGTGGATACGTTATTCATCTGTAGATGTTTCTGTTGTTTGGAAGCTGAATAGGTAGTCGAGGATCGCGTCGATGTCTTCGGATGGGATCATGGGACCCCAACCGGGCATCCCTTTTTCGAGGATTCCCTCGCGAATGCTTTTCTCCACCCCGGAACGGCCTTCGCCGTGATACCACTTCTTGTCGAAAAGATTACTGGGAGAATCGATGCTCGGGTCCTCCGGTCCGTGGCATGCTTGGCAAAACATGGCGTAGGTCTGTTTCCCTTTCTCGATGGAGGCGGGATCGTACTTGGCTGGACTCGGAGGCTGAGGATTCGCGCAAGCAGTGTTGAGCGCGAGGACTGCAACAGCGCTTGTGGTCAGGACGGTCTTCGAAAAGTTGTTCATGATGCCATGGTGCGTTCGTGGATGTTTTTCACTGCGATCCGGGCGGCCTCGAAGGCGCCGGCTTGCCAACCGCCGAGGTGGCTGGCCCAGCTCGCTGCTAGGTATAGCTCTCCCTCTGGCTTGATCAGCAGTGGGTAGAAGGTTTTCAGCATCGCTTGCGGGAAGTGTGCGAGGCAGCCCTCGATATGCGGTACGGTGGACCAGTTGATTGAAAACGCGTTTTCGAACTCTTCTCGGTATTGAGGGTGGACCTTCTCGCCATTGGAGAGCGCGAACTCGATTCGTTCTGCGGGGCTCATGCGTCCGAGTTGGTCGGAGGTCGGACCGAATAGATAGTAGCCGCCCATGACTCCCTTTTTCCCCATGAATCCGTTTGATGGATACCAGATTTCTGAGATCGGTAGGTTCGTCCAGGATATGCCGCCGAAGATGCGATCGTCCTCTTCCCAGAAGCGACGCTTGAACTGCATGCCGATCTTTCCGGAGTTCTGGAAGGGCACAATGTTGAGCGTATTCTTCAACATTGGGGAGAAGTCGGTTTGAAGGCGGCGTAGGATCGTGGGAGGGATGGTGCAGACGCAGTAGTCGCCGGTGAGCTCCTTGTCTACGCCGTCCACGGTGTAGACCACGCGAGCGCCCGGGTTGGCGCGACGGATCTCTTTGACCTGCGCTCCGTAGACGATCTTGTCTTTGACCTGTGCGGCGAGGGCCTTGGGGATTTTGTCCATGCCGCCCTTCGGGGTGAACATTTGCGATTGGTACTGGTATTCGTTGGCCCGGTGGAAAAGCCTTCCGAAGCCGGACTGCAGGAGTTCGGAGAACTTGTAAGGTTCGTCGAGCTCTCCTTCCTGCAAACCGCCTCCCGGCCAAACTTTGTAGCCGCGACGGTCGTGGCCTTTGTACTCGTTTTGGGAGCCGCTGAGACCGCCTTCGTAGTGCAGGAAGTCAAGGAGGGCTTCCTTGTCGGCATCTGTGAGATCGGTGTCGAGGGCGTCGTCGTCGGCTACCTTTGCGAGGAGTTCCGTGGTGTAGCCGCGAAGGTCTGTCTTCACTTCTCGGATACGGGCTCGCTTGCCGGCCATGGGACCGATGTCGCCTTCTCCGTAGTAGTATGCGTTTTCGTTCAGGTTGACGAAGGGCTGGACTTCGACTCCGAGCTCCCGGCAGTAGTCCATAGTGACATGCCACTGGGGGAAGCGAGAAGGGCCGGGGTTGAAGTAGAGGCCTTCGTCGAACTCGCAGGTTTGCGAGGCTCCGGTGGTCTCCTTGATGGTATCGCCTCGACGCAAGGTCATGCTGCGGCCGCCCGGGATGGAGCGTGGCTCGAGGATCACGCAGTCGAAACCGAGCTTGCCGAGCTCGTAAGCGGTCGTGAGGCCTGCGATCCCTGCTCCAAGGATTAGCACGCGCTTCTTCGACTTGCCGCCGATATGCGTGAGGCCCGAGAGCTCCGCCCCGTGGCCAGTCGCTTGAGTCATGAGTCCGAGCGCGGTCATTGTTGTGAAGGCACAACCGCCATACGCCCCGACTTGCCGGATAAAGTTCCGGCGAGTGAGTTTCGCTTTGGTAGACATCTTTTTTGTATAAAATCGTGCGCCGAGCGCCTTTTGTTGGGCATCAGCAAAGCGCGTGCCTATTTGTACGAGAATTGTTGATACACAGGATTGCCTAAGCAGTATTGATAGTTTTTGGCACCGGATCGGTACATTATATATATGGGGAAACGAAAGCGGGAGGGATACGGTGTTTTTCGTTTTTAGGCCCGATTTGGGCATGATGCCTGCTGAAGGGAGGTGTTTCGAATTAACCTAAAACAATCAAAAAGATGTCTACTACAACGGTACCGAAAAAGTCGGGGCTTGGCTCCGCGTCTCTCTTCACCTCGCTCCTAGCGGCAGCGACTTTTGCGCTTACGCCTCAGGCGGCCTTCGGTCAGCACGAGGTTGATTCGAGCGAAGGCAACCAGGGGCCTATCAAAATTAGCAGCAACGAAAATGCTTTCGGCTACTCGCAAATGGCGATGATGGCTATCATGCAGGAGCTGCCTGATATCAATCGCTACGCTGGGGAAGAGACTCAGGCGTTGGTTGAAGCGATCGCCATGCGCGAAATGGTTCCAGGCGAGTACGTTATGCCGACCCCCGGTTCCGGACCTGTATTGGTAATGGCTGCCATGGCTTATGCTGCTCCAGGAAAGAACGTGGTATCCGTAGAGCCGGGGTACACTCAGCTCGTTCGCACGTTCGCCGCAGCCGGTGGCGAAACGAAGCTCGTTCCCCTTAATGACAAGCTCGAGTATGATCTTGATGCCATCAAGGCTGCGATCGACGAAGACACGGTGATGGTTTACCTCTGTAATCCAAACAATCCGACCGGTACGGTCGTCGATCCGGATGCGTTGAAGACTTTCATCCGCGAGTTGCCAGACGACATCGTTGCGTTCGTGGACGAGGCTTACCTCGAGCTTTCGGACGGTGGCTTGGAAGCGAACAGCATGATCCCGCTGGTTCGTGAAGGCGAAAACATCATCCTCGCTCGCACTTTCTCCAAGGTCTACGGAATGGCCGGTTTGCGCATCGGTTACGGTGTAATGAAGCCAGAAACGAAGTCCAAGCTCAGCAAGTACTCCATGGGCGGACCGAACAAGCTTGGCTGCGTTGCAGCAGTTGCCTCTTTGCAGGATTCGGCATTTTTTGAAACAAGCGTTGGCAGCTACCGTTCTGTTCGCAAGATGGTCACCGACCGATTGGACGAGCTCGGTGTCGAGTACGCCTACCCGCAAGGCAGCTTCGTCTTCATGAAGACCGGAGTGCCAATCAAGGAATTTCAAGCCCTGATGGAAGAGCACCAGATCATGGTAGGCCGTCCATTCCCGCCAATGTTCGACTGGTGCCGCGTTAGTATCGGTACCGAAGACGAAATGAGCACTTTTCTCACCGTGTTCGAAGAGGTGATGAAGGGACAGGGCAAGCTTTAGGATTAGTCAGTCATATCGTTCGTTGTTCAGCCGGCGGTCTTAGCGCTGGCGACCAAGTAAGTGGGCTGGTCTAAGCTGTTGGTGAGATTCGCGAGAGCGTTTCCTGCCAGCGGCTGGGACTAGCCTTTTTTTTAGGAAGGTATTTTATGGGAAAGAGAGATGCGGAAAGGGTGAACGGGGGAATTAGTCGCCGTGATTGGATTCGAAATGCGGGAGTGCTGTCCTTGGGAGCGGCCTTGGGCGGCCGGCTCTTGGGGCAAAGCTCGCCAGGTGAGATAGATCGGAGTATACGGTATCCAGAGCTGAAATACATCAATTTGGCGGGGAATGAGAACCCGTTCGGTCCTTCGCAGAAGGTAAGCTTGGCGATCATGCGAGAGGTGGGGAATAGTTGCCGGTATCCCTTTCGCGAGGAGGAGATCTTGAAGGACCGGATCGCTGAGCACGAAGGAGTTCGCCCCGAGAATATCCTGCTAGGCAACGGGTGCGACGAGATCTTGTCGCTCGCAGCCGCGGCGTACGCCGCTCCGGGCAAGACGGTCGTATCGGCAAGGCCGACCTATTTGCAATTGGGCGAATACGCCGAGAAGCAAGGGGCCCATGTCGAGTGGATCGACCACACGAAGAGCATGCAGCACGATTTGGATGCCATGCTAGCGGCCTGTCGCGAACGCGCTGCGGTCTTGAGCTATGTGTGCAATCCCGATACGCCGTCTGGCACCATTCGTACGCCTGCGGAAATAAGGGAGTACTGCTTGGCGGCCTGCGAAACGGGGGCTGTTTTTCTCGATGAAGTTTATCTCGAGCTCCTGCCGGATTTCGAGGCGCAGACCCAGGTGGATTTGGTGAGGCAGGGGCATCCGGTCATCATCGGACGATCCTTTTCGAAGATGCACGGGTTGGCGGGACATCGCATCGGTTACGCCATCGCGAATCCAGAAATCGTCGAGAGGATGGGCCACTATAAAATGTCCAGCCCGAGCTACTTGGGAGTGATTGCGGCCATCGCCAGTGTCGACGACCGGAAGTTCCACGCGAAGTCGAAGGCTTTGATCGCGGAGGGCCGCGCGGCTTTTTGCGCCCTGCTCGATAAGCTAGGTCTCGCTTACACGCCTTCAGTGGGGAATTTCGTTTTCCATCATACGGGGATCGAGATCCGCGCCTTCCAAAAGATGATGAAGGATCGCGGCTTTTTGGTGGGCCGTCCCTTTCCGCCGTATGACGACTGGTGTCGCATCAGCATCGGCACCCAGAAAGAAATGTCGTCTTACGCGGAGGCAATGCTGGACGTTTTTGGCTCTTAGGGACGCGTTGATTGCGTACTGTAGGGCGAGTCTGTTGCTCGGCTCTTGGTGACTTGGCGAGTCTTGCTCCGCCGCGTTAAAAGGTAAAAGCACCCGACCGCGAAGTCGGGCGCTTTGAAGAGTTGAGACCCCAGGTAACTGTAGTTGCTAGAGTATTACGCCTATCCGAGTTTGTTTCATTTCGGGCATGAAGAAAATTCTCCAATATCGGACCAAAATATAATTGATCTTATGCGGACTGAACGTAGCTTCCCCTGCGTAGCTTTGGTGCGTGCGAGTTACCTGTTTACTAGACATCTTCAGTTAGCAACGTGCGTGCCAGAGCTACCCTTTTTACCGTTTTGTGTAGATTGATTTTGTTCGAGGGCTTTCGGCCTCTGAGCTTGGGGCGAATTTGTTCCGCATTGAGCTCGCTAAATAGGTCTCTTAGAAAAAGTAAGCTACAGGCTAGGGTGAAACTCCCGCACGCGAGCGCAATTTGATGGATTCCCACAACGGGGAAGAGGGTTCCTGCCAATATGGAGCCAAGCGCTTTGCCTAAATGGCTGCTGGCCTGGTTGAGGCTGACGCGTAGGCCTTTCTGTAGAGGATCGCCGCGGTTGTTGATCAAGTATTGCAGGCTTGGAATGCGAAGGGAGACGGCACCAAGAGTGAGGGCGAAGAAGATCGTGGCGGAGTTGACGTCGCTTAGGGCGGGGTAGATCGAAGAGAAAATGATCGTGTTGAGGATGAGGGAGATGGAGATGGTCAGTTGGGGGCGGAGTTTCGTGAACAGGCGAAGGATCGCTGTGAACACGAGAATCTGGAGCACGCCCCCAGCCAGGTACATGGGGGCGATGTCCGAGGGGCGGAGTTGAGCGGTGCTAAAGAGCCAGAGGGCGAAGCTGACATAGAAGGCCGACAGGGCGGTGAAGCTGAGGAAGGAGGCTGCGGCGATGAGGTTGAAGTCCTTGTCTTTGAGCGTCTCCTTGGACCGTCGCGCGTAATCGGCTACCCATTCGATGGTTGAGCGGGGGCGTCTGGGGGACAGTGGGTTTGGCAGGAGGCGCCAGACGAAGGGAATGCAGGCGACTGCGAAAACTCCGTAGAGGGAGCAGACCCAGAGGAAGTTGCTCCAATCCATAAGAAAAATGCCGAGCGGAATTCCGATTGTTTGCCCGATTGCATAGCCGCAGAGCGTTTTTCCCGAGAGCGCGATTTGCCTGTCTTTGCGAAACGTGTCGCTCAGCAGAGTGGAAGGGAGTCCCATTAAGATGCCAGTCGCTACGCCGGTCAGAATTCGAAGCGGGAGCAGCACGGCGTAGTGGCTGACGAACGCGTGCGGCAGGAGCGAGAGGCCGAGGAGGGAGAGGCCGGCGAGCAAGGTAGCCTTTCTGCCAAACTTGTCCGAGAGAGGCCCGGCAAGAACGGCGGCAACGCCTGCTCCAATGGGGAGAGCGGCCAGCAGGCTCGTGACTTGGGAGCCGCTCAGCTGGGATTCGCTCGCGAGGGAGGGGATCCCAACCACTGCGATTGCCGCTTGGGCTGAATTAACGAGGCTGACGAAGAAGAGCGTTCTCCACGCTCTTGCTTCGCTGCGCCGTTCTCTTTCGATCGCGGTCATCGGGCCGCTCGGCTAGAAGGAGCGCGTTACATTGAAGGTCCCGAACCAAGAGCTGTATTGGTTGCGGGTCACGCGATAGGGGGATCCTTCGTAGGAGCGTTCCGGGTGGTCGGTGAGGTTCGAAAGGTTTAGGCTCAGGGTCGTTTTTTCATCAAGGCGGTAGCTGCCTCGCGTATTGAGTGTGACAACCGCTTCTCTGTATTTGTCTTTAGAATACGAGTCGCCAAGGTCGTCGAGCGCTTCGCTTTGGTAGCTAAGGTCGAGTCCGGCGGTGAACCGTCCAATCGTGCCGCTAAGGTTGAGCTTGGCAAGGTGTTCGGACCGCTCTGGAGTGGGGAGTATGTCGTCAGGGCGCGATTGCACGCTCGCGTCCGAATCGGAGTAGGTGTAGACGACGCTAGCGGTGGCCGAGTCGAAGAATGCGAAGTCCTTGGCGGTTTTTTGCCACTGCACTTCGAAACCCTTGATTTTGGCTTCCCCGCCGTTTTCGACGCGACTTACCTTGTAGATGACGGGAACGCCCTCTTCGAGTATTGTATCTTCGGATGCGGACCCGTAGAAGAAGTTTTCAATGTTGATCAGGTAGCCTTCAATGGAGAGGGAACCGAGCGACTCGTTGCTTTTCGTCCAGGAAAGGCGGAACTTGTCGATTTCGGTAGGGCTAAGGTTTGGGTTTCCTTCCGATATGCTGCGGGTGGGGATGCTGATGCGGCGGTAGTCGACGATGTTGTAGTACTGCGGTCGCATGAGGAGCTGGAACCAAGCGGCTTTCCAGGTCGTTTCGGGAGAAGTCTTGTAGGAAACCTCGGCGCTTGGGATGAAGTTGGTGTAAGAGTTTTCCGAGTACAGGTCCTTGATGATGAGATTGGAGTCGGTGTTCGGGTCCGTGATGATTTCGAGGAGTTCGCCTTCTTCAGGGTCGTTGACTGCCTCGGGTATGATAACGGTGCCTCGGGTGGCTGTCTTGGTTTCCTCGATGCGTCCGCCTAGCTCGTAGGTCCATTCTCCCACCTTGCGTGTTCCGAGTAGGTAGGTGGACGTTACGGCCTCTTCGGCGGTGTAAGATTGAGGCGCCGTTTCCACTTTTTCGCTAAATTCGTTGTTCACGAATTTGTCTGGATTGTCCGCTACGAAAGCGCGGCTCTTGCTGGGGGAAAGTCCGGGGGGCAGCGTGTAAGCGCCGAAGAGGAGAGGAGAGCCTCCCGTGTCGAACGCCACTTGGTCAAGGGTGAAGCTATTGCCGCTAACCGGTAGGAATACCTTGCGGCCCTGCCACGCGTTTCTTTCCTTCTCGCGGTGGAGTAGGCCGGTTTGGATCCAATAGTCGCCGCCTCCGATCATCACATGCCGCTCTGCGTCGATACGCCCAGCGAGGTCTCGGTCGCGAGTATAGCTATTATGGATACGCAGATTCGAGAAGGCGGCGGTGCTGGTGTCTGAGAAGTCTACGCCGTTGTCGATTGTGATTTCTGGGAAGTAGGGATCCTCGACATTATAGGAAAGGTCGATGCCTGTGTCCCTATAGTTCCAGTTGTACCAGAGCGTGTTCAAGTCCCACTTTTGAGTGTAGAGGGAGTAGTCGATGGTCCAGTCGCTGCCGGTGTAGGTGCCTCCGAGAGTGTTGTGCATCCGCTTTCTGCGGTTCTCGGTGTCGCCGAAATAACGCCGCGTCCTCGCTCCGACGAAGGAGGCGGAGGTTATGGTGTTGTCTTCCGCGATCGTTTGAGAACCGTCTACTACGGTAGCCGCTCCGGTTTGGAGTTCGATGCGATTGCGGTAGGAGTCGTCGGCGTAGTCTTGGTAGGAGGTCTTGAAGTAGAACTCGTGTTTGTCGTTCGGCTTAAATCCGATTTGGGCGGTTGCGACGGTGTTTTCGGTGAGGATCTTGTCGAATGAGAGGCGCGGACGGTCCAAGTAGTAGGTGTCTTCGCCGCTGGTTTGCAGCCATACGGACTCGTAGTGTTCAATGAGGCGATCGGAGGCGCTGTCCTTGTATTGGGCGGATACAACCCATTTCCTCTCAGCGTCGAGGGCCTTCGTGAAGGAGGCTCTGTAGCCACTCTTGCCGACTCCCGATTGGTCGTTGAAATTCAAGCTGTAGCCGAGCACGAGGCTGTCGGTTCTGTTGTCCACTGGGTGTCTGCTCGGAAAGAAGGAGCGGAAATCGACTCCTTCTCCGTCTGCGTCGGCTCCGGGGCTGGTTCCTATGTCTCCGAAAACCTGATACTCGGAGGCGATTGGATTTCGCTTGACCAGGATGCGTCCTCGTTCGCGTGGGCTCGAGTTGGTTTCATCCTTTTGCTCGCTCGGTGCGGGAGCGCTGGGAGGAGCCGTCAAACTCTGTGTTAAGTTCTGGGGCGCGGTCTGCGACAGCGTTGCTGGGGCGGTCAGGCACGAGCAAAGCAGCGCTCCCGCAACCGTTACAGGGTTGCTTGTGAAAGGCTTCATTTAGACATCTTTTTGCGGAGGGCTTAAGCGCGTCTCCAACGTCGCCGCGAGCAGGCTTTGCGCCAGAATCGCATGCTGTTCCGGTTTACTTGCAGGTGCTGGTAATTGAGCAAATGCTCCTCTTTTAGGCTCTGCTCTATTTTGATCGTAGCTTCGAGCGCGACCTTGGATAGGCGAAGCGGCGAGGGCGCTACTATATTATATAAGGGGTGGACGAGCGGCGCTGAGCCTCGTTGTTATCAGAAGTTTGTCAGTACTAACGCTGTAGTTAGAAAAGTAATACGACTAGAGATTGATCCGACTTGCGATTGGCTGGAGGGCGAAATCGTCCCTTGATTGCGATAGCGTGAGGATTTGTTCCAATTTTGTCCCAGTTCCTGTGGAACCGGACGGTATTGGCATCGTTGATGCTGAACCGCAGTTGGTTTTAAGCTAAACTCAAACCATACAAAAAAGATGTCTAAATCAACACCGTTAAACGCGGATGGCGCAGCTATGTGCTCGCATCCCTCTACCGGCGAGCGAGCTAAGAGCGCTCTCGCAAAGGCAGCAGCAGCTCTCTTGCTTGCAGGTCTCTCCTTCGAGTCCGTTGCCCAGGATAGTTCCGGCTCCGGCATGGAAGTCTTCGAAACCTTCACGGCCGTTGGCCAGGGCGAAAGCCGCGCGAACAACTCCCTCAATCTTGAGGCCCTCGAGATTGCGATGCCAGGCGCCTTGCCTGAAAAGATGGTCGATAAGATTCCAGGGGTGAACGTGGTAACGCGTGACCCATTTGGTTTCTACGAATTCGGAAACGACATACGAGTCCGTGCCTTCAATATCTCGAACCTGGGGGTAACGCTTGACGGCGTTCCCGTTGGTACGTCGGACCCACGCTATGGTAGTCCGATCGGTCGTCTCGTCGATTCTCAGAACTTGACTACCATCAAGGTTTCTCAGGGAGCTGGTGACGTAACGACCCCTGCCTATCAAGCGCTTGGTGGTTCGCTGCAGTACTTCACCAAGGATCCCTCTCAGGAGGAGGGCGCTTATTTCAGCGCTGCGTACGGGAGCTTCAACCACATCAGCCTTTTCGGGAAGTATGAGATGGGTGAGATCGCCCCCGGCTTTACTGGATACGTAAGCGGTTCTCACTTTGAGTTCACGCCACGCGGCCTCGAAGGACTCGGCAAGGGGATGGCCCGCCGCTACGAAGCGAAGTTCAAGTACGAGCTTCCCTCCGACAAGTTGGACATCACCTACGCTGTGACGTACAATGACCGCGACGACTACGATACGGCAGGTCTCGATTACCAAGAATGGTTGGATGCGGAAGCAGGTAACTATCGTGGCACTGGATTTGGCTATCGCGAATACACGCCGTGGGACTTTCCAAATATCTCAGGAGGGGCTTACCAGTATGGTGATTTGAGCGATCGGGGTCGCAACCTCGGTCCTGTCGCTTACATTGATACTTCGGTAGAATCGGGCGAAGGTGTTAATGCTATCTATTACGATAAATGGCGTAATGGTCGTATGGATACATTGCAGCGTTTCAAGTTCGACTTCGATTTCGAGCCCGGTAAGTCAATGGAAGTCGTAACCTACTACCAGGACAAGAACAACTACGGTCTCTGGGGACGTGACAAAGCTTACGCTGAGGAACAGATCCGTGCGGCGTACATGAACGATCCAAGCCGTACCGACATTTGGGGGCAAATGTGGTACGATGCGAATGGGGACGCAGTCGATGCGATGGGTAACGTCGTGGCCAAGTATAGTGACGAGCACGCGATTGTCGCTCCCGGGACTCCGGCTTATGCTTCCGGCGTTGACTTCGTTCCAGGTGTTCCAGGCCGTACTGCTCGTGACGAAAACTTCGGGGGACACCGTTATGGTCTCACTGCTTCCTACACTTGGGAAACTGAGAACAACAAGCTGATCGCGGGGGGGTGGTACGAGTTCGACCACCATGGTACGGAGCGTCCGAACTTCAACCTCGATGGTGGTTCGATCCTTGGTGATTTCCGCTACGACCAGTTCAACTTCACCAACTACACTCGCTACATCGATCAAGATGTAACGCAGTTCTGGGTACAAGATACTTGGACTACTATGGATGGTAACCTCGATGTTATCCTTGGCGCTAAGGCGATTACGTTGAATCGCGACGCCCACGGCTTCTTGAATGTAGGCGAGTGGCTCAGGAACGAGGAGACCTTCCGTTCTACCAAGTACGAAGACTTGTTCCTGCCGCAGTTCGGATTGCTCTATACGCTCAACGACAGCACTGAGGTTTTCTTCAACTATTCGGAAAACATGGCGACGCCGAACTCCGGTACCATCACGACAGCGGGAGACTCGTTCGACCCAGACATCCTAAGCCCAGAGTACTCTGAGAATTTCGACATAGGTGTTCGTGGCAACATCGGTAGCAGCAGCTACACGTTGCAGGCTTACAAAGTCAGCTACACGGATCGTATTCTATCTTCTCCTGTTCCGCTCGATTCTGCGAACGCTGGAGCAGCTGGAAACACTCGCTACAACAACGTAGGCGGTGTCGATTCCTGGGGTGTGGAAGCATCCGGTGACATCGCTACCGGTATCGAAGGCCTCAAGTTCAGCGGTTCTATCGCTCTTCAGGAAACGACCTTCCAAGAGGACTTCCTTTACAGTATCGTCGATATCTCTTCCGACAATGACGGCGACCGCGGTTATGAAGCGTTCACCGCCGGAAACGCACCAGTAGCTAAGTCTGGATATCGAGTTGAAGCCTCGGACGATCCTAACTTGTACAGCGTCTACGAAGACATCGAAGGCAACGACCTTGGAAACACTCCGTTCATCACTGCCAGCTTCGATGCGATCTACACCAAGGGCGACTTCCGCTTCAACTTCGGTGGCAAGTACTATGACGACGTTTATGTGAATACGCTCAACACTCAACCGCTGGCTTCCTACACGGTTTTCGACGGTGGAATCGCATACACCGGCCGTTCCGACACGCCTCTCGAAGGCTGGAAGGTTTCGCTGAACGTCTCGAACCTCTTCGACCAATACATTTGGTACGCACGTAGCTACGGCGACTATGATGGCCAAGTCCTCGCGGATCGCGGACGTAACTTCGTTCTTCGCATGGAGACCAAGTTCTAGGGTTTTTCATACGAAGACCATTTGATCTGAATAATAGGAAACTCAGCCGCGGCGTTGCCGGGTAGTTTCGCCGCGGCTTTTCCAATATTATAACTCCCTGCCCAAAGCTTTAAGCTAAAAACAACATGCTAGGTTTACACAGACAGACTTTCAAGCGCATGGCCGCAGTCGCCGCGCTATCGATTTTATTCACGTATTCAGTATCTGCTGACGACGTCAAAGATACTCAAAACGTACTAAGCGAGTGGATCTCCCTCGAAAAGCAGGTTTCGGAAGAAAAGGTTGCTTGGGTCGAGCAGAAGGAAGTCATCGAGAATTCGATCGAGTTCATGGAGACCGAGATCGCCAGCCTGAAGGATATCATCAAGACGGCCGAGGAAACCGCTTCCGCCGGCGAGAAGAAGAGAGCAGAACTCGACGAGAAGAAGGAAGACCTCGACGAAGCTACCGAGGTCATGACCGCCGCCGTAGAAAACTACGAAAGCCAGATCAAGGAACTCGCGCTCACCTGGCCTAGCGCCTTCCTCAAGTCGGTTGACACCTTCATCAAGCGCCTCCCGACCGAAGAGCAAAAGGAAACGACACCGATCACCATTCGCCTCCAAAACGTGGTCGCCATCATGTCGCAGTTCGACAAATTTCAGAGTGTCGTAACCAAGGACACCGGAATTCAGGAAGTGGGCGGAGAGTCGCGAGAAGTGACAACGCTCTACTTCGGGTTCGCCTACGCCTACTTTATCGATGGAACGGGCGAGTATGCAGGTTATGGATACCCTGCTACCGGCGAAGGATGGGACTGGAAGCCAGACCCCGCAATCGCTGAAAAGGTTTCCCAGCTCGTCGCGATTTATGACCGCACGATAGATGCAAGCTTCCTCGGTATGCCTGCCAAGATCGTAACACCCTAATTTTCAATCAAAGGAGGACAATATCCATGAATAAACTTTCTACTCTAGCCGTTGCGCTTCTCGTATCAGCTATGCCGCTAATGGGGCAAAGCTCCCTGGATGCTGCATCCGCAAACGCTCAGAAGAAGCTCGACGCTTCACTCGCCAAACTCTCCGATCTCCGTGAGACGATCGGTAGCGAAAAGATCCCGCTCACCAAGGAGAGGGACGCTCTCTTCGCCGAGCTGCGGGACTTGCGTCGGGACGCGAACCGGGCTCAGCGCATCAGCGACAATCAAAGCAGCGACCTGTCGAGCTACGAAGACTCTATCAAGGCCCAAGGCGAAATGGTGGACTACTTGATCAACCTTTCTGCGGAATTCGGGCGTACCTTCGGTTCGCAGCTCGATCCCTCCGAGTACGAGTTCTATGGAGAAAAGATCACCGCTAGCGAAATGGCCTCGGAAGATCCGCACATCTCGCCGGTCGAGAAGTTGGCCGCTCAAAAGACCATTCTCGAAGCGGGACTTAGCCGCATGGAAAGCCTAAACGGTGGAGCCACCTACAAGGGGCAGGCTATCACGAGCGAAGGTTTGCTGGAGCAAGGAACTTTTGTGCGATTCGGACCGATCACCTACTTCGCGGGCGATAACGGTATCGCAGGTTTGGTGGAGCAGGGGAATACCACTGAGCCGCTCGTGCTACCAATCATGGCTGGCGAGTTCGACTCGGGCCTCGCCGCAATCGCTTCCGGCCAAGACGGAACGCTACCGGTCGATGCGACGCTCGACAACGCGATGGCGATCGAAGCCACAAAGGAAAGCATCGGCGAACACATCGGAAAGGGCGGTATCTGGGTGTATCCGATTCTTGGGTTCGCTTTCCTATCGCTCGCGGTCGCGGCGTTCAAGGCATTCGAACTGATGTCCCTGCCTAAGCCTAAGGAAGGCTTCCTCGCCGAAGTACTCGCTAAGCTTGCCAACAAGGACAAGGAAGGCGCCGCTCACGTGGCGAACAGCAGCTCTGGCCCAATGGGCAAGATGATCCAGCAAGGCGTCAAGTACAGCGATCACAATCCGGAGCTCGTGGAAGAGATCCTCTACGAATCGATGGTGGAAACACAGCCCAAGGTCATGCGCCTGCTGCCCTTTATCTCGGTTACCGCTGCGGTTGCTCCGCTACTGGGGCTGCTCGGAACGGTTACCGGTATGATCAACACCTTCAATCGTATCAAGATATTCGGTACGGGGGATGCTAAGTCGCTCTCCGGTGGTATCTCCGAAGCTCTGATCACCACGGAGTTTGGACTCATCGTCGCGATCCCAGCCCTGCTCCTCTACGCGATCCTATCGCGAAAGGCCAAGGGCTACCTTTCGCGCATGGAGAAGATGTCCATCAGCTTCGTGAACGGCATCAAGACCATCGTATAACATGGACGGGATTATCCAGGAAACGATTGAGCTTTGGATGGCTGGAGGGGCCTTGATGATCCCGCTCGCTATTCTCGGAGGGGTGATCTACTTCGCCATCTTCGAGCTCTACCTCTACATGAAGAAGAAGAAATTCTACTTGATGGATGCGAATGAGCTCGGGCATTGGATCGATGTGCCCAAGGACGCGAAGGGCGACGTAGCGGAGATTATCGAATACACGCAGGATGGTGTTTCCGACATGGATACTGCTCGAGCTCGCTTCGATGAAATTCGGGTGGCTCACCTGCCGACCCTGCAACGCCGCCTCTACTTCTGCAACATCCTTGTCGGAGCCGCTCCGCTGACCGGGCTGCTAGGCACGGTGATGGGCATGCTCGGAACCTTCTTCGGCCTCTCGGTCAGCACCGGAGGCAACACCATCGACTTGGTCGCTGGCGGTATCTCCGAAGCGCTGATAACGACGCAGACCGGACTGGTTTTGGCGATTCCTGCCTATGTGATGATGACGGTGGTTAAGAAGCAGATCGGCGAACTCGACTCCTTCTTCAACCGCATGGAAATCCTCACCATCCTCAAATTCGAGAAAAACAATTTAGCAAGTTAGGGCATTATGAAAGCAAGACGTTCCATTTTAGAGGGCGAAGTAGAAAGCGACGAGATCAACATCTCTCCTTTGATCGACATGGTTTTCATCCTTCTGATCTTCTTCATCGTAACTACGGTTTTCGTCGAAGAAACAGGGGTTGAGGTGAACAAGCCGCAGGCGGCCTCCGCCTCGGACCTAGAGAAAAACAGTATCCTGATTGCCATTACGGATAAGGGAAAGATCGTTTACGGGGGGAAGGAAGTTGGCTTGTCCGGAGTTCGCTCAATCGTACGGCAGCTTGTATCCAAAGATCAGATGCCAGTGATCATCCAAGCGGATAAGACTGCTTCGATCGATCTCTACACGCGAGTGCACGACGAGTGTAAGCTCGCAGGCGCGAATACAGTGAATTTGGCAACCGACGGATAGGGGGCGAGGAGACCTCTAAATATTCTGATGGGATCACCATACAAAATCTACAAAGGGCCGATATTCAAGAAGGTGCCGTTAGGCTCTGGAGCCTTGGCAGCGCTCGCGGTATTGGCGATGTTCGGCATGCTGCCGTTCACCCAGTTCTTGGCCGGTTTGAAGAAGCCGGACCTGCAGGTGCGCGAGTTTGACGTGACCGTACCTCCGCCAGCCTTCACGCCGCCCGAGCCTCCGCCGCCGGAGCCTCCGCCGGAGCAGGAGCCGCCTCCAGAGATGGAGCCACCCCCGCCGCAGCTTTCGCTCTCGCAGCTTAACATGGCGTTGAATCCAGGCGTGGGCAACGCCCTCGCAGGAGGCTTTTCCCTCGGTGAGGTTGGCGTCAGTGCCTCGGAAACGATGAATGAGATCAGCCTCTTCGAAATCAGCGATCTCGATAGTCCGGTCTCTGTGATTCGCAAGCCGCCCTTCCAGTTCAGCCCGCGTATGAAGCGTGAGAAGAAGGAAGGCTATATCACCATGGAAGGCGTTATCAATCCGGACGGTACGGTAACGATCTCTTCCGTGAAGCAGACGATCGACGAGGATTACACGCGTCTCTTCCGCGAACACTTCGAAGGCTGGGTTTACCAAAAGCCGACAGTTGCCGGCAAGCCGGTGCAAGCGCGCGTCGTTTTCGAAAACATCAAAATCACTTGGCAGTAACTTTCTACAAACTTTATCACGATGAATACACGTTCTTACCTTAAATCGTTAGCAATTTCGGCGGGCTTGCTGACTACGGCCCTCCACGCCCAAGTCTACGACTTGACCGAGCAGTCTTTCGACAATCCCGAGTTTCGCGCTTACTTCGCGAAGAGCTACGTGGCTGAATCTTCCACGAATCCCAACATCACGGCCGAAGAAAAAGGCTTGTTCGACGAGGTCGTTCCCTTGATCGGCTCTGATCCGAAGGCAGCCATCGCTCGTCTAGAGTCCTCGGTCGGACCGGATAGCAGCGCCGCTTTCGACTACATCCTTGGCAATCTCTACTATCAGGAAAGCCAATCGAAGAAGTCGGTCGCCTCCTACAAGCAGGCGATCAAGAAGTTTCCTAACTACGCCCAGGCTTACTACAACATGGGACGCGCCTATGTCGCCGATGGTGATTACGCGAACGCCCTCAAGGGCTTGCAGAAGTCCCTCTCGATCGAGACGGGGGACGGAACCATGTATGGGTTGATTGGATACTGCTACCTGAACTTGGACAAGCCATCCACCGCTCTTGATGCCTACAAGGTAGCAATCATGCTCGCTCCTGACAGCAGGGACTGGAAGCTCGGGCAGCTCCAGTGCTTGATCGCCCTGGAACGCTCGGAGGAAGCCATCGGTCTTCTCTACGAGTTTATCAAGGACGATCCTTCCAAGCCAGACTGGTGGAAGCTCCAGGCCAACCAGTTCCTCGCTATCGACGAGCGTGCCAAGGCTGCGGCGAACCTCACGGTCGTAAAGGATCTCGGCAAGGCCGATGGACCGACGCTGGCGCTTCTTGGTGACTTGCTGGTGAACGAAGGCCTCGTGGAACCCGCCGTGGAAAGTTATATCGATGCCATGGCCAAGGGAGGTGCTCGCCCCGCGAGAATTATCGAGGTCGTTAACTCGCTCATCTACATGGAACAATTGGGAAGCGCCAAAACGCTGCTTTCTAAGCTCGAGTCTTCCATGTCCTCCAAGCTAGACGAGAAGCAACAGCTCAGCCTCTTGAACGTGAAGGCTCGGCTCGCGATGCAAGAGGACGATACGGATGGAGCTGCCGGGTTCCTAGCGGATATGGTGAAGAAGGATCCTTTGAATGGCGGGGCGTTGCTCTCGCTCAGCGAGCTCGAAAAGAAGCGCGGCGACCTCGCCAAGGCCGAGTACTATGCGGAGAACGCCACCAAGATCGATGGCTACGCCCACCAGGCGTACATCACCTTGGCCCAGCTAAACGTTGGCAAGCACGACTACGAAGCTGCGGCTAAGTATCTCCGCGAGGCGCAGCAGATCGATCCCAAGGACTACGTTGCTGACTACCTTCTGCGCATTGAGCAAGCAGCTCTTCGGATGTAAGGGAATAGAGGATACTGACAGTTTTGTTTAGTATTATTTGGGCGGGTCCAAATTTACCAACACCACACTATGAAAAAGATGTCTAATCTCGTCGAAAGACGTATCCGCAACTTGGTTATCCCCGTTGCGTTTGCCGGATCACTGCTAACAAGTTCGCTTGTCGGGCAGCCAACTCCGACGCTTGAGAACAGCCCTGTGCGTCTCAGCAGTAACGAAAATGCGTTCGGTTATACGCCGAATGCCAAAGCTGCCATTATCAAGGCCCTCGATAGCGGCGGTTACTACAATCGCAATAATGTGGAGGAACTGGTCGAGGCTTGCGCTAAAAAGGAAGGCGTACCCAAAAACTACATACTTACCACCGCAGGTTCGGGGCCGTTGCTGATGATGACCGCTCTCGCTTACGCGGAGCCGGGCGTGAATGTGGTGACGACCGAGATGGGGTACACGCAGCTGATCCGCAAGTTCGAGGAGCGCGGAGGCGACGTGAAGTTCGCTCCGCTCAGCGAAGATATGGGTTACGACTTCAAGGCTTTGAAGGCCGAGATCGACGAAAACACCAAGATCGTCTATATCTGCAATCCGAACAATCCGACTGGAGTCCTCGCCGATTCGGCGGAGCTTAAGCAGTTCGTGATGAGCATTCCGGAAGACATCCTGGTCTTCGTGGACGAAGCCTACCTTGAGCTGACGAACTCGAGCTTCGCTTTGGCCACCTGCGCTCCGCTCACCAAGCTCAAGAAGAACGTGATCGTTACGCGTACCTTTTCCAAGGGGCACGGCATGGCTGGATTCCGTATCGGTTACGGTGTCGCTCATCCGGACATTCTCAAGAAAATCAGCGTTTTCGGCATGGGTACGCCGAGCTACCTTGCGGCCATCGCTGCAGTGGAGGCCATCAAGGATACCGAGCACCTCGCTAAGAACGTGAAGAACTACCAGATGGTTCGTAAGTACGTGACCGATTCCCTCGACAAGATGGGAATCGAGTACGCGCAGCCAGACGGCGCGTTTGTCTACTTCCACTCTGGAATCGATCAGCAGGTGCTGCGCGATACTATGAAGGAGAATGGTATCCTGATCAGCGGCTCCCGCGTCTCGGGCGCCCCGGAGAGCAAGTACGCCGACTGGGCTCGCGTGAGCATTGGCACCAAGCCGCAGATGGAAGAGTTTCTGAGCTTGTTGGGCGGTTTGGTCGCGAAGAAGTAGTCGTTTTTTAATTACACAATTTTCCCGCCCTCCTAATAGAGGCGGAGAGGCCTTCGGGCTTCTCCGCCTTTTTTGTGTTCGCCCGTACCGCTGAGCTTTAGCCGGCGACAACGTTGCAGGATCCGTTCGCT
>JBNKSG010000011.1:0-35643 GCA_050297195.1 Opitutaceae bacterium | reverse complement strand
CCTGTAATGGTTGATCAACAAAACTCGTGGAACTTGTTAGTAATAAGCAACTATCTTCTATATCTTTAATGGAATATAGGTATGTTGGTAGTAAATATATGCATTTTATGACTGCCAGTACCCCCCCACCCACACACACACACATTCAAGTCATAGAACTTGACGTTCGCGGCCTGCCGTCTCCTCACGCTCAAGCAGGATTAAAGTAAGGACCCTTATCTTGGGCGTCTTTGGATTTAGAGCTCCTAATCCCCAATCATAGCCATTCTGCTAACTGCAGCTCGGGAGCATTTCAGTATGTGAACGTGTGAAGCAGGTCCTAGGGATAACCGATAGGACAGTCGAATCACCAAGACAAAACAGCCAAGCCGGCTCCTCCGCAGCAAGAGCAAAACACCACATGGAAGAGCTCACCTGCTTCAACTGAAGCACACGGGCCTTCAAAGACTTTCGATGAATAAGAACATCCGCAAACACTTCACGGCGCAGCTCACCGCGTGCGCTGCCCTTTGCTTCATTCCGGGTCTCTCTGCCGCCGATGCAGCGTACCCGACCCTGGACCTCGACCTGTCCTCTACCCTGCTCGTAATGGGACGCAACTACGGCGAAGGCGTAAGCGGTAGCTCCGCCTCCGCATCTTTGAGCATCGCAGCCCATTCAGAAATCTCCGAGCAGCTGACTGCAGGAATGAAATCCGTGCTCGTGGAAAACATCTTTGAGGACGGAAAGGAAAACGCAGCGTATTGGTTATCCAACGACACCTCAAGCTCGCTTTCCGAAGCGTTCCTGAGCTACCGATTCTTGGAAACTCCCTTTGACGACCTTCAAGTAACCCTAGGTCGCAAGGAACTAAGCTACCCATTCCTTCCCGCCTACAAGGTACGGCATCAAGCCCAGTCCCTCGAAGGGATATTCGCAAACGCAAGAATCAACGAGAGCTTGTCCTTGGACTTCGGCCATATTGAACGCTACAGCCCCTGGCCATCGCGACAAGACGGCGCATCCAGTCTCGACACCTCCTTCCGGAAGCTGGGTGAACGAGTCGGGCAAAGCTCCATCCGCTCAGGCACTCAATTCGTATCCACAAAGTTAAACAGCAATCGGATTACCCTTAACGCGTACGACTACTACGCGAGCGAACTCTACAACAATCTAGGGCTCAAGGTAAGCTACTCCCTTCCAGCGAGAACAGGCGATGGACAATGGTTCCTCTCCGCTCACGCGATCAATCAAGACGGAACCAATGGTGGAGTCCTAGACGCCCATTCGGCCAACGCCCTCGAGCTCAACCTACGCTACAAGCTCAACGCCTTTTCGTTCGATACCGGCTGGACCCGCATCGCCAACTCCAGTTCGCTTCTCGTCCCCTTCCGGACCACTTTCGTCAACGACGCGACCTTGCTTTGGTACACGAACCAGTTCGAAGCCGGCACCCAGACCTACCACGCAAAAGCCGTCTACTCCAGGAATCCTTGGACCCTCGCAGCCGTATTCGTCCACGCCTCACACCTCGATCTCAGGACCGAGAGCGAGCTAGACCTCGTCGCCAAACGAAGCTTGAACGAAAACCTTTCCCTTTGCCTCAAAGCAGGATACGGCAAGTGCGTCTTCGACGAAGAGAACCGCCATCACAAATCCGCCACGGACCTGCGACTCTTCGTCGACTACAAGCTTTGAGAAGAGCTCAAGCGATTCTTCCGCACCAATAACTGCACTCGCGGCCCCATACTCTCCTGAGCAAAAAAGAACCCGCCAATCCGAAGACTGGCGGGCCAAGTAGTCTAGCTACCGCTAGTTAGACAACATTAAGAGAGCATGAACATCTCTCCCATAGGCTCCGCAGTTTCTAAAGAAGTGATTCAAGGGCAAAACAATTCCGCAATGATTCGCGCGGACCGCCTAATATTCCTTTGGAGCTATCTAGAAAATTGGTCCTCGACAAGCATCGCCCCACGCAAGTGGAATCAGGGGCCGTTCGGCTAATACCGAGGATACCAATGACTAATATCAACACTGCGATTCCCCTAAACAACGGTACCGAGTTCCCCATCTTCGGCTTTGGAGCGTACAAGGTGGATGATCGAAGAACAGGCGAAGCCGCCCTCTCTTCCGCGTTGGAATCCGGCTATCGGCACATCGACACCGCCTCGATCTACGGAAACGAGGAGCTGGTCGGAACCGCCCTGCTAAAATCCGGACTCCCACGAAACGAGGTCTACATCACGACCAAGCTTTGGCTAGACGAACAAGGGAAGGAAGAGACGCCGACTGCCTTGGGACGCAGCCTCGGAAAGTTGAAAACCGACTACGTCGACCTCTATCTCATGCACTGGCCTCATCCGGATCCCTCCCGCATGCAACCGTGCTGGGAAGCCATGCAATCCTTGCTCCAGGCAGGCAAATGCCGAGCGATCGGAGTCAGCAACTTCACAAAAAAGCGCCTCAGCGAGCTCCTCGAGATCAGCGACTACCGTCCCGCCGTCAACCAGGTCGAATTCAACGTATTCAACAACCGCGCAACGCTCGCCGGCTTTTGCCGCTCGAACGGGATCGTCCTGCAGTCCTACAGTCCCCTCGCCCGCGGCCACAAGCTGGAACACCCGCTCCTTCTCGAGCTCGCTGCCAGCTACCAAAAGTCGCCCGCTCAGATCATGCTACGCTGGTGCCTGCAACACCGCATTCCAGTCATTCCCAAATCCTCCGATCCTCGACGAATTAGAGAGAACGCCGACATCTTCGACTTTCAGCTATCGAGGGGTCACATGGATCAGCTCGACCAGCTCAACGAAGACTTCGAAGTCTCCGACTGGAAGCCGGATCCCCCGAATTGGTACTAGCGTGCGCGCAAAACCGCAATTTTCGGTCCAAATCCGACTGTATTCTAGCTCTCGAACTTGAACGGTACCCTGATGCTGCACTCGATCGGGCTCCCGTTAAGCAGCGCCGGGTTAAAGCGCCACTGCTTGACAGCGTCCATAATAGGCTGTTCCAAGGCCGCGTCCGTAGACTTGTCGATCACCACAGAAGCTACGCTGCCGTCAGGCGAGATGGTGACGATCGCTATAGCCATGCCTTCGATCCCGCCAGGGTTCTCAGGAGCAACACTTTTCTTAATAGAAGGTTGCACATCCCATTTGGCATCTTCGGCCGAAACCGTGTCTGCTGCGAGAACAGCGCCCACGAGAATTAGAAGACTTGTTAGGCTAGGTTTGAATCTCTTCATTGATGTTATCTGTCGAACTGGATGACCCGTTGAAACGTTCCCCCAAATAGAAATGCTTCTCTCGGGATTACGTGTCGTACGCCCTCCTCAACGGCCAACGGATTGAAAACAATACCCAAAAATCGGGGTTCCCTTCAGGACTTCCACACCTTAATTTCCTTTTTACCGAATCGGAAAGGTTTCAGGTTAGAGCTAATGTTAGACTAGCAAATAGCCTTGAACGCTTACCTTATGCACCCCTCCCTCAAGTGCCGAAGAGTCTAAATCAAGTTACCACTAAATGAATCATGAAGCCCTTAAAACTCCTAATAATAGCCATTAGCGCGCTTGCTACTTCTCTAAGCGGAGAGCTCCACCTCCCCCACGTTTTCTCGGACCATATGGTTCTCCAGCGCGAAATTGCGAACCCGATTTGGGGTACCGCCAATCCGGGCGAAAAAGTCACCGTCACGCTCGCCGGAAACGTTGTATCCACAAAATCTGACGCAAAAGGGAATTGGAGAGTAAAACTCCCACCACTTCCCGCCGGCGGCCCCCACAGCCTCCGTATCCAAGCGAGCGACGATGCCATCGAAATCGCAGACGTGCTCGTCGGCGAGGTTTGGTTCTGCTCCGGACAATCCAATATGGAATGGCCGCTCGCCAATTCCTACGGAGCAGAAGTGGAAATCGCTACGGCGAACCAACCGACGATCCGCTTCCTCAGCGTCGAAAGAAACGGGACGGACGTTCCCCAGGATGACATCGACGGCACCTGGCAAGTTTGCTCCCCGGAGACGGCCCAATACTTCTCCGCGATCGGCTACCTCTACGGAAAGACGCTCAACGACGCTTTAGACGTACCCATCGGGCTGATCGACAACTCATGGGGCGGTTCCATGGCGGAGAGCTGGGTTCCCCTCGAGACCTTGCAAGCCGACCCGCTCTACGCGCCCCTGCTCGATCACTGGAAAAACAAGGTGAAGCACTTCGACGAAGAGCAATACAACGCCTTCCTCGTTAAGTTCAAAGAATGGGAAAAGGCGGGCTATCCCGAGCCGGGGCTAAACTGGAACGACACCGTCCACCCCATCACCGGACAACACCGCCCTGCCAATATCTACAACGGCATGGTGCATCCACTCGCCGGATACGGAATCAAGGGAGTCATCTGGTACCAAGGCGAGAGCAATGGCGAGCGAGCCGACCAATACCTGCACCTCTTCCCTCTCCTCGTCAAAACATGGCGAGAAAAATGGGGCCAAGGGGACTTCCCCTTCTATTGGGTTCAGCTCGCGGACTACGGGGCCGAAGCGAACGACCCCGGCGAAAACGGTTGGGCCGAGCTTCGAGACGCCCAAACCCGCTCCATGGACGTTTTGGAAAATTCCGGACAAGCCGTCATCATCGACCTCGGCGAAGGCCGCGAAATCCATCCACGCGACAAACGGACCGTCGCCAGCCGGCTCGTCCGTTGGCCGCTCGCCAAGGACTACGGTTTCGATATCGCGTATCAAAGCCCTCGATACAAGAGCATGGAGATCCTTGAAAACAAGATACGAATAACCTTCGAGCATCTCAGCGATCAAGGTCTCTACAGCTTCGACACCCAAGAGATTTCCGGCTTCAGCATCGCCGGCGACGACCAAAAGTTCGTCTGGGCAAAGGCCAAGATCATCGACAAAGATACCGTCGAAGTCTGGGCTGACGAAATAGAAACCCCAGTGGCAGCACGCTACGGCTGGGCCCAAAATCCAAAGGTCAACCTCTACGACCGCAACGGCCTGCCCGTCACCCCGTTCCGCACCGACAACTGGCAGTGGTGGTCGGCCGGCAAGGCTGTTGACTAGCGCCTTGCGCAGACGGGCCCGTCAGGAACGGGCCTGATCCGCGAGCTGCTGAGCTTTCAAGCACAGCTCAGCAGCTTTGAAGGCATGAGCCTGTGTCATTGCATTTTCAGTACGGTTCAAGCAATCGAGCACAAACTTGCCGTAGAACGGATAGCCCACCTTGCCCGCACAATCGATCATCTGCTCGTACTCCTGATCCACCAAATAGATGTGGTCGCCGCCGCCCTTTACAATATCGCGGTACTTGCGGATTTCGAGGTATCCGTCCGTCCCCAACACAAAGGTGCGCCCATCGCCCCAAATCTTGGACCCCGCTGGATTAAACCAATCGAGACGGCAATAGGCGCTAGCTCCTGTGCTAAGCGTGATGCTAGCCTCGCCAAAATCCTCCAATCCGGGGTAATCCGGATTTCCGAGATTATCGACCCGAGCATAATTCACGACCCCATCCGTCGCCCCCGCGTATTCGAGAAACTGCTCGCACTGATGGGATCCGATATCGGTGAGGATTCCGCCATAGCGCTCCTTGTCGAAAAACCAGTCAGGACGCGTATGCGCCGCCAAGTTGTGAGGAGCCAGGTTGAGGACCTGCAGGACGCGACCAATAGCCCCACCCTTTACCAATTCGCCCGCGTACCAGCCTGACTCGCTCGAGAGACGCTCGCTGTAGCAAACCATGTAGCGCTTTCCCGTTTCCTCCGCCTTCGCTTTGGCTAGCTCCAATTGCTCAAGCGTCGTAAAAGGAGTCTTGTCCGTAAAATAGTCCTTTCCTGAATCCATTACTTGGATACCGATTTCGCAACGTAGGTTCGGAATCGCGGCAGCCGTGACGAGCTGCACTTCCGGGGCATCGAGAATTTCACGGAAATCGCTCACGACCTTGGCGTGAGGATGAGCCTTGAGCACGCTCTCGTAACGTTCCACCTGCGGCTCGTAAATGTATCCAAGCGTTCCGCCTACGCTGGCGAGCCCATCTATTTGGCCATAGATATGCCCATGATCGAAAAACGCAGCGGCGAACACGAACTCGCCCGCTTCCACAACGTTCTCGTTTCCCTTGAACTCAGGGGCATAATTCATTCCGTCTCTACTCACGGGGATATTCTATTTCTGAAACCGAGGACAAGGGGTCCGCCCTTATGCACAGTGTTCACATGTCTATGCCACACTTGGCAACCCAATCATTCACTTGCCTCAAAGTGCCACTTGAATCCCAGCCGCCACCGCGCTGCCAAAACCGCCCAACGCGGAAACGCCCACTTGATGCGGCTAACTAGCCTGCGGCAAAAATAGATACGGCCAGCAGAACTCCCACCAGCAACAAGAAGGCTGCCGTCTTGGCGAGCACGCCATTGAGGGCTGGTCCCCGCGTCTTCTCCAACGCTCCAGCCAGCTTCAACCCCAAGGGTAAGGCAAGGAATGGCAGGGCGTGGATCGCCTTGCCCGTCGCCATCACGTAGAGACCGAGCGACAAGAACGCCACGATCAGCTGCAAACGGTATTGGGCCAGTCCGAAGTTTCGGCCGAAACGTGCGATCAAAGTCATCTTCTGGGCCTTCAGGTCCGTTTCCATATCGCGGTAGTTGTTCACGACTAGGATGTTGTTCGCCAGCAAGCCAAGCGTCAGCCCGAGGTAACCCGCCTCCCTCGTCAGCTCGCCCACAATCACGTAAACCGTACCCATGGTCGCAACCAGTCCGAAGAAGAAGACAACAAAAACGTCTCCAAGCCCTCGATACGCGAGCGGGAACGGACCGCCCGTATAGCCGTAGCCAAAAACGATCGAAACCACACCTACCACCAGGAGTGTCCAGTCGCGGTAGGCGACGAGATTCAGACCCACCAAAAATGCGATCAGGAAAATGCCGAGCGAGGCCCACAGCATCTTGCGAGGATCGATACGACCGCTAGCGACCAAACGCTCCGGCCCCACTCGATCCGGCGTGTCCGCCCCTCTCACATGGTCGTAGTAGTCGTTTGCCATGTTGGTCGCGATCTGCACCAGCAATGCAAAAGCGAGGCAAACCACGACCGGCCACCAATGAAAAAAGCCCATCCGCTGCGCCTCCGCCGTGCCCACTAGGATCGGCACCACCGCAGCTGGCAAAGTCTTGGGACGGGCCGCCTCTATCCAATCGCGCAACATTTCTAAGGGAGCAGAGCCGGTATCTCGCTGAGCTTGTAGACGAATCGCTTCGCCTCCGCCTTCACTTTCGCACGCTCCAAGTATCCGCCGTAGCCAATGAAGAGATCGACGAAGGGCTGCGTTTCCAAATCGCTGGATCCATCCCCCACCATTACTGTTTTCGTAGCGCCGAGCGCCGCCTTATCCGCGTCGATGACCTTCATCTTCCCTCCCATGCGGGAAGTGGGACAGTTTCCGTCGAAGCCCGCGTAGTTTCCGTCCCCGTCAAAGATCAGGTCTACCGCGCGCACCCGTTCGATGCCGAGGTGCCGAGCGAAGGGAGCGATCGCCTGGGTCAATCCACCGCTCACGATGATCGGCTCCCAGCCGGCCTCGCGGAGCGCGGCCAAGCACTCCAAGGCTGTCGGCTCGATGGTGTCGATATAGAGTTGGCCAATCCTTGCGCATTCCTCCGCCGTCGGCTTGATCAGGTCGAGCCGGGCGCCGTAAACGTCTTCGATGGCGATATGCCCGTCCATGGCCTTATTGGTCATGTTCTCGCATTCGCGAAACGTTTCATCGCCCCGCAGCCGGGCGAGTTCGTCGATCCCTTCGATCGAGCTAAGGGTGCTATCGCAATCTATGAAGATTAGTTTCTGTGCCATGGTGGAAAGTCTAACCGTTGGAGCGACCGCTTGCCCGGCATAGCTCGCTGGCGAGCGACGCCTGCTAGTCGCGAAATTCGCCGCCTTTATTCGCCAGCAAGCCCGCACCTACAAGGTTCTTGTTTCGAATTCGCACAAAAAAACCCTCGAGCTTACGCTCGAGGGTTTTGAAAAATCGTGTCCTGTCGGCCAACTAGCGGCGGCGACGGAACTTGTTCTGGAACTTCTCAACGCGACCAGCGGTGTCGACGAAACGCTTTTCGCCGGTGTACACTGGATGCGAGTCCATCGTGATGTCGCGGAATACCTTAACGCATTCTACGCCGTCCACGGTCTCAGTCTGATGACCCTTGGCAGGGATTGTGGAGTTCGTTACGAACTTCTTTCCCGTCGATACGTCGACGAAGACAGTTGGGTTATAATCTGGATGAATACCTTTTTTCACGGCGAAAATGTGCGGTTTAGAGCGAAATTAACCCTGACGGGCCTTGAAACGCGGGTTGGTCTTGCAGATCACGTACAGTCTTCCCTTGCGACGTACAACTTGGCAGTCGGGGTGACGTGTCTTAGCGGACTTGAGTGATGACACTACTTTCATAAGGGGCGTAAAGAGAACGAGTCGAATCCCCCCTGTCAATAGAGGAATCGTTAAATATCGCCGCTCATTTCAGTCCCCGAATCGAGACCCTACAAGCTAGTTGCTGTCGGGATCCTCCGGGACCATGGAAAGCAGCCCCAATTCCGGGTTAACCTCCATGATCAGATGACGCCACAAGTCCGGTCCGTCCTTGCTCGAGATCGATTCCGCGTCCACCTCGGACACAACCCAAGCGTTGGACTCGAGTTCGCTCAGCAGCTGTCCTTCGCTCCAGCCGGAATACCCCTTGAAGGCGCGGAAGACCAAGTCCGGATCCTCCTCCATCTTCGACTGGGCAACCACCGGCTCCATCCCGAAAAAGAGCTGAAACTGGCCCAAGTCAGGCACGGTCTTCCAAGCGGCCAGGATAATCTGATTCGGATTCACCGGCCCGCCCAGGTAGACGGGTACGTGACCCAAGCCGCATTCGTTGAACTCGGAGCTGAGCTGCCCCAGCCGCTCCCCAGTGGAGTGATTGAGCACCACGCCAAGGGACCCTGTATCCTCGTGCCGCGTCATCAGCACCACCGAACTTGCGAAATTCGGGTCCTTCAGGTGCGGGTGCGCCAACAAGAGCGAACCGGTAAGCTGTGGTGAATCATCCTGAGTTTCGTCGTACATGAATCGTCGTCCTGACCAAGCGAATCTCAAACGCAGCGCGGCTGATGGCGACCAAAAAGTTGATCGAAGAGCAAGCGGACCTTGCTCTCCCCCAGCTCAATCGCTTCCTTCGAATCTCCCGATCTAGAACCCTACATTTATATAGAAGCCTATCATGATCCAACTTTCGGATATCGTATCGTTCTGCGACCAACGCGCCCTCACCCATCAAGTCAAAGACTTCAGCGGAGCCCTCAATGGGCTGCAGTTCGCCAACGACGGCGTCGTCACCAAAGTCGGTGCCGCAGTAGACGCAGGACTGGTCCCCTTCCAACGCGCAGTCGAAGCCAAGATCGACTTCCTCATCGTTCACCATGGAATGTTCTGGAGCGGAGCCAAGCGGGTGGTCGATTCCGAGTACGAAAAGATCCGTGCCCTTGTCGACGGAAACCTCGCCGTCTATTCCTGCCACCTCCCCCTCGACGCCCATACCGAAATCGGCAACAACGCCATCCTCGCCAAAAAGCTCGGCATCGCGCCCGCGGGCAGCTTCCTGCCCTACGAAGGAACCGACATCGGCCTCATCGGCAGCTGGACCAGCAGCCGAGCCGACTTGCGCGCCGCCCTCAAAGGGCTCTTTGGACAGAAGTTCTCCGCCATGGAATTCGGGTCCCGCGCCCCGAAGAAGATCTGCGTGCTAAGCGGCAGCGGAGCGAGCGCCATCGAACACGTCAAGGCAACCGGAGCGGACACCTTCATCACCGGCGAACTGCGCCAGCACCATTTCAACTACGCTCAGGAAGAAGGCCTCAACGTGTACGCTTGCGGCCACTACGCTACCGAGACCTTCGGCATTTCCGCCCTCGCCGCCGAAGCCGCCAAGAAGTTCGAGCTCAAGTGGGAGTTCATCAAAACCGACTGCCCACTGTAAGTGGCTAAAACCGAGCGCCGCGCCTCAGCCAACAGGAGAGCAGGACCGATCCGGCGCCGAGGTCGCTCCTTCGGGGTAAATTTCGGCATGTACAATTCGGCAGAACTCTAGCAAAACCGTTCTCCATGAAGAAGATCGCAGTACTCAACGGACCCAACCTGAACCGACTCGGCAAACGCGAGCCGGAAATTTACGGTTCGAAGACGCTCGAAGATATCGCCGCCGAGTTGCGTAGCGCCTTTCCGGATACCGAGTTCGACTTCTTCCAATCCAACCACGAAGGCGCCCTTGTCGACAAGTTCAGCGAGCTCGCAGAGTCGGACACCGCTGGAGTCGTCTTCAATCCTGCCGCCTACTCGCACACCAGCGTGGCCCTGCGCGACGCGATCAGCGGAGCCGGCCTTCCCGTCGTAGAAGTTCACATCAGCAACATACATAGCCGAGAAACATTCCGACACCACTCGTACACCGCAGAGGTCTCGCGCGGCGTGATCACTGGGCTTGGCACCGACGGCTACCGCTTCGCCGTCGCCGCGTTACTTGGGTTAGCGTAGCGGTCGATCCGCTCGAAAACCAGCCAACCATGTTTGCGAAGCTGCAGCTTCGCGATCGGCGAAACCCGGCCGGACACCCATATTTCCCGCTTCGCCGATTCCAGCTCTTTCGAAAGGAGAGCCTCGTAAACCAGCGGCGTCCAGTGCAAGTAGTCAACTGCGAGCGGATAGATTTCGTATCCACGATCTGAGCACGCGTACAGCATACCACGCTTCTCGCCAATCGATGCGATCCCTGCAACTCGCTCGCTGTAGGAGACCAGAACTCCAAGGGTACGGATCGTCAGCTCCGCGTCTTCGTCGTTCTCAGCCCTCAATGTGAAATCGACCAAGAACGCGATGTCTCCGGAATCACGGAGGCTTCTGAAACCAAGACAAAGCTCCATCTTTTCCGTAAGCGAATAAATCGGCGTGTCGCGAAACTCGTGGATCAAGTCCTTCTCCAATCCGATGTCTTTCAAGGTATCCACAATTTCGCGTTCCAGCTGATGGGCCGGTCGGTCCCAGACCAGCTCCCTCGCCTTTCCCGCATACGAAAAAACCTCGCTCGACGGCACTGCAAAATCTCCGGCAAAACCGCCAAGCGTCGAAGCCCAAGCAATCCGCCTCAGGGCATCCTGCAGCGGTTCGTTCTTGGAATACGGGTCCACGCCCAACTGGCGGGCCCAACGCCGCATAGCAGAATCATAGCCCAAGTGCTTGCGACTGAGCTTGCCGGCTGAACTGACCAACTTCTTTTTCTCCTTCGGCTCTGCCTCGGTTTTCTCCTCGTCAGCATCCTTATGCCTATAGTCTCGATAGGTCTCGAGAGCCTTGCCGGATCTACGGCGAACTTGGTAGAGCTTGCCTCCCAAGTAGCGAACAATGCCCCCAGGAAGCCCGACAACAGAGGCGACCGGTCGACGCGCCACTCCCATCGTGGTCGCGACCGGAGCGGTCAAGCTGCTCGACAAGGAGCTCGCAAAGGCCTCGCTCTGGCTGACTTCCTCCAGCTTGCGAATCACTTCCAGCTCGTGCAGCAGCACCTCGAGCTGCGCCAACCCGCGGGCTTGGAAGTCGCCATACTCCGTATGCACCCTGAAAGTGTACGCGAAGCCACGGACATCCACGATGGGCGAAACCGTGTAGTACTCCGTCCTCAGCGGCACCTTCGGGGCGATGTCCCGAGCGAAGAGCACCGGCGGGCCTTCGGCCGGCTCGTCGCCACGGGCAGACAGACTTGCCCCCAAAAGGAGGAAGCAGGCGACAACGGCGAGAATACGAGACGGCAACATGAAGAGGTGGGAACTGAGATCGTGGATAATCGGATAAGGTTCCGCGTTTCTCATCGACGATTTCAGCTTGACGACAACCACAAAAAACGCCGCCTCCCGAAAAGAGAGACGGCGTAGGTAAGAGTCTGGGATCAAACCGTTATTTGTACTGGTTCGACCCTTCGAGAATGATACCGCTATCGTTGTGGTACATGCGGCTAAACGTTATCCCGAGGAGCCCCTCCAAGTCCTCTTCGCTTGGGAAGAGTTCGATCGCGCGTTCCATGAACTCCGCAGCATCATCGCCTGCGGATGCGCGCATGTTGGTCGCGAGCGACTTAAAGACCGGCACGAGATTCTTGAGGACTTCCTCGCCTCGCGAGTAGCTGAAGAGGGCACTTGGCTTCACGTTCGCTTCGGACATGAACGCGCGAAATTCGCTGCTGTTCGCCAATGCGTCCTCGCCCTCGGGCAGGTTCGTCAGGGAGGAGAAAATTCGGCTGGAAGTATCCTCGGAACCTACCGCGAAAACAAGTTTCCCCATCCCGTGAGCGACGGTCACCACCCCTTGAGCTTGGTCTTTCACTCGAATTCCCGCAAAGCCCTGTTCGTCGATGAGCTCCATGCCTGCGGCTGGATCCTGAGCCATCCCGGCGAGCATCGCCATGGCGGCTTGCAGAATATCGGGGCGATTAAAGTCCATGACCATGGCTTGGGAAGCACGCGGCAAATCGACGGTCACCCCATCAGGGTTTTCGATGGAAACGACCTCGATCGGATATTCCAAGATGTGGATGCGCTGGCCAAAGGCCGACATGAGGGTCGGGATATCGGCTTGCAGCATCATCTGCAGCTGGCCGTTCCCCATAGCGACCTGTTGCTCGACCTGCTCGGGAGGCATGAACTTCTTGGCCGTATCGAGGGCGAAATTGTAGAGCTTGTTCATGTCGAACGACGCAACCGTGTAGCCATTTACGTTGCTCGGCACCCAAGCCGGAGGCTGGAATTCGAAGAACTCGTTCTCCATCAAGGTAGCGATTCCGGAACGCGGCGTGGGCGATCCCAGGAAAATCGTCGAGCGCTCCTCCATATCGACGAAACCACTCCAGATGCCAACCTTGGTGAACTTGTCGACTTCGAGAGCTTGCACCAATCCACGACCTTGAGGCGGAACGTATCCGATCAGGCTTTGCACGTCGCCCAACACCTCCAAGCGGGTCGGGTAGTCAGGACGCACGCCGCTCACTCCGGAGTCGGAGTAGAAGGTGCTCAAGAAATCTCCGCCCCCATCTTGCTGGGCCGCGAGAAATTGCCCGAGGGCTTCGAGTTCCGCGTTTTCGAAAACCTTAGCCTCGTCCATGCTGGCGATCGGCTCCATGACATTCCCGAGCGCGAAGAAAAAACGGTTTTCCAGCTGAGCAACGAGAAAGGAAGATCCATCGGTCAAATTCTTGATGCGCGCTCCGGGCCCGCCTGGAAGCTCGAGATCGGTGCGCTCGATCTCCTCGTTCTCCGTCGATCCTTCCAGCACTGCCGCGAAGGCACGCTCGGCGACGCCGTCCCGCATTTCCGCCCAGACCAGGTAAGTCGGCATCGGAAGGTGGTCGGGAACCTCCTGGTTGACGACTGCTACCCCGAAATGGCTTCCCACCATTTCGTAAAGGTCTTCCAGCTCGAGCCCGACTTCGCCCAGCTTCGCGATGAAGTTTCCTTCCTGGTCCTTGGACTCGATCAACTCCTCGATGAAGGACTTGTATTCGGCGATCTTGGCTTCAGAAAACAGGAGCTGGCCGAGCCGCGTGTTTTCGACGTACATGTCGAGGGTCGCGGGAGAATTGTCGAAACGGAAAGCCGCAAGCGTTTCCGCCGGGAGAGATTCGAATGGGGACTTGAGAGCGGCAGCGCTCAGCGCAGCGGTGGCTGCCACAGAGACGAATCCGCAGAGGAGCTTACTTTTTATTTTCACTGGAGTCGGGTTGTGTTTGTTCAGAAGGGTCTTCTTGGGACTTGCGGTACGGCGGAGCCAAGTACTTGACCCCGTTTTGCGGGAAAGACGAATCGTACAGGTAGGTTTCCTTGTTTTCCAAGAAGCTGATGAGCTCTTGCACCGGTATGCCGAAGGCAAGTCCCGCAAACATGGCATGCCCCGCGCACGCAACGCCGATCACCTCGCCGCGCGAGTTGAAGAGCGGGCCGCCGGAGTTGCCGGGATTGATCGCAGCATCGGTCTGGATAAAGCGAAGGTAGCCAATGGAGCGCGTCCTGGATGAGACGATTCCTTGGCTGACGGAACGTTCAAGCCCTAGCGGATTCCCGATGGCGAAGACCAGCGAGCCCACATCGACCCCATCATCTTCGGCAAGGACGACCGGCTCGATAGCGACGTCCGCAGCTTCCTCTTCATCGACTTGGAGCAAGGCCAGGTCCCGCACCGGATGCAGGGCGACGATGCGAACCTTCTTGAGCTCCTTGCGCTCGTAGCCGGCCTCCGTCTTGTTGAAAATGCTCACCGTGATCGCCGTTTCGCGCTCCACCACATGGTAGTTGGTAATCAAATATCCAGACTCGCTTATAAAGAAACCGCTGCCCAAACCGCTTGGCGTTTTGACCATTACGACCGAGTCGCCGTAGCGCTTGACGAGTTCGTTGACCGGAGCGGCCTTCAGGCGTCCCGTCGTGTAGAGCCCATTACCAATGTCTGCGGGCTCTGTCGCATCCTTGTCCGCCTTCTCGATGGTCAACACCTGGTCGGCCGGGATTTTCAAGACCTCGAAACCGAGATCCAATACCACGAAGTTGTCGTCTTGCTTTAAGACCTCGGCCACAATCTCCGTCCCGTTCTGGAAGGTGAGACGATCAAATCCGACAGCGGACAGGTGGGTCGATAAGAGTAGTGCCGTAACGACGGCGAAGCGCTTAATCATCATTTGGAATCCCTTGCTAGGTAGATTAGTATTCGGTCATGGCTCGCTAAAACTAAGTCCTGTATCGAATCGCCGTCCAAATCGGCCGCGATCATGCGATAAGGATTCACGCTGTTGCGATTTCCAGCGTCTTGCCCATACGGATATTTGCCGTCATCGTAGACCTTCCAGGAGATGACTTCCTCATAGCCGTCCCCACTCTCTCCATACACGAGAATATCGCGCTGACCGTAGTCCACGGTTGCGATCTCATCGATACCGTCGCCGTCGATGTCTACGTCGAAGAGCGTGCCAAGAGTCTTTTTCTCGTAGTCGCGCCCCGCGTTCTCGTTCGGATCGACCGCCGAGCTGAGCACCAGCTGGCGCGAGCGGCCCGGACTCGGGACATTGATCGCGTTCGAGCTGATCAGGGTCAGCCCCAAAACGGGATCCATGGAGATGCTCATGGAGTACGGTACCATTTCGCGACGGTCCGTTTGAAAGATACCGGACTTGTCCATTTTCAAGTGGTGAATGTGCTCCCCATCCGACTCGAGAGCGTAGGCCTCCTTGCGGGAAATCGGGGCCAAGGATCGGATCGAATAGTCGCCCTCGAGCATGATCTGGTCGATCACTTCCAGGTTCTCGTCGAGCTTTTGCACGACACCATCCTCGGCGAGGTAGAGCGTCTCGTCATGCAGGCGGATACGCCCGATTTCGGAACCCTTGAAGCGCGAGGTCGTGAGGACCGCCTTGCCGTCCTCCCCGAGCGTGCAGAACGAAGTCGTCTTGGAGAACTTCTTCTTCACGAGCAGCCTTTCCCCACCGAGCCAAACCGCGTTTTCATAGTCGCCGTCCAGTCCCGAAAACTCGATTTCCTTCGGCTCCTTATCTTTGTTGTTCCAAACCGTGAGGACCAAGGACTTGCCGCGCTGAGTCACCCACCAAGTGTCCGAACCGAATTGATCGAAGGAAAGCAGCGTCCAGTCGCCCGTCTCCAGGCTGCTTTCGCCCAAACGCTTTGGAAAAGTGAAACGGGATCCGTCCCAGTGGCTTTGGTAGATCTGCCCCTCGTCCTCGACCTGAAAGAGCAAGGTCTTAGCCTTGTCGCCAACCGACTTCACCTTCTTGATATCCTGGAGAACAGGATACGACTTGCTGAAGCTCCAAAATCCATCCTTCGCGAAGTAGACGTTGAGGATCGGCTTGCTGCGGCCGAGCTCGACGATGCTCTCCTTCCCCTCTAGCTTGATCGACGCCCACCCACCGGCGTCCGGCTGGCTCAGCGGCAGAAGGTTGCGCTTGCCGAATTGCGATTCGTCCCCGAGGCCGAGCTCGTAGAAGCTGATGGTATTGGCCTGGTTCGCTCCCAAGAAGGCGATCTTCGGTCCCTTGCTCGTTCGCAGGTTTCGAGCGACGTTCGTATTCGTGATCTCCTCGGAAATGCTTACTGCAGGGCGAAACTGCTTTCCCTCCGCCTCGTACCAGCGAATGGGAGCGGTAACGGTGTTTCGTGCTTCGACGATATCTAGGTCGTCATCGCCGTCGAGATCGAGAAACCACCAGCGGTTGCGCTCGATGTCGCGCTCGCGGGGCTGCATCCACTCCACTTCGTCCGGCGTGCCGTAGTCGATCATCTGGATCCCGTCGCTCATGCTGATCAAAACCTGCAAGTCCTTCTTAACCCTGCGGACGATCACCGGCTGGTGCGTGCTCAGCTCCGAACTCGCGATTTCCCATTCCTTGATGGGATTCCATTCTCCAGCTTGATCCTTCTTGAGGACGATCAGCTTGCGCGGGTCGGTTTGCACGAGGAAAATCTCGTCGATCCCATCGTCGTCGACGTCGAAAACCGTGGCGACCTGCGGCAGGCGCGAGAGCGGGACTTCAACCTTTTCGAAGTCCTCGGCCATGGGCAAGTAGTTCGGGTTCTCTACATTCGAAAGGTCCAGACCTTCCCCCTTCCCCACGTAGCGATAGAAGTCGAGGCGCGACTGTCGGGTCTCGACCACGAGGAGGGAGTAAGCTCCGTCCTTCCTTTCACGAATGGGCAGCATTTTGTAGGCTCCGTTATCCGACTTGATAACGCGCAAACCTTGCCAACCCGGGAACTCGCCAGCGGACGCCACAGCGGCAGTCACAAGAGCAACCAAGATCAAAAGGGGCTTCATAAAACGAAAATTTCTCACAAGACGAAGATCGCAGTAATGCGTAAGATCCCACGGGCGAGGCCTAATGCAACCTTCAAATCCGGGACTCTTCAACAGGGACCAAACGACCGCGGACGCTCCTACAACGTTCCCGACGGCTATCCAATTTAAGAAAAATAGCGCTCCCCGCGCACCCCTATCATAAGAACCTCTGCCAAATGAGCAGGCTACGTGCATTCTAAGGTGTAAAATGGTACAATCAGGTTCAACGCGTAGCCGTTGCTCAACAAGAAAGGAAAGCTTCGAATCATGACCCTCAAACACCTCGCCAAACACGCTCTCCTCACCCTCTCGATCAGTTTGGCTATTTCCTCGCCCGCCCTAGCCCAGGAGGATGGCGATTGGTCGGAGTTCGAGGCCTCGCTCGAAACAGAAGCCACAACCGTAGAATACAAGAACAGCGGATCCGCCACGCGGCCCGAAACAAAAACGCCCTTCCGCCGCCGTATCATGCGAGAGGACATCACCATCCGCAGCAAAACCCTGCGGCTGGATTCCGGCAAGAAAGTGCGACTCGTCTACGGAACTCCCAAGAAGGCCAAGAACGTGCCCGCCGTTTTCGTCATGGACGTGGAAACCAACGCCCTCACCACCTCCCCAACCTTCCGGAGAATCGGCACCTCCAAGAAACAGCAGCAAGACTTTCTCGACGCCGCCTACCTGCTTCGCTCCCCCTTCGGCAGCAACATGCTCGGAAATGGCTTCGCAGTTGCCTACATCGTAGCCGACGACCTCGACACCATCCGCTCCGCCCGCACTCCCGACTGGATTGGGATCTTCGACCGCGTTCGCGATCTCAAGCCCGTCAACGGCAACAACGTGTTCCTCTTCTCCACACGCGAGTACGCAAACCTCTCGGTCTACCTCACCTCGCGCTACAACTTCTCAGGCTTCATTCTCGAAGATCCCGGCTACCTGCTCTTCTCGAACAAGACCCACGAGAGCATCATCAAACAGTCCACGCGACTCACTCCCGAAGAGATTTGGAGACGCACCGACCCGACCCGCGAGTTCATTTACGAGAAGATTTTCAGTCGCATCAACACCCCCATCATGCTGATCCGAAATCCGGACTCCATGGGCTACGCCTTCAGCGAGAAAACGCTCATTTCCAAGCTCAACCAAACCGGCTCCTACTACGAAACCATCGAAGTGCGCGGAATCGGGCGCAGCTTGACCGTCTTTGGTGGCAATTCGGACAGCGGCGTCATCGACGTCTCGCCGAAAGTTTCCTACTACGCCCCTACCATCAGTAAGTGGGTCTCGGAAATAATCACCTACATGCGCATGAATTCTTCGGTCGACCCCATCGCCCTACGCGATCCCTCGAATATCCGAAACTGGTAAGCGCAGCCGCAGGCGCCACGAACCCCCTGCTCAAGCTGGCCAAACGTCCTGAAAAGGCGCTTGGCCTTTCTTTTTCGCGGGAAACGCGACTGACCTAGGCGCTGGGTTAAAATCCCCCAATCCCCCCCGTCTTTTTCCCCCTTATTCTATTATAGCATTGCCACAGGGCCGAGAATCCATACGCGCCTATCTTTCCGCGAGCGCTTCCGCCGCCAAAATTTAAGGAATAAGACCATGGCAACAGACCTATCCAAGTACAGAAACATCGGTATCTTCGCCCACGTTGACGCGGGCAAGACCACCACAACTGAGCGTATTCTCAAGCTCACTGGCAAGATCCACAAGTTGGGCGAAGTTCACGAAGGTGAATCTACCATGGACTTCATGGACCAGGAAGCCGAGCGCGGTATCACGATCCAGTCCGCTGCCACCACCTGTTTCTGGCCAGGAAGCACCCAACAATTTGAGCCACACCGCTTCAACATCATCGACACCCCGGGCCACGTTGACTTCACCATCGAAGTTTACCGCTCCCTCAAGGTTCTCGACGGCGGTATCGGCGTATTCTGTGGATCTGGCGGCGTTGAGCCACAATCCGAAACCAACTGGCGCTACGCCAACGAGTCCGAAGTTGCCCGTATCATCTACGTCAACAAGCTCGACCGTATCGGCGCCGACTTTTTCCGCGTCGTTAAGCAAGTAGAAAACCGCCTCGGCGCCCGTCCGCTCGTCATGGTCCTCCCCATCGGCCGCGAAAGCGAGCTCAAGGGAGTCGTCGACCTCCTCACCCGCAAGGCTTGGGTATGGGACGAGTCCGGCGATCCTTTGAACTACGAACTCCAAGACGTGCCTGCCGACATGGTAGACGCCGTCGAAGAGTGGCGCGAAAAGCTCATCGAAACAGCTGTCGAGCAAGACGACGTGCTCATGGAAGCCTACCTCGAAGGAAACGAGCCTTCGATCGAAGACATCAAGAAGTGCGTTCGCAAGGGCACCATCGCCCTCGACTTCTTCCCGACCTACTGCGGCTCTTCCTTCAAGAACAAGGGCGTGCAAAACGTACTCGACGGCGTCGTCGAATACCTGCCGAACCCGACCGAAGTTAAGCCTCAGCCAGAAGTCGACGTAGAAGGCAACGAAACCGGAAAAGTTTGCGTCGTGGATCCAAAGCGTCCTGTTCGCGCCCTCGCGTTCAAGATCATGGACGACAAGTACGGAGCCCTCACCTTCTTCCGTATCTACTCGGGAACGATCTCCAAGGGCTCCTCGCTCCTCAACACCTTCACCGGCAAGACCGAGCGTATCGGCCGTATCGTCGAAATGCACGCGGACAGCCGCAACGAAGTCGATTCCTGCCAAGCAGGCGACATCGTGGCATTCCTCGGCATGAAGACCGTACAAACCGGTCACACCCTCGCCGACGAAAACGATCCTGCAACGCTCGAGCCGATGGTCTTCCCAGACCCCGTCATCTCGATCGCCATCACTCCGAAGGACAAGGCCAACGCTGAAAAGCTCGGCGTCGCCCTCGGCAAGATGGTCGCAGAAGACCCTTCCTTCCGCGTCGAAACCGACGAAGATTCCGGCGAAACCATCCTCAAGGGCATGGGCGAGCTTCACCTCGACATCAAGGTCGATATCCTCAAGCGCACCTACGGAGCAGAAGTTATCGTCGGCAAGCCACAGGTTGCCTACCGCGAATCCATCACCTCCCCGATCGCCGACAGCTACACTCACAAGAAGCAGTCTGGTGGTTCCGGTCAGTACGGTAAGATCGAGTACACCATCGAGCCAGGCGAGCCCGGTTCCGGCTTCCAGTTCGAATCGCAGGTTGTGGGCGGTAACGTTCCTAAGGAATTCTGGCCAGCCGTTGAAAAGGGCTTCAAGCAATCCGTCGAAAAGGGTGTGCTCGCAGGTTACCCAGTGGTCGACGTCAAGGTCGCCCTCACCGACGGTGGCTACCACCCAGTCGACTCCTCGGCAGTGGCCTTCGAAATCGCAGCGAGAGCAGCCTACCGCCAGTCCATGCCGAAGGCTAGCCCGCAGATTCTCGAGCCAATCATGAAGGTCGACGTCTTCGTTCAGGAAGAGAACATCGGTGACGTCATCGGCGACCTCAACCGCCGCCGCGGCATGATCAAGGAACAGGACTCCACTCCAACTGGCGTACAGATCAAGGCGGACGCTCCTCTATCCGAAATGTTCGGATACATCGGTTCGCTCCGTACCATGACTTCTGGACGCGGTCAGTTCTCCATGGAGTTCTCGCACTACGCGCCTTGCCCCCGCAACGTTTCCGAGGAAGTCATCAAGGCTGCCGTCGAGCGCGAAGAAGCGAAGAAGAAGTAACCCTCCTTCCAAACAGATCAGTTTTCATCAAAGCCCGACTCCCCGCGAGTCGGGCTTTTTCGTGCCTAGAAACGAAAGTCGCTAATATGAACCCGAAAAGACGGCACCCGACAATCGGAACACCACCAACAATTCGAGCGTCCTGACTCCGACTGTACCTAGAGAAACAAGAGCACGCGTTCCGGAGCTCCGCCGTTCAAGCCCTTCAAGTCCACCGTCGTTACGTCATCGTCCCGAGCTGCCTCGCCTTCGTTAGCTACCGCCATCCGAAAGCCAAATAGGCTATGGCTCACCATATCCGGCAACGCGCCCACCTCTACCTGCCGTCCGCCGTGTAGAAAAGACCGTGACCATTGTCGGTCACGGTCGGAGCCTCCAGCGCGATCGCGATTTCGTGTATCCGCTTTCTGGGGTCAACCGCTACACTGTTGGACGATCCGTACGCGCTCACTTCGATCGCAAACCCAAAGGTCGGGTTGTCGATGTCAGAAACATCCAATACATTGATCGTCTCCGCTGCACCATTCATCACAAAGGCCCGCTTGGAGACGGCATCGCAGTCCACGATTTCTTCAGCGGGTTCGTCAAAAACACCACTATGAAAAATCACGCGAAAGACCAGAGAGATGCCATCCAGCGAAATGCCAAACGCTGGATGACCGTTTCTTTTCGACAAGCCGCTTTCTATCTGGAAGCTTCCAGCCCTTCAGATGGAAAAGCGTCCTATCCTCGTCACCTGTCCTAAAGCCTGCGCCGAATACCTAGCGGAAGAGCTAGACTCGCTCGGCTACAAGCCCACTTCCCTCGTCTCCAACGGCGTCTTCATCTCCGGCACCTACGAGGACTGCATCCGCCTCAACCTGACCCTGCGCACCGGACTGCGCGTACTCTGGGAAGTCGACAACTTCACCGCCCGCGACGGCGAAGACCTCTACCACCAAGCGGTCCGCATGCCGTGGGAAGAATGGATCCCGGAGGAAGACGCCTACATCTCCATCGTCTCCTCCGTCCGCAACGACACCGTCGTCAATACCAACTTCCCCAACCTCCGCCTCAAGGACGCCATCGTTGACCGCATGCGCGAAGTCACCGGCGACCGCCCCAATTCCGGCAACGAGCGCGACCGCGGCGTCATCTTCCTCTACTGGCACGAAGAAGAAGTCTGCATCTACCTCGATACCTCCGGCATCCCGATCTCCAATCGCAACTATCGCTCCATGCCCGGCGCCGCGCCCATGCGCGAAAACCTCGCCGCCTCGGTCATCGCCGCCACGCGCTGGGATAAAGCATCCCCCTTCCTCAACCCCATGTGCGGATCAGGCACCCTCGCCATCGAAGCCGCCCTCCTCGCCTCTGGCGTCCCGGGACAACAACTACGCCACGAATTCGCCTTCCAGCACTTCAAGCCCTACGACGAAGCCCGCTACCAGGAGATCCGCGCCGAAGTCCGCAAACGCATCCCAGACTCCCTGCCCTTTCCTATCATCGCTTCCGACATCGATCGCCAAGCCATCCGGGCCGCCGAAACCAACGCCAAGAAAGCCGGCGTCGCCCACCTCATCGAGTTCCGCGTCTGCGACTTCCGCGACGCGCCAATTCCCGAAGAATCCGGTACCATCGTATTGAATCCTGAATACGGCGAACGCCTCGGCGAGCAGCGCCAACTCGAAGAAATCTACAAGGCTATCGGCGACCTCTTCAAGCAACGCTGCCCCGGCTACTGGGGCTACATCTTCACCGGCAACAAGACCCTTGGCAAACGCGTCGGCCTCAAAACCCGCCGCAAAATCGAGTTCTACAACGGCCCCATCGAGTGCCGACTTCTTGAATACGAACTCTACGGCGGCACCCGCAACCCCAAGTACGCAAAGTAAGGCAATCCACAACCCAAAGCTGTTTACCACTAGAATCCAAGTTCTCAATCAAGGCAAGATTTGAGTTGGAACGCTACATGCTTTCACAGCATCGACTCCATTCTTCGAAATTTAACTAAACAGCCACATATACAAAGAACTTTCCTAATGCAATCTAGGCCCCTTACCCATTGATACAAAAAGAGTTACTCGAAGTAGACGGATTTTTATTTGCCAACTCAAAAGGATTCGCAACCATAAGCTATCTACGGTCTTCTTATCACTTTTGCTAATCCAAGCAAAAGCTGAATTCTCTAACTCTCCGATCAAAATTGAGCTTACCCAAGACCCTCAATTCCCATACCCTGTTCGCACCTTTAGCGTTGGTCCTAACAAGCGTCTTCGGCGGTTGTATCAGTTGGCAGTCAACGAACCAAGCTGGCGAAGTCAACAAGCACATCCTTGGCTATACAAAAGTCAAAAACGTACCCGTAACAGTAAAGGGAAGGGCACCCACCATACAAGATGCAGAAACCACGGGCATTTCGATTGGTGCAGACGGCCTCTTTATCGGTGTTCAAAAATCAACACTTGTAGCCTTCCCAAATGGGGAAGGGAGCTACCTCTTCTTCGATGTCCGGTCGGATGAAGACCTTGAGCAAATACGTACCTTTCTAGAATCCATAGATCTTGAATCCTACTCGATATGCATAACAAAAAACCTAATAAACGAATCGCAGGAATCTTCGCCACAGCCGGAAAGCAACTAGCGGTTTTGTCCCTAACAGCACTCGCAGGGTGTGCCACACAACACAAAGACGCAATCGTATTTGGAACAAACACACAAGTTGGAGCTAAGATAGGCGTCGATGAAAAGAAAATACCAACCATAATGGTTGGTTACAATCGCCAAGAGGCAGCTCTGATACCTCTACTCGCCCATGGCAACGGCAAACTACTAGACGCATCGTACCGTAATTTGGATACATCCACCTATCTCGAACTGGCCATAGCATCACTAGACAACCTCTACAATTCTCCTGCTGATGCGAATCTCAAAGACGAATCTCTCAAATTGATAGAGCTAGCAAAAGTTGCCTCAACGCGGAAGACAAACGAAAAGAATGAGTCACCAACGATTCCTGCCGGGATAAAAGCCCTAAACACTGAAGCTACAACTGTTTTAACTAAGGCAACACTCGGGCCCGCAGACAAACCTAAAATCCTAGAATTGAAGCTTCGGACTCAGGCCGAGCTAAAGAAACCTACTACTGCGATCACATATCTAGAAGATTTAAAGTTCGTTGCGAACTCTCGCAAAAACGCGGACGATCACATTCTTAAAGACGCCTATTCAGTCATCGGAATCTTTGCAGGAAATGCGAATGGTAGCGCAAGAACAAATGGAGACAATAGTACGGTGTCGGGAAAGGGTTCGATCGCTCAGTACTTTGCAACCGGTATAGCCGCCCAAAACATCTCGACCAGTTCGGCAGCGGTAAATTCAAATCCGAGTGCAGTAAAAGAAGCTGAAAACGCTAAAATTATGATTTCTAAGGCGAAAGCTGAGCAAATCACAGTCCAAAAGACTGAAGAAACTCAGTTGCTCTATTCGCTTCTCGCACCAGCAGACGCAATAAACACCGCCGCAGTCGACAAGCTCTTCGACACAACAACTGGTACTGTATTGAAAGCTTCAGCAAATACGCTGACCGATATAAAAAACGATCCCATCAAGCTTAAGTCATATATTGATGACGACTTGACACCGTCACAACGAAAAACAGCCCTCCAAACACTCAAATCCAACTAGAGACACATATAGCAATGCCTGAATACTATAAATATACCGGAAGTCACGTCCGCTGCTTCACCTACAAATCGGAAACTGAAGCAATCAATCATGCTGAAGAACTCGCCTCAACCGAATGGATTACCCAAGTCATAAAAAGCGAAAACTCCGCATTTTATCAAAACGACTCAGAGCCATCCGAAGAATTATACAGGCAAACCAACGAGGTCCGGTACATCGTATTCGCCACGAAGAACCGGGGCAACGGGTGGTAATCAGTTAATTACGCTCCTCTAAATCTAAATTTAGGTTCGAACTCTGCTAAGCACATAGGGGATAACACAGCGAAGTGAGCATAATCTGGATAGTATAGGAACCGACGCATCCTTCGACCTCATCTTCCACCCCTCTCAAACGTATTCGCGGAGAACATACAATCTATCTGGCAAGAGTGCTTCCGCATCCTCCGTCCAAGCGGTCAACTGCTCTCCGGATTCATGAACTCCCTCTTCTTCCTCTTCGACCACGACGAAGCTCGAAGAGATCCAAGACAAGGGCTACGCCTACGAATTCAGCCACAGCCTCGAAGAGCAAATCGGCGGGCAAACCGCAGCCGGCCTGCTCATCGCCGACCTTTACGAAGACAATTGGAACGACGAAGCGACCCCGCTCAACAAATTCGCCCCTATGTATATCGCCACCTTGAGCCGCAAGCTCAGCGACTAGGGGTGATGTAAGCCAAATTCCCCGCGATAGATACATTGAGGATTTGTACTCTCAATTCCTGCAGGTCACCGCGTCGAGGCGACGGTGGCGGGTCACCGCCCCGCCCTACAATTTTGCCCCCCCCCCGCCGCAAGCAGCGGGGTATTTCAACAAACAGGTAGCGGCCACTGTCCCGCTCGGCTGAGCTCGCGGCCGAAGCAGCGGCCATATGCAAGGATTACAACGTCGTAAGCGACGGCTGGAGTCGCGCGATTCTCTGCGTCAATCCAAACGAAAGACGCGACTAAGGACTCGGAGCCACCAGCTTCTCCCAATTATCCCTCGCCTTCTCGGACAAGTCCGTTTCCGCCTCGACCAAAACAGCCAGCCCTTCCTTATAGCCGTCGCTTAAACGAATATTGGAACGGCTCGCGCTCGCGAGCAGCCGCTCCACAAGCACAGTCCTATTTTTGCCTTGCGGCACCTTGTCCATAAGGGAAACCAATTGAGAGCCACCATCGCTTCGGTTTTGTAGAGACCAGGTCACAGACGGCAGCAATTTAGCGATCTCCTCCTCAGATTCGACTCCGTCTAAAAAGTCGCGAGCCTTCTCGAAATCCACACGGGCAAGTCCGCCAAGAGCTCGCTGCTGCTGTCTAAGTCTCTCCTGCGGATCTTCGATGACGGCGGCAAGTTTCAGCCCAATCTCTGGCTGCATGAACGCCAAGTGGGGGACAATATTGGGAGCATACTCCTTGAGCATTCCCTTCTCCTCAAGCTGAGCAATCAAGGCCGCGCTATCTTCCCTCGAGCCATTTCGGAAAGACCTTTGCAACATCGAAGCCAAAGACGCTTTCACCGCAGGATCTTCACTGTTTTCAAACGCGTAGGACAAAGCGCCCTCACGATCAGATTCAACCCAACCTTTCAAAAATCCCTCCAATGCGCTCCTCGCTTCTGACGGATCAGAGATTTCAGCCAAAGCGTCCAAGGGAGCCCCAGTATCCAAAGTTCCCCAACGCTGGAAAAGCTCAGACACCAGCTTGTTGCGATCCTCCGCGTTCTCGATCACACCCAATTTTCCCAGGAGTTCAGCCTGCCGATCGCTCTTGAAAGCCTCGTTAATCAAATTATGCCCAAAAGATGAATACTTTTGGTTAGAGCTATCCTTCGCCAAAAACGATAGGATAAAGTCAGGATCTTGCTTCGCCATTTCCGCCACCGCTCCACCCGTAAGCGATGAGAATGGCGAAGACGAATCCATGATCATTGGAAACGCTTCGCCCCAAGCCGCATGCACATCGGTATGCGACCAGCCGGCCAAAACCGCAGACACGCCATCGTTTCGATCCCTTCCCTTCAGCTCCACCGCCACCTTAAAAGCGACCGGACCGTCCAACTCGCCCCACTTGACGAAAAAGGGACGCATCAAACTTCCGCGCAACTGCGGCTCCCTCACCTCGAGAATATCCTCCAACACCCCGGAAGCCTCCTCCTTCGTCAAATCTTCGAACAGCCGCTCCAGCTCGTATTGCCTTCTCCGATACGAGTCATACGACATCGCCCGCTCGACTCGTTCGCTGAAATCGAGCTCAACTTCAGTATCCTCCACCGGAGCGTCATCCACCGGTCGAACCAACGGGACGCTAGGTCGCGTCACCTCAGCGCTCTCGACGAAGAGGTCCTAGGCTTCCGGAGCCAGCTCGTCATCCAACGACGAAAAAGAGAAGAAGCTCGCCAAGCAGCCGGCGAATCCTCCAAGGCCAAAGGTCAATGCGAGAGCAATAGAGCGGGATTTCATAATATGAGTAACGCAACCAGCACAGAAGCAGCGAACTGCATGATCAACCCGTATCTCTGCTTACAGTCAAATTGACCTTCCCTGCAAACAGCTCAAAGGCCAACGGTTGATTCCGCTCGCATTCGTCCAATCAGGCGTCAAACAAACGCGCCTCCCGATACTGATGAAAAAGACATTCTCCCTCACTCACCCGAAGATCAAATACCCGCGCCTCATCGAAGGGGCGAAATCCGACGTACGAAAGTATCTCAAGCGCGAGCGAAACAAGAAGCTGCCTGAAGACGTCGACTTCTGGGACTTCGACTGCAAATACGGAACCACCGCCGAAACCGCAGAAACGATCCACGTGAAAGAGATCAACAAACACATCGACCAAGCAGCCGAAGCGCAGCTCGAGTCCTTTTACCTCGAAATCCTCGCCAAGCCCGGACACCGGAGCAAGAAGCCGGACGCAAGCGAGCAGGAGTCATAAGCGGGTAGACAGTCGGTATTGGTAGCGGCCGCTGTCCCGCTCGGCTGAGCTCACGGCCGAAGCCAGCGGCCAAAACGCCGCCCGATCCACCCGCAACAGTCCAGCTTCCCCAAAAGCGCGACCGCGGCCCTCTTCCCCGGAGGGCAGTTTCAGCAGAGAAACCGTACTCAAGACACCGTACTTTCGACCGATCAGGGGGATAACGCTTCAACCGTCATTCGACCCAAAGCATGCCGCTGACCTACGTCATCGATATCATGCAAACAACTGGATAGAAAGAGGTTGCAGCTTCATCTAATCCTAAAAACAGGATCCTAAGCCCTGTTCAAATCCTCCCGCCATGAAGAAATACACCCACTACATCAAAGTAGCGCTACTCGCCAGTTCACCCTTTCTCATAGGGTCAAATCTCTCTGCGATTCCAGAATCCTACGGAACAGCAACACATAGTACTCAAACGTGGCAGGAACTTGCGGAATACGATGATAATAACAACCTCGTTGACCCGTTCGGAATCTCCTGGTCGGTGGACAATGGCTCTACCTGGGGCAGAGAAGACTTAAGAGTCGGCCAAACCGTCAAGTTCCAGTTCAACATGCACAAGCGAAACGTCGGCACACACTACGCCGACTTTCTCAAGGTATGGCTTGATTGGGATAAAAGCGGGATCTTCGACGCCGACGAATCTATCTTCTTCGCTCAAGAAGAACTGCCGGACGACATAGGATCGTATATCCCTCCCGCATTCGGCGAAGCCAATTTCAAGTACTTCTCCGATGACTTCGTAATCGACGAAGCATTTGCCGGAGACCTCTGGCTGAGAGGACGCGTTGTCTGCAGCGAATCCCTCGTCGTATCCGATGGCGGATCCTGGAACGATCAATGGAGCCCCGAATACTTAGACAAGTACGACGAAATCTTCAAACCAACCGGGCACCTGCACCAGGGAGAATCGGAAGACTGGAACATCTTCGTAAGCGTTCCCGACGCATCTTCCACCTTCGCCTTACTTGCGAGCGCCCTTGTCGCGGTAACGCTCATTCATCGAAAATTCCGGAGCTAAGCGAATTTCGCCCAAACACCAATTCACCAAGGCCCGTTGTATACTTTCTGCAACGGGCTTTTTGTCTAATGCCACCACCTACCAAACGAGCTTGGCCTTCTCGATCAAGCTTCGCAGTCCGGCTTCTTATTCGCCTCTTCCCGCTCCTTGAGCTTCATCTCGCGCCACTGTTCGCGCTCGAGCAAAGTCGCCCCGATATGCTTGCGCCCAAGAGCCTTGCTGATCTCGACCTGCTTCTGACGCTCCGCCGCTCGGATGCGTTGCTCCTCGGTTAGCGTATCGAAACAATGGGGACAGCTGATTCCCTCGACGTACTTTTCTGACTTCGTTTCCTCTTCCGTCAAGGCATGCCGACAGGCGCGGCACATCTCATAGTCGCCCTTTTGCAGCGAGTGATCCACCGCCACGCGATTGTCGAAAACGAAACAATCGCCCTGCCAGAGGCTCTCCTCGGGATTAACCTTCTCCAGATAGTTGAGAATGCCGCCCTCCAGGTGGTAGACGTTTTCAAATCCTTCCTTGAGCAAGTAGGAGGTCGATTTCTCGCAGCGGATCCCGCCGGTACAAAACATCGCCACCTTTTTGTCCTTCTTGTCGGCCAGCTCCTTCTTCACGTACTCAGGAAACTCGCGAAAGGACTTCGTCTTCGGATCGAGCGCGCCCTTGAAGGTGCCGATCTCGTATTCGTAGTCGTTTCGCGTATCGATCAGGATGACGTCCGGATCCGAGATGAGTTCGTTCCACTTTTCGGGCGGCACGTACTCGCCTACCTGATCGTTTGGATTCACTTCCGGCAAACCGAGCCGTACGATCTCCTTTTTCAGACGAACCTTCATACGATAGAAGGGGCATTCGTCCGCCCAAGAACGCTTCACCGTAAGCTCCCCGATCGCCGGATCATTTTGCAAATAATCGAGTACCGCTTCCACGCCTGCCTCCGGACCGGCCATAGTCGAATTGATCCCCTCGTGCGCCAACAAAATCGTCCCCTTCACCCCATTCTGCTCGCAAACCTCCAGCAAGGGCTGCTTGCGGGCTTCAAAATCGGGCAGATCGACGAACTTGTAGTAGGCAACCACCAGTGACTTTTCCGTACTCATGCAGGCGGGATACTTCCCGGAGCGAAAATGTCGAGGTTTCACTCTCGCCAAGGCAAGCGCTCCCACCCTGAAAACGTATAAAGGAAACCATCAGATTGAAAAACGCGCTTCCACTGACTCTCGAACTCCCTTTTAAACAGCCCTCATGATTCTCAACGCCGATACCAACCCCTCGCGCGGTCACTTTCTAACCGGTCTCGCAGTGGCCCTCGCCACTTTCGCAGCCAGCTCGAGTGCAGCCCAGAATTCTATCGCCCCGGGCGACGAGGCCCTTCGCCACCACCTGCAACTCCTCGCCGACGAGGGAATCGTCGACACGCTTAGCACCACCTGGCCGCTCTCCGAGAAGGAGATCGCAGTCACCCTCTCGAGTGTTAACGAGGACGAACTCACCCCGTCCCAATCCCACTCCCTCACCGTCCTTCAACAAAGGCTAGCCAGCGCGGCCACCACCTCGACCGTTGTGCAGTACGGCAGCCACCGACAGGAACTACGCGGCTTTGCGGACGATTTCCGCGAACAAGGCGAAATTCGCTTCCAAACGTCCGAACAAGTCGGCCTCTTCACCTTCCACCTCGAAGCCTCGGCCGTCGACAACCCGCTCGACAACAAGGAATTCCGCCTCGACGGCAGCTACGTCTCTCTCGACTGGAAAAACTGGCAACTGGGAGCCGGAGCCGTTGACCGCTGGTGGGGCCCCGGCTGGCAAAACAGCCTAATCCTCTCCAACAACGCGCGCCCCAGCCCCGGCCTCTTCCTCAATCGCAACACGACCCAAGCCTACGACCTTCCCGTGCTTCGCAAGCTCGGACCATGGTCCTTCAGCGCCTTCGCCAACCAGCTCGAAAGCGATCGCCACATCCCCAACGCCAAGCTCCTCGGAGCTCGATTCACCTTCAAGCCTATCGACTCCCTCGAAATCGGCCTCACCCGCACCGCTCAATGGGGAGGCGAAGGACGCCCCGAATCGCTCAGCAACCTGAAGAACCTCATCCTTGGTAACGACAACGTAGGCGACGACGGCATCGAACTGGACGGTTCAAACGAGCCGGGCAACCAGCTCGGCGGCATCGATCTGCGCTGGACCACTCGCATCGCAGAGCAAACGGTCACTTTCTACGGTCAACTCATCGGCGAAGACGAAGCCGGCGGATTCCCCTCCCGCAAGATCGGCCTCTTCGGAATCGAGACGCCGATCACCGTCAACGTTTCCCAAGGGCGACTCTTCCTCGAAGCCAGCGACACCACCATGGATTTCCTCGATGATCGCTTCGCCAATTCAGCTTACAACCACAGCGTTTACCAGAGCGGCTACCGCTACCGCGGCAACGCATTGGGCGCCTCCACCGACAACGACTCCCGCCTGCTCACCCTCGGCGGCTTCCACGAAATCGGCTCTGCCAACTCCCTCACCTGGAAGGCTCAGTACGCGTCCTTGAACCGCGACGGCACTCCGGGCAACAACACCGTTGCCAGCTCGCACGAGCAAACCGCAATCCTATCGGCCAAGCTCGAGCGCAAGCTCAACGAACAGCTTCGAGTCGGACTCAACGCCACTCACATCCTGAATGACGTCTCACCCGACTCGCGCCTATCAAAGTCGAGTATCCAAGTTTCGCTTACAATCCTCAACTAACCGACCAGTTCAGCCCCCGGCTCCCGCACGAATTGCTTCAACGATTCGTCCATCTTTCCAGTCTGTTGGCTGACATAGATCAGTACGCCGTTGGGATCGGACGTCACGCAGGTACGCTCTCCCCACGGCTGATCCGTGGGCGCTTCACGGAACAGCAAGCCCTCTCCCTTCAGACGCTCGTACGCCGCATCCACATCCTCAACCGTGAGCGAAATCCACAAGCCACTGCCAGAGGTCGGCGACTCGAACTCCCGCTGGCCCGCCTCCGCGGTGGCAGCCATCACGCCCAGTTGCTCGCCGTTCGACCCTCTCAAATGCAAGTAGCACGGCGCGTCGAACACCGCTTGAAACCCGAAATACGAACAATAAAAGTCGCGCGTCGCCTCCAGCTTCTCGCTCACGATCCCCATGCAAAGCTTGCCCTCGTCCGGCAAGCCAGAGCTCACCTCGCCTCCGCCAAAGCGTTCGACTAAGGTCCCGACCTCGCGCACCAAACCACGGTAGTGCAGTTCGAAAAGCGCGTCCGTCATGTCCGGACGTTGCGACTTGAACATGGTAAACGAGGCTGCGGTTTGCCCGTTATCCGCCTTGAATACACGAATCGGGAAACTCTCCATCAACTCCAGCGTCGGCCCCGCCAGCATCTCGACGCAGCCGCTGGAACGATCTGCATCGATCGCGAAGGCCAGCTCGCCACCTTGCGGCGTCGTCACTAGCCAGCGCTCGTCCTCCTTGCGGACGGATTGGCAAAAGCTCACCGCCCAAAGCGGCAAAGTCTCAGGGTTGGCGAGAAAAGAAAACACTTCGTCAACCGAAGCGGAAACAGTGATAGTAACAGTACGATTTTTCATAACGCCCCCACTCTAGCGCCGCCCACTGACAACCCTATGTCAGCAGCCCTCAAAAAATCCCGTAGAGCGGAGCTTTCCTCGTCACGGCGTAGCTTCAGCGAAGACGGAAGCCCGCGACCACAAATCCCCCAACAAAAGTCCCCGCCTCCAGAGTAACAGTGATTCCAAATTGACAAACCAACAGGTTAGGTCTCAGCCAATCTTCTCCATCTCCTCCCCGAGCGGAGAATGATCCTACTCGCCCACCTCGTGATGGTTCGCAAAAGAAGCAGGAGCCCCCGCACAAAGGCAGCCCCTACTCGCCCACCCCGTGGTGAACCGCCACCTTCCGAGCCTCCTCCGCGAGTAACGTCTTCAGCTCCGGCGGTTCGATAACGGACACCCCCTCACGAAAGGAAAGCAACCAGCCAAGCAACCATTCGAAGGAACCCGTATTCAATGTCAGAATACTCCCGCCCTCAACCTCCTCCTCGGAAACAAGCCCGAGCGACCATTCACGTCGTGCTCGACCAACCAAAAGCGAACTAAAGAAAACCTTCGCCTCCAAACTCACGTCACGCTCCCGCTGCTTTGCCAAATACTCCTGCAGGTTAAAATCGCCATGTCTCGTAACCCGACGATCCGTAATCACCAATTTCTGAATACGATCGATGCGAAAATCCCGATAGTCCTCCCTCAAGCAACACCACGCTATCAAATGCCAGTAATCCAAATAGTGAATCAGCCCGAGCGGCTCCACCTCACGCTTCGTCACTTCGCCTCTGCCACCCGTCCTATAATCAATCTGCAAGGCTTTCGACTCCGCCAAGCACGTTTGCAGATCGACTAAGCAAGCCACATTTCCATCCGGCTTCGGAGCGTAGCTGCTCCAGCCAAAAACCACCGATTCCTCGACCCTCTCCAGCCGATCGCGCTGCTTCTCCGGCAAAGCCGCTTTCACCTTCAGCAAAGCCGACTCGATCGACGCATCCAATGAAGGATCACTCGTCTTGCTCAAAGCCAGACCGGCCATTCCCAAGGCGGCCGCCTCATCTTCCGAAAACATGATAGGCGGCAACAAGTAGCCCTTCATCAAGGAGTACCCCACCCCCGCCTCCGCAACAACCGGGATCCCGATCTCGCTCAAAGCCGCCACGTCGCGATAGACCGTGCGCAAGCTGATCTCGAAATGGGCCGCGATATCCTCCGCCCTTGTCACCCGCCGACTCTGCAACAGCAACATCGTCCCCATCAACCTATCGATCCGATTCATCCTTACCGAAAAAATCCCGGGCAACCAAACGAAGCAAGCCCCAAGCGATAGATCGATACACCTCAGCCCAAACCTGGAAAGAGCATGCCCACCCGACTTGTTTTTCCGAAATGTTCGGTCTCCTTCATCAATTCAGCTTTAACGCCTTAACGCGATAGAAGCCGACCTCGTTCTGGGAAATGTCCTCCAACACTCGCGAAGCATCAGGCGCCCCATCGAAAACAGAAACGTCCTCCCACTGCTCCAAGTCGGAACTGAATTCGAGTGTATAGCGATAGTTCGCCCTTAGACCGTCCAATTCGACACCATTCCGATTCCCCTCGCTCGAATAGGTAAGCCTGATTTGCAACCACTCATCGACCGGCAACTCCCTTTCGAAATGAGCGACAAACTCCAAATCCCCTGTCACAACAACGGACAGTCGCTTTTCCAGATTAACACCTCCTCCGATAGCTCCAGACCAATGCGAGAATTCATACCCGGCATTGGGAACAGCCTCAACAACGATTTCGTCCCCTTCGGAATAATCACCACTCCCTATCACGCTACCTCGAGCAACATCGTTCGGCTCAAGCGAAACACCGAATATGCGCTCGAAGCGAATATCGTCTAACCATGCTGCATCCTCTCCACCCACTAGTGTTTCGTTCTTCTCATAACTCCAGCGCACCTGATGAATCCCCTCCGGTAAGTCCAAAGAAACCTCTTCCCAAGCCAGTTCACCCGATTCACTCTCCCGCAGAGTGTCATCAACGTATACTTTCAAATAATCCCCATTAGCTTCCGAAGACAAGCGTCTCCAATATCTAAGTACGCCTCTTCCATCGATCACCACTTCAATTTCACTCTTCTCATCATCGCCAATTTGACCGCTTCGAATCGTCTCATGAGCATTCCGAACCTCCAACGACTGAAAATGCCAATCACCGAGGGCTCGACTCAGCCGATCTGCCAAAATCCTGTGAGCCTTCGTAGTGGGATGAATATTATCCCAATACAAATAGTCATCCGCGTTTTCCTTATCTAGATCGCCACGTCCCGTGAGATTCAAAAAACCATAGGCCTCCGCATTTTCTTGAATCTCGTTATACACCGAAAAAGCGTCAACTTGAACGATTCGAATTGTTCCATCAGCCGAGAGACTATCCAAAACCGTTCCAATACTATCATTGAAGGATTCAACGAAGTTGTGAGCAGCGCTCTCGTAGTTTCTATACAATGGTTCATCGAACAAGGGAGCCCCCGTCGGAGACACAAGATTCACTATGACAAATCGTCTTGCCCCACGCTCAATAAGCGACTCAAGGATTGTCCTTATATTGGCTACGCCAGCGACCGAACTACCATTATTCAAAAAGTCATTCGACCCACCCCAAATCGCGAAAACATCGCTCGCCGGAATATCGTCTTGCCCTAGCGCATTCAAGTACGCCGGCAGTTGCTCCCGAAGCATCTGGCCTGTAGTGGCCCCCTTAACAGCAAAATTCCATCCTCCATCGTCGCTTGCTTGAGGACTACCGACTGCGTGTTCATCCGCAAAATACTCTACAAGCAAGTCGCCATTAGACTGGCGCTGCGAACCACCGAATTTCGAATCGTTCCCCACATCGGACAAACTATCCCCAAACACGATGAGTCGATCACCTGATCCTATGAAACGGGTAGACGCATCCGTAGCAGCCGCCAATTCCGAACGATCAACGAGTAGCACCTCGGCAGACGCCTCGTAGCAAATGCCGCCTGCCATTGAAAAAGCCAAACCGAGAAGGCCCAAACGAAAAGCTCTATTCAAATACCAACAAATCATTTCAATCAAAAAACAGGAGATTCTCATATAAAAAGCCACAGGTTAGCCAAGCAGGCTTCTCGAGAGCTCATCGATCAAAACAAATGAACAATCAAAATTCAGAGGAAATGAGCGTACTGCACTCAAATGGGGAAACAACATTGGCATAATAGGCAACCCAACAAAAACACCCCGATTTACCACCCTAAGAAAGCCAACACCCATATTCTCCCGTGAACGTCCATCAATTTGAAGTGACTCGACAAAACCTGTCCACATCGTTCAACCAACGATGGTTAACCACACCTCAGAATTACCCCTCCACAATGATGCCAGCCTCTGGCATCCCAAATGTGCGTTCACCTTCTTTTGGCTAGTCAGTCTGCTCATAGCTCAAAATCTCGCAGCTGAAATCGAAGAGCTCAGCTTAAGCTACCGACTCGGGGACAATCCCAAATGGAGCGAGCAAGACTTCGACGACGGACAGTGGATCGACTATAAAGACCGCCAAGCTTTCGATGAAGCACCAGAGGCTTCGAAGAGAACCTGCTGGATTCAATTTCACTACGAAATAACCGCCCCCATCGGTTTAAATAGCGAAGGCCTTCTCTTCCTGTCGGTAGGCGGAGAATACAACGCTTACCTCAACGGTAGGTTCCTCGGATTCAGCCGAGGTCTCGCCAACCCAGATGCCCTTGAAATCAAG
>JBNKSG010000010.1:19634-35670 GCA_050297195.1 Opitutaceae bacterium | reverse complement strand
GTCCGGTCATGAAGAAGAGCAAGGGCAAGGCGAACCCGCAGTTAGTCAACAAGCTGATTCGCGAGCTGATCGACTAGGGAGGCAGGTCTCTGCGGGCTGCCGCTTCCCGCGAACCAAAAAAAGCCAGTCGCCGGTGTTGGCGATTGGCTGGAAGGATGGGAGTGAACGAGCGTTTTTGTTAGGCTCTCTGGCGTCTGCTAGCGATCACCATGGCCATGGCGGCAGCGCCTATTGCCCCATAAAGGGATGGAGAGAATGCACCGATCGGACTCATGGACGCTTCGGTTTCGGAGGCTTGAACGAGGGGCGTTTCCTGAGCCGAGGTGAGTCCCAAGTCGTCGGTAGTGGTATGGGCGCAGACGACAGTTGCGGCGATGATGCAAGCAGTTGTCGTGAAGATTGGTTTCATAGAATCTAGATTCAAGATTCTATGAGGCGCCTGATGTAGCTGGGTGACAATCCTTAGAGTACGCCGTTTTGGAGAACCCTGTCTTTGCTTAGAGTCGACTCATCTAATCCCCTAGGGCTTGCTTATGCAATCGCCTGAGCAGCCCCGTATTTTTAAATTGAAACCCTAAGTATTCAGGATGTGTCCCCTTGCGGGGGAGCCGTCCGCATTGGCTACCAAGGAAGGTTTTGCAGTGCGGTTTCGTACTCGTTTTGCGTCATGTCGGTGTAGTCGACACGGCGGTAGGTACGCAAGAGCGGGGTGCCTGGCGGGAAAGTGCCGTTGAGGAACAATTGGCTGAAGCCCCACTTTCTGCCGGGAGGCGAGTAGTAGTTGATTTGCCAGGCGCTGTCGTCGGTTTCGCTCTCGTAGAGGCAAACCAGCGAGCCGCGGATGTAGAGGTCCTTGCCGGACCAGTTTTCGAGGAAGCGGGGAAAGTTGTGTACGCCACCGCTGCTCTTGCCGTTGTTGTGGGCGTCGGAAGGGATCAGGCCTGACACGATGGCGGCCGCGACTTCGGTGCTGTTGGCGCTCGGTTTGGATGAGGTGATGGAGTCGTTCCAATTGTTGGAGAGGACCGTCACGCTGTCGCCGTAGAGGGCGACGGGGACTTCTCCGACTTCGGGAACCGTGGCGCTGCTGTAGATGCTGGAAGTGCTGTTTAGCGTGCCGTCGGCGTTGAAGTGGCCTTTGGTATACAATGCGTTGTTAGTAACGAAGGTCATGCCGGGATCCGAGCCGAGGCTGGGGATGCCTTGTTTGGGCATGTCGGTTTCTCCGCCCCATAGACGAACGCCTGAATAGTTCAGTCGAGCCCGGTTGTTTGCGTTGGAGGAACTGCTGGTGGTTTCGAGGTAGACGATCCCGTTCCATTTGTCGCTAGGGTGGTAGAAGGAATTGGGAACGTCGGGATCGTAGGCTCCGATATGGTTGTTGGATACGGAGGTGTCGGTGTTTTCGATGAGCTGCTTCAGCTTTCCGACATTGAAGTCCAAGACGTCGATCCACTTGTTGCGTCGTTTGTCGTGGAACGCGTCCGGCTTGATCTCGAAAAGGTAGTCGGCACCGCTGCCTTCGAGGGCGGAAATGTCGTATGCGATGCCGTCTCGATCGTAGGCTCTGAATTCTCCCGTCTCGACATCCCAAGTGAAGTAGAGGCCGGCTTGCGTGGACAGTTTTTGCTTTTCGATCTCGGGGTCGTAGTCGGGATGGCTGGAAGCGAGCGGGGGTTCGATGAGGGCGTGGCCGGAATTGACGGGATCGTAGGCGTGGGTGTTCGGGTTGTCGGGCTGGTAGTCTGGAAAGGCAGCAGGTTTGTAGATCTCGACTCCGTGCTCCTGGGTGAGCAGATTACCGTTCCAGCGATTGGAGGCGTACTCTCTCCAGTTTGAAAGGTTCGAGTCCATATAGTTGCCGTTGACCTTCATGGATTTGAGCTGGCCGTAGCGGTTCATGAACTTGACGTGCCCGGTCTGCAGTCGCTCGCCCCCCGACCCTTGGGCTGCGCGTTTGTCGGTCCCCCAGCCGTAGTACATGTCGCCTGCGGTCGATACGGGGTAGTAGAAATCGACTCCGCCGATGCCCTGTAGGTAGAGGTCGCCGTTTGTGTGGACCGGTCCGTGGATTTCCATTTTGGGACCGGGGGAAATCTCGAGGTCGAGGTTGTAGAAGATAGCATGGGCAAAGAGAGGGGCGTCGCGCACCTGGAGCTTTTGGGAGACGTAGCTCACTATGGGGGTGCCGCCGCGAGGGTCGTTGACGACGGCCTTGGCGTAGAGGCCGATGTTGCGGGCGTAGACGGCTTGCCCCTTTAGCGGATCGAATTCGTTGGCGGGGTCGTTGGGATCGATGAAGGTGAGCTGGGTTGGGTAGTCGGGGATGGTGCCACCTACGATTTCCGATTGCTCGCGATCGAGGACGCTGCCGAAAAGCGCTTGCCCGGGAAGGTCGAGCGCGTCGGCGGTACCCGGTTTGAGGGACTGCATGCTGAAGTTCGTGCGATTGTCGAACTTGTGGCGGAGCTGGGCGAAACCGTATTCGGCGATGGCTTCCGACGCGTTCTTGGAGATGAGCCTCAATTCGTGGCGGCTGTTCACCCTCCTCTCCGTCAGCGAGTGACTGAGGATGCCGGCGACAACGAGGGCCATGGCTGTGGAGATTACGAAGACTGCGACGATTGTTCCGCCTCGTTTGGATCCTAGGTTCTGTTTCTTTTTCATGGGCTTACCCTCTGGGTGATACAGTGAAATTGTAGGTGTTGGTTGCCTGCTTTCTCAGGTTGCCGTCGTGGATGAGTTCTCCCTGTACGGTGATGCTGCGGTTGAAGAAGTTGTAGAAAAGGCGTTGGTTGCTTAGCCCCTTCGAGAGCTCGATCACCTCTGAGTGGCTGCCTTCGGTGCTCGCGCCGGGAAGCAGGTCTTCCAGAGCATCCTCTCTGGGCGGATCGAAGCTCAGGCTAAACTTCTGCACGGGGCCTTCGGTGGTGGGGGTGGCGGATCGATAGTAGCCAATGATCCCGGTGTACTTCGAGGGTGCGTCGGGATCGACGAAGGCGAGCACTAGGAAATCGCCGCTTCCCCCTTCGTCTACGATGGTTCGCTCGCTGAAGCTCTTGTAGATCTTGAAGTAGTTGGAGTAGGTCGCGTGGTCGGAAAGCTCGCTAGTGAACTTGCGGATGTCGCGGTTGATGAGCAGCTTGCCTTCGTTGTAGGCGGCGTAGTTGGCTCCATTGACGAGCAGGCCGGCTGCGATGCTCATCACAATGGCAAACACTCCGATGGAAATTAGCAGCTCCGCGAGAGTGAATCCGCTTTTTGCAGAGTTGGAAGAGGTGGAGATTCGCTTGCGCATTTAGAAGGTAGGGACTTTCGAGCGGATCGCGTAGAGGGTGTTTTGGAATCGGTGGGGACCCGATGGAGAATTGGATAGATAGCTCCACCGAAGCACGATACGGCGGGCGTTTCCGATGCCGTTGTTCTCGTCGGTGATATCTTCGATGTAGACGACGTAGTCTATGACGAGGTCGTCGGTAGCGTTTTCCGGAGTGTTGTTGATGTCCAAGGCTCGCGAGTTGGGCACGTCCGTGTCGGGATTGCCGACCTCAGGATCGACCGGAAAAGGGGAGACGACCAGAGAGTCCAAGTGCCCTTGGCTCATGAAGTCGGGGATCGTCGTCTTGTCCAGCAGCCGGTAGTCCATATTCTTCATCTGCTCGATGTAGCCCTGGGCGACGGTGGTGGCGGTTCCAAGGTAGATGGAACCTTCGGTAAGCCTTCTGGCCTGCAGCATGCCGTTCAGGATCCCAAGTGACATGATTCCAAGGATGACCAGCGACACCATCAGCTCGACCAAGGTGTAGCCTGCGCCGCGCGCTCGGGGGCGCGGTGTTCTGGGACGGGCTTGTCTGTAATTCTGGTGCATTGTGGAAATTTCTCGATTCGGGTATCGTTCATTTTCTGCAAAAGAATGGCTGTTTTACTGTTTTAGATTCAGGAGCTTACAAAGGTATAGGAGATAGGGTGATCTCCTCGTGTTGGTTTTGCTTAGAGCCCTTGAGTGGACTGCGCGGATCTATGGATTTGCGAAATTGTGATCGCATGCTGGCTGGGGCTGGCGGGGCTGGCTTATTTAGGTTGCGACCGGATCGCTTGAGACTTATGCACTCCCGCTTTCTATTTGATCGATGAAGTCCTTTTACATCACCACCGCAATTGACTACGCGAACGGCTCCCCGCACCTCGGGCATGCCTACGAAAAGGTGCTGACCGATGTGGTCGCCCGCTTCCGCAGACTGATGGGGGACGACGTCTACTTCCTCACCGGAATCGACGAGCACGGGCAAAAGGTCCAGCAGTCCGCCGCCAAGCGCGGCATCGAGCCGATCGAGCTCTGCGACGAAGCAGCGGGACAATTCAAGGAGCTCTGCCAGAGCCTCAATATCTCCAATGACGACTTCATCCGCACCACCGAGACGCGTCATAAGGACGTGGTGCGTAGCATCTTGCAGGACCTCTTCGATCGTGGAGAAATCTACAAGGCCGAGTACAAGGGCTTCTACAGCGCCCGTGCCGAGCAATTCCTCCAGGAAAAGGACATGGTAGACGGCAAGTGGCCGGAGATCTTTGGCGAGGTGACGGAGATCACCGAGAGCAACTACTTCTTCAAGCTCAGCCAGTATCAGGACTGGCTCATCGAGCATATCAAGACGCACGAGGATTTCATCTTCCCCCGTTTCCGGGCCAAGCAGGTTTTGGAGTTCCTCAAGGAGCCGATCAACGATCTCTGCATCTCGCGGCCCAAGGAGCGTCTCGAGTGGGGCATCCCGCTTCCTTTCGACGAAGAGTACGTCACCTACGTTTGGTTCGACGCCTTGGTGAACTACATCAGCGCCATCGGCTACGGCACGCCCGATTTCGACAAGTATTGGCCCGTCAACTACCACGTGATTGGCAAGGACATCCTTCTCCCTCCACACTCCGTTTACTGGCCCATCATGCTCAAGGCGATCGGCGTGGAAATCCCGACCAGCTTGCTCGTGCACGGCTGGTGGTCGATCAACGGCGACAAGATGTCCAAGAGCACGGGTAATTTCATCGAGCCCTCCGAATTCGTGAAGGAGTACAGCGTGGACGCCCTGCGTTACTTCCTCATTCGCGAAATGAGCGTCGGGCAGGACAGCGACTTTTCGGACGAGCTTTTCACTAACCGCTACAATAGCGACCTTGCGAACGACCTTGGCAACTTGCTCAACCGCGTGCTCACCATGACGCCTCGCTACTGCGGCGATACCTTCCCAGCTCGAACGGTGAACGAGGAACCCGAGCAGGAACTCGCAGAAGCGTGGGCGAACACCGAGCAAAAGGTGGTCGAGCTCTACGAGGATTTCCAATTCCACAAGGGCTTGGAGCTGACTTTCGCCTTTGTCCGCTCGATCAATCGCTACGCCGAGCAACGCTCGCCATGGAAGCTCGCCAAATCGGAAGACCAGAAGGACAAGGACACTTGCGCCACGGCTCTCTCTCTCATGGCGGAAGCGCTTCGTCGCGCAGTCGGATTGCTCGAACCTGTGATGCCTGAAACGACGGTCCGCGTGTACGAACTTCTCGGATACAAGAGCGATGCCGATTGGCTGGAGCGCCTCAAGCCCTCCGATGCCCTCACGGGCGCGAAGGTAGGCGAAAAGATGATTCTTTTCCCTAAGCCGCAGCAAGAGAAGAAGTAGGCACGTTTCCTTTTTGTGGATACTATCCAGCTAGATCCCAGCCAAGCAAAGAGCTACGAAGCCTTGCATTCCTTTTTGCAAGGCTGCCAGTTGAAGGCGGTGGAGAAGGGGCATGCCCAGCTGGTAAGCATCGCTGCGGAGTCGTCGATTCTGGATCCGCTTGCGGTTCTGGAATCAATTTACGAGGAGCGGCAACAGCACTTCTATATCGAGCGTCGGCGAGACGATCTCGCGATTGCGGGGGCGGAGGCCGCGGTTAGCTATTCTCCTGCTGGCGCCTCACGCTTCCAGTCCGTCAAATCTTGGATCGATGAGGTGCTTGACAATTCCATTGCGGTTGGGGATGCGAGCCTGCCGTTTTTTGGGCCGCATTTTTTCTGTGGTTTTACTTTCTTCGACGAGGTCGCTGAGGAGGTTCCCTTTCCCGCTTCCTCGGTCTTTGTGCCGCGTTGGCAAGTCGTGTCCAGCAAAGGACGTTGTGTTGCTATCGCCAATGCTACAATCGACGCGGGGGAGGATGTAGAGTCGGTAGCGAAGCGTATCTGGAACGCGAATACGAAGTTCCGGACCTTTGACTACACCGATGAAGCAGAACGCTCGAAACGCGAAAAGCTTCGCGTGCTCGAAACCAAGGAGTGCGGCGGCGAAAATGCATTTCAAGAGTCGGTCGGCAGAGCCTTGAGTCTCATCGATGCAGGCGCGTTTCAGAAGATCGTGCTAGCTCGAGCTCTCGACCTGAAGGCGGACCAAGCCTTTCATCCGCTGGAAATCCTCAACACCTTGCGCGAACGCTACGAGGACTGCTACGCTTTCTCCATTGCAAATGGTAAAGGGCAGAGCTTTATCGGAGCCAGCCCGGAGCGACTCGTATCCGTCTCCAAAGGACGCGTCAACGTCGACGTGTTGGCCGGTACCGCTCCTCGTGGAAAGACCGCCTCCGAAGACGCTCGCTTAGGAGCGGGGCTGCTGGAGAGCGAGAAGGATCGACGCGAGCACCGCATCGTGCACGAGTCGGTTTGCCGCCGTTTGCAGGACTTGGGTTTGAAGGTCGGAGGAGAGTGCCACCCGAGCTTGAAGAAGCTGCAAAACGTGCAGCACCTCTTCGTGGATGTGGAAGCGAATTTGAAAGAAGGCATCCATTTATTGGATCTAGTTGCGGAGCTGCATCCGACTCCGGCAGTGGGCGGAACGCCCCGCGAGTCTGCGGTGCCAAAAATCCGAGAGCACGAGAGTTTCGATCGAGGTCTTTATGCCGGCCCTATTGGTTGGCTGAATGCGAAGGGTGAGGGAGAGTTCCTGGTGGGGATCCGTTCCGCTCTCGTAAATGGCGACATTGCGAGGCTGTACGCAGGCGTGGGGGTGGTGAAGGGTTCCGTGCCGGAGCGCGAACACCTCGAAACGGATTTGAAATTCCAAGCTCTTAAAGAAAATCTTCTCTGATATGGCGAAAGAATGGGCGAACGTGAACGAGCTTTGGGCAGATGTCATTGCTGAGGCACTACACCGAAAAGGCGTCAGGTACGCAGTTACTTGTCCCGGTTCACGAAGTTCGCCGCTCACTTTCGCTTTCGCTCGCCATCCGGCCATCGAGGCCATTCCTGTCTTGGACGAGCGGTCGGCAGGCTTTTTCGCTTTGGGCTTGGCCAAGCGAACGGGGATGCCGGTAGCGATCGTTTGCACCTCGGGCTCGGCGGTGGCGAATTTCTTCCCTGCAGTGGTAGAAGCCAGCGAGAGTGGAATGCCGTTGCTGGTGCTGACCGCGGATCGCCCGCCTGAACTGAGAGATTGCTCCGCAGGACAGGCGATTGATCAGCTGAAATTTTTTGGTGGATACGTACGCAAGCAAGCGGAGCTGGCGGTGCCAGAGGCGGAACTCGGATTGCTGCGGTATCTCAGACAGAGCGTTTCTCATTGCGTCGACTTTGCGGCCGCTCCGAATCGAGGGCCGGTTCACATCAACATACCGTTCCGTGATCCGCTGATACCTGTCGCCGTTAAGGGATTTAAATCGCCCCTCGTTTCGGAAGAGTTCGAGGAGTTCTTTTCGCATGTTGAAGCGACGGATGCCTTGCCTCTGGTCCAAGCGGAGCTACCCGAATCGCTACCGCGTTTGCGTAAGGGGCTGATTTTGGTAGGAGCCGTTTCGCCGATTAACGAAGACACTTGGTGCGAAAATGTCGCCTCGTTCGCCAATCGGTTGGGGTGGCCGCTGCTGGCGGATGCTTTGAATCCGGTTCGATCCAATGCGAGTTCCTTTGAGTCGTTGGTTTGCGGATACGAGTCGATCGTACGCAATGCGGAACTTTTGGAGGAATTGAGGCCGGAGCATGTGATTGTGATTGGCTCGATGCCGACGAGCAAATCCTTGCGCACGTGGATTGCAGAATGGGATTTGCCGATGACTGTCTTGAATGATCGGCCGGTGAATTTGGATGCAACGCACTCGCGAGCGAATCATGTGTATGCGGATTTCGAATTCGGGGGCGTTCCGGTTGGAGTCGGTAATGGGGCCGATTACCGGAACCGGTGGCTTGAGCTTGAAGGGCAGGTTGCAGAAGCGTTTGAGGCACGTTTTGGGGCAACTGAGGTTTTTTTCGAAGCGAAGTTGGCGTGGACGCTTTCCCAGCATTTGCCGGAAGGCAGTTCGCTTTGCGTTTCCAATAGCATGCCGCCGCGCGACATGGAGTTCTATTTTGGGCGAAACGATTTGGGGATTTCTGTCTTCAGCTCTCGCGGGGCGAATGGGATCGACGGGATCTTGTCGACGGCCATGGGTGTGGCGCACGAGGGAGAACCTACTTTTTTGCTGACGGGAGATCTGGCATTGTTGCACGACAGCAACGGGGCATTGATCGCTAAGAACCTGAAGGGCAGTTTGACGATCTTGTTGGTGAACAATGCGGGCGGCGGGATTTTTGAAATGCTTCCGGTTTCGCAGTTCGAAGATGTATTCGAAAAGCATTACGGCACGGACCAGCAGGTCGAATTTTCCAATTGGGCGCGGACCTATGGGATCGCTTACGAGTTGGTTGAGAGCTGGGAGAGCCTCGAAGAGAAGCTCGCGGAGGACGTTGAAGGCGTTCGGGTGTTGGAGATTCGTACGGATCGGAAGCTGGATTCCGCGATGCGTAAGCAGTGGTTCGCGGAGATTAGTCGCGCGTTGCGGTAGCTTTTTCTCCTGCATTGCGGACGCGGGCTTCCGTCTGCGCTGAAGCTTCGCCGAGACAGGAAAGCTCCGCGCTACTGGGAGGTTAGGGGTAGAGCAGCTTTGCGGCGACGCCGAAGCGGAGGTTGAACTCGGAGAAGTAGAGGCGTTCGCAGCCGAGGTGTTTGAGGGATGCTTCGAGGGTGACCATGGCGGTCGGGAAAATGTCGGCGCGGCTGGCGGGGATGCCGTATTCTTCGATGCGTTTTTCCTGAGGTAGGGCGCAAATGTGGTGGGCGATCCTTGTGAACTCCACGAGCTCGAGCCCGTCTTTTAGCTGCTTTCCTGTCAAGGTTTCGGCGAGGTGTTTGGCGGCTCCTCCTGTGAGCACGGCTATATCCGATGGGTTCGATCCTGCGGGAAATTTCGAAGCGGACCAGCTTTCGTCAACGTAGGCAGCGATTTGGATTCGCTTCTCTCGAGCGAGGGGAATTTCTCGGTTTTGCAGCAGGAGGGAGGCGAGGCGAACGGAGCCAAGCTGCAAGCTTTCCGCCGCTTTTAGTTTTCCGTTCAAAAACTGGATACACTCGAGGCTGCCACCGCCGAGATCGAGCAGGGAGTAGGAATCGAGTTGGGAGAGGGCGGGATCGCACTTGAGGGCCTCGCCGATAAAGGCGGCTTCTTCGTCTCCGGAGAGAATGCGCAGTTCGTGGCCGCAGGCTTTTTCGACGGCGTTAACGAACTCGTGCTTGTTGGCGGCGTCGCGCACGGCGGAGGTGGCGACGATGCAGATGGTGTCGCAGTCTGCTGCTGCTTCGACGAGGCGGGCGATGGCGGCGGATCCGCGGGCGATGGCGTCGGAATCGATGGTGGGAGGATGTCCTGTCATGCCTTCGCCAATACGGGTTTCTTCGACTAGGAAGTTTAGCTTTTCAGCGGGCAGCGTTTTGCCTGCTTTGGCGATGAGGAGCTTGATGGTGTTGGAACCTACGTCGATGACGCCGACTGTTTTCATATGGAAGCAGTGAATCGAGGAAGTTTTCTGATTGCCTACGAAGGGCACGAAGCGTTGCGAAGTTTAAAGTTCGTAGGCGTTGGGGGCGATGAGGACGACGAATTCGCCTTTTTTGCTGGCGGTGGCCATTTGTTCGCGGACTTGGGAAATGGGGCCGGAGCGGATGGTTTCGAATTTCTTGGTGAGCTCGCGTCCGATGCAGACGACTCGGTCGGGGCCGAGAACGTCCTCGAGCTCGGCGGTCATCTTTTCGATGCGGTGTGTGGACTCGTAGAGGGCAATGGTGTGCTTGAAATCTCGATACTCTTCGAAGAAGCGGCGGCGGGCGGCGGATTTGGGAGGGAGGAAGCCGGCGAAGAAGAAGGCGTCGGTGGGGAGTCCGCTCACGCTTAGCAGGGAGGTGAGGGCGCAGGCTCCGGGGACGGGGACGACGGGGAGCCCGAGGCGTTGGCATTCGCGGGCGACGCGGAAGCCGGGATCGGAGATGGCGGGGGTGCCGGCGTCGGAAACGAGGGCGACGGATTCGCCGGCTTGCAGCTTGGCCACGATGGAACCGGCGGCGTGTTTTTCGTTGTGGTCGTGGTAGGCGAAAAGCGGGCGGCGAATTTCCAGGCGGGTGAGCATGGTGCCGGTGGTGCGGGTGTCCTCGCAGGCGATGGAGTCGACTTTGGAGAGCAGGGAGAGGGCGCGTTCGGTGATGTCGGCGAGGTTGCCGATGGGGGTGGCTATCACGTAGAGATGGCCGGGCTCGGGAGTGAGGGAGGGATTGTCGGTGGACACGAGGAGAAGGTCGCTAGGTTCTAGGTGTTTAGGCGGGAGGAAGAGTGGGCATGAAGGCAAAAAAAGCGGATCTCTTGCGAGATCCGTTGAATGTTGCGGTGAGTCTGCGAGGGACTCGCTTAGAGCTTGTGGGGGCGAGTTAGTTGCTGCCCATGCCGGGAACGCCGCCTTCCCAGTCCTTGGGACGGGACCAAGGGATGGTGGATTCGTCTGGGTCTGCGCAACCGGTGACGAAGAAGAGGGACGCGATGCTCGCTGCGGCGAGGATGATGGAAATGAACTTTTTCATGGTTGTAGAAGTCAGTTGAGGCTCGAGACCGAGTCCCCAGTTTGCGGGGTCTTGAGCAAGGACTCTGGCAAAACTCGGGCGATGCTCAAGTTTTCCTTCACCTCGGTCACCTGTATTTTGGCTATTGGCGTGTTAGCGTGTTGCACGTAAAGTTCATTTTGCAGGCGGACGCCGTCGCTGTAGCCAATGTCGAGCACGACGAAGGAGGCGCCTTTGCCGACGGTGAGCACGTTGCCGCGCAGGGAGGGATCGGCTGGGATGGCGGTGGGGAGGGCGTTGGTAACTTGTTGAAGGGGTTGCGTTTGCTGGAGCTCGAGGACCTGGCGTTCGAGGTTGGCGATGGTGAGTTCGTAGTTGGCTACTTCTTCTTGGGGGACGCTGGTGGCCTTGAGCACGTTCACTTCTTGGGTGAGGCGGCTGTTTTCTTTTTGCAGGCGGCGTTCGGCGATCTCCTGGGCGTCGCGTTCGTCGGCGAGGCGCTTGTTTTCGCGCTGGATCTGCAGGAGCTGGTTGTTGGCGAGCAGGGAGTCAGCGGTGAGCTTCTGGATCTCGTCGGCTTGGGAGGTGATGGTTTCCGCTTGGGATGCGTTCACCTTCTGCAGCTTTAGGGTTTTGGCCTTCTCGCTTTTGAAGGAGGCGTTGAGGGACTGGATATTGGTGTCGAGGGATTGGTAGTCCGCTTTGGCGAGAAAGTAGAACGCTCCGGCAGCGATGGCTCCGAGAATCGCCAGGGCTTGCAAGATGCGGTTGATCGCTTTCATGGGAGGGATGCTAGGATTACGGAATGGGGGAGGGAAGGATTTTGTTGGGGATTGGCGCGGCGGATGAAGAGTAAGACTATGAGGAGGACGAAGATTTAGATGGCTGGGGGGCGGGGGCGGGTGAGCTTGGCGATTTCGGCCATGATGCGGTCTGCTACGATTTGGTAACGCTCTTTGCCGGCTTCGCGACCGGGGTCGTAGGCGGAGGGCGGCAGCGGCTTGCCGTAGCGCATGTGCACGCTGAGGTTGAAATTCGGCAGGACCTTTCCTTTGGAGAGGACCTTGTTGGAATTGAAGATGCGGCAGGGGATGACGGTCGCTTGTGACTTGGCGGCGATGAGGCCAATGCCGGGCTTGGCGGATTGCAGGTTACCGTCGGGGCTGCGGGTGCCTTCGGGGAAAAGGGTGAGCAGGCCTCCGTTTTTGAGGGTGGCGAGGGTGGACTTCATGGCCTTGATGTCGGAGTCGCCGTCGCGGTCGACGGGGATGGTACCGACGCTGTCGAGCCACCAGCTGGCAGCCTTGTTGAACCAGAGGGTCTTGCGGGCGAAGAAGTTTATGTGGCGCCGCAGCAGGCAACCGATGAGCGGTGGATCGAAGTGGCTGGCGTGGTTGACTGCGAGGATGACGGCTCCGTGGGCGGGCACGTTTTCCTTGCCGTGCACATCGCCGATGAGGAGCTGGCTGAGCACTCCGGCAGCTAAGGTCTTGCTGGCGTGGTAGATGTTGGGGGAATAGGAAGCGGGCATCTTATTGTAGGTAGGCCTTGGATACCAATTCGGATACGTGCTCGACGACTTCTTCGAGCGTCAATTCGGAGGAGTCGACGAGGGTGGCTCCTTCGGGGACGGAGAGCGGCGCGGTTTTGCGAGAGCTGTCCATCTGGTCGCGTTTTTCGATGCTGTCGGTGAGGCCTTCGGCTGCGCGGCGGGCGGCGCGTTTGGCGGGATCGGCATAGAGGTAGAGGCGAAGGTCGGCGTCTGGGAAGATGACGGAGCCGATGTCGCGGCCTTCCATGATGAGGCCGGCGAAGCCTTCCTCGCGGGCGATGTTGGCCTGGTCGCGTTGGTAGTCGAAGAGGAATTTGCGCAGTTCGGGGATGGCGGCGTATTGGGAGACGTTGGCGTTGACTTCCTCGCTGCGGATGGATTCGTCGGGTATCCAGTCGTTGACTACGATATAGGCCGAATTTTCGTCGATATAGGTGCCGAGTTCGAGTGCGGCGAGGGCAGCGTCCATAGCCGGGCCGGATTCGGGCGCGACGCCGGCTTCGAGCAGCTTGACCGTGGTGGCTCGGTAGAACGAGCCGGTATCGACGTGCATGAGTTCGAAGCGTTGGCTGAGGGCTCGGGAAGTGGAGCTTTTGCCGGCGGCCGCTCCGCCGTCGACGGCGATGATGATGAAGTCTTTTTTGGACATGGTGCGGAAATTGATTTTGGGCTCTGCGGTCGCGGGCTAAATCACCGCGCTACGGTGAGAGTCTTGTCTCAGCTTTTCCAATACTTGGAAGAAGTCAGGGAAGGTTTTTTTGCAGCAGGTGGGGTCCTGGATCCGGAGCCAGGGGCGGCCTTTGCCGAGGACGTCGTAGCAGCCGAGGATGCCGAAGCTCATGGCGACGCGGTGGTCGTGGTAAGTGGCGATCGTAGCGGATTTGAGCGGTTGGGGCGTTATGTTTATGGAGGTCTCTGTTTCGGCAACGATTTGGCCGACGCGTTCGAGTCCGTCCGCCATGGCGGCAATTCGGTCGCACTCTTGGTGGCGGGTGTGGCCGATCTCTTCAATGGTAGTGGCGCCGTTGAGCAGCGGAGCGATGGCGGCGGCGGTTAGGAAGGTGTCGGAGTAAGGGTAGAAGCTGCCTTCGAGGCTTTCTGGCTTGGCGCCGGGCTCGTAGTAGACGGTGGCGGAGTTTTTGTTCCAAACCACGTAGGCACCGGCTTCTTCCATGCGACCGGCGAAGGCGATGTCGCCTTGTAGGGAATCTTTGGTGACGCCGTGGATTTCGAGCTCGCCGGTAACGACCACTGGAAGAGCGAAAAAGTAGGAGGCGGCAGAGGCGTCGCCTTCGACCAGGTAGCCGTCGGGCTTGGCTTGGTAAGGGGTGTGGTGACCGATGACGTAGCTCGCCTCGGAGGCGGAGAGGGCGGACTTGGGCACGCCGAATTGCTTGAGCATGGCGAGGGTCATGTCGATGTAGCTGCGGCGCACGGAGGTGTCTTCCATGACGATCTCGATGCCGTTTTCCGCGTAGGGCGCGGCCATGACGAGGGCGGAGACGAATTGGCTGGAGGAGGAGGCGTCGATGGAGGCGCGTCCGCCGGCGAGCCCGTTGGCGCGGATGCGCAGCGGGGCGAATCCGTCGGTGGTTTCGATGTTGGCGCCGAGCTGGTTGAGGGTTTCGGCGAGGTCGGCGATGGGGCGCTTACGCATCTGCGGAACGCCGTCGAGGGTGTAGTCGCCGCCTTGGCTGAGGCAGAGGAAGGCGGTGAGGAAGCGGGCGGAAGTGCCGGAATTTCCTACGAAGATGTTGGCTGTCTTGTTGGGGATTTGTCCGGAAAGGCCGACCACGCGGATGGTTTTGTCCTCGGGATTTGGCTGCACGTCGAAGCCGAGGTCTTGCAGGGCTTTGACCATGATCTCGGTGTCCTCGGAGAAAAGGCAGTTTTGCAGCAGCGTTTCGCCGTCGGCGAGGGCGGCGAGGATGAGGGCTCGGTTGGTGATGCTTTTGGAGCCGGGTACGGTAACGCTGCCGCGGACAGGTTTGGTGAAAGGGATGATAGGATACGGATCTTGCATTTTTTGGTTCCGGGTTCCGGGTGTTGGGTACCGGGGGAGGGTTGTCTTCGGTGAAGCTGACCTCGCTTTAAAGTTGGTCGCGGAATTGTTTGCCGTCGGCGAGTTGTTGGAGGAGGTCGAAGTCGCTCTCGTTGGCGATGGCGGCGGTGAGGGATTGCAGGTGGTCCTGGTAGTCGCGCAGGGCGCGGAGGACTTCGTGACGGTTTTGTCCGACGATCTCTCGCCAGAGTTCGGGGCTGCCGGAGGCGACGCGGGTGGTGTCGCGCAGTCCGTTGCCGCAGTAGTCGGCGGCGGAGGGGCAGCGGGGAGCGAGGAAGGTGGCGAGGGAGGACGCGATGAGGTGGGGAAGATGGCTGACCTGGGCGACGATCTCGTCGTGGCGGTCGGGCGTTTCTTGAACGACTTGGGAGCCGATGCTTTGCCAGAAGGCGATGGTTTGGGCGAGGGCTTCGGGATCGGAGTTTCCTGAGGGGGTGACGAAGCAGGTGCGCTCGTCGAAGAGGTCGGAGCTGGCGTTTTCCATGCCTGTCTTTTCCGAGCCGGCCATGGGGTGGGACCCGATGAAGCGGGCTTTGCCGTCGAGGGCGGCTTCGCAGCGGCGGACGATGTCGGCCTTGACGCTGCCGACGTCGGTGACGATGGGGGTTCCGCTTGCGACTGTCGCGATTTCCTCGGCGAGGGTGATGATGCGGTTTACGGGGGCGCAGAGCACGATGAGCTCGGAGTCGCGGCAGGCTTCGGCGAGGTCGTTGCTGGCTCGGGCGCACCATGGCTGCTGGAGCAGGGAGTCGACCGCTTCTTGGCGGCGGGCCCAGATGGAGATGTTTTTGGCGACGCCTTTTTCGCTAGCGGCGATGGCGAGCGAGGCTCCGAGGAGTCCGGGAGCGACGATGGTGATGGTTTGGAACACGTTGGCTGGAAGGGTCTGGAAAGTGCGGTTGTTTGGAAGTTTGGCTCTGTGGGCTCCGGTTTGGACCTTTACTGGAAGGGCTTGCTCGCTAGCGTTTTGGCGAGAGTTTGAAGCATGGAAGAGCCGGAAGAAAACAGTGAAGAGGCAAAGCGCGCCAAGCGAATAATTTATTGGGTGATGACAGTGTTCATCGCCGCTCCGGTGCTGGTTCTGCTGTATATGTTTTTTTCCGGTTGATTGGGGTCTTTCTGAGTCGATAGGAAAGGGATACCTAGGGCTTCTATTATTGCCCGCCGGACTTCCCATTATTCCCGTCCGAAACGACTCATATTATGAACCAATCGATATTCACTTTTCGTGCTATCCTATTGGCGTTCTGCGCCTTGGGGGGCTACGGCGTTTGGTACGCCTTCAACGAACTCGGCAGCGTTTGGCTGGTGATGCTGGTCTCCGTTTTGATCGGTTGCCTGCTGATATTGATCGACATACTGATGAAGGGCTTCTCCCTGAGAGGCTTGTCGGCACTGACCTTTGGCCTGTTGGCCGGAATTTTGGCGGCGCATTTGATTTCGATTTCCCCGCTCTTCGAGGAGGGGGATCCGCAAGTGGTCTACATTTCGCGGGTGGGCGTTTTCGTGGCGGTGACCTATCTGGGGGCGATCATCGCCCTAAGG
>JBNKSG010000010.1:0-19624 GCA_050297195.1 Opitutaceae bacterium | reverse complement strand
AACTTGGTGATCCCGTACGTGCGTTTTGACCAGCAGCAGGTGGAAGTGCCGGTGGCGGTGCTCGATGAAACGACCTTGGTGGATGGGCGGGTTTCGAAGCTCGCTGCGGCTCGCTTGCTGGTGGATGTGCTTTTCGTGCCGAAGTTCGTGGTCGACGAACTCAACGAGCTGAGCCACTCGGCGGTGGAGGATGAACGTAACCGGGGAAAGCGCGGGCTGAAGACTTTGGCCGATCTGCGCGGGATCGAGCACTTGGAAGTGCGTGTCCACGAGAGCGAACTCAAGACTGGGCAGAGCCGCGAGGAAAAGATGCTTTTCATCGTGCGAAGCTTAAAAGGTCGCCTGCTTTCGGTGAGCGAATCGCTCACGGCTCGAGCAAAGCAGGAAGCGGTACCGTTCGTGGATATGTTGGGCTTGGCTAAGGCTCTGACTCAGGAGGTCACGGTGGGGCAGGCGATTTCGGTTCGTCTCGTGAAGACGGGGCGGGAGGACAGCCAAGGGGTCGGATACTTGGAAGACGGCTCCATGGTGGTGGTCAATGGAGCTGCGGATCTGGTGGGAACTGAGGTTTTACTGGAAGTTGACAGCATTATTCCGACGAGCGGCGGACGCATGGTATTCGGGAAGATGCTGGGGCAGAGCAGCTGACCGCGCAGCAGGTTTAGCCGTATCGTTTGCGCGTGAGACTGACTTGGGGCTTGCCACAGGAGGCTGGCGCTTAGAATGCGGAGCGTCGGCGGGGTATTGATCCGTCGATGAATTCTTCAGTCTTATACTATTCCCAAAAACCTCTTATGGAGTTCTTCACGCTCGAAAACAAAAACGGTCTTAAGCTCAAATTCACGAATCTTGGCGGGATCGTATCTGAAATTCACGTACCCGATCGCGACGGAAACTTTTCCGACATCACCCTCGGTTTCGAAACGCTCGAGGAGTATCGGGATCACAATGACGCTTACTTCGGAGCGATCATCGGTCGATACGGAAATCGAATCGGCGAGAGCAAGTTCACGCTGGATGGTAAAGCTGTCGATGGTTTGTTCTCGAATGATGGGGCGAATCACTTGCACGGAGGGGAGGTCGGTTTCGACAAGGTGGTTTGGGCGGCGGAACCTGTATCCGGAGATGGATACACAGGTATGAAGCTCACCTATCGCAGCGCAGATGGCGAAGGGGGATATCCCGGGGCTCTTGAGGCTACCGTGGTGTACAAGTTAACCGATGCGAACGAGTGGGTTATCGAATACGAGGCGACCACCGATAAGGCGACCGTCTACAATCCGACCAACCATGCCTACTTTAACCTCGCCGGGCATGACGGTGCACCGCCTTTGAACCATGAGATGCAAATCAACGCTAAGTTCTTCACGCCGACGGACGCCGCAGGTATTCCGACTGGCGAGATCAACAGCGTGGACGGCACGGACATGGATTTTCGCGAGGCGAGAGTGTATGGCGCGACCGTCGACTCAGAAGACACCTTGATCAGCCAGCTTGGCGGTTACGACCACAACTGGATCTTGGACAAGCAGTCTGGCGAGTTCGGGCTCGCAGCTGTGGCGCACGATCCCGTTTCCGGGCGTGAGATGAAAGTGTATACCACGGAGCCTGGCGTGCAGTTTTATGCGGGCAATTTCCTCGATGGCTCGCTTACCGGCAAAGGTGGCAAGGTCTACCAGAAGCGAGATGGGTTCTGCCTCGAAACGCAGCATTTTCCGGATTCGCCGAACAAGGGGCATTTCCCGGCGACGACCTTGCGTCCCGGCGAGGTTTTCCGCTCCAAGACAGTGTACGCCTTCGGGGTGCGGTAGGTTTTTCCGGATCATCACTTTTTATAGCGGCTGCCTCGTCGGGGTGGTCGCTTTTTTTTGGTTTATCGCTATTCTGCGGGGAGTATAGCCGCAGATGAACGCGGATTTTTTATGAGAGTGCGGCGCGTCTCTGATGGCCGCTCTCTTGAGCAGCCTGATGACGGTTAGGGAAAGAAGAGGGCGACTGAAAGGTCGAATGCGATTCTACTCGTTTTGCAGATGGACCCTGCTTTTTTTGGGGGGGAGGGGGGGTGGTGGTCCAACCGAAGCGGGGCGCCTAGTGTCTTTTGATGGCGACGATTTGGGCGACGGATCCGGTGCCGGAGTGGAGGTTTCCTTCGATGATTTCTCGCTCGGTTTCGCGGGCGATGATGAACTCTAGACCTTCGAGGTCACGTTTGAGGTCCTCGATTGTCAAAAGCAGCTCGGCTAGGGGCGGGCCGCCCGTTCCGCGGCCGAGTTGTTTGGGTGTGTAGCCTTCGAGGATGAAGACGCCACCGGGACGGAGAGCGGAAACACAATTGCGATAGACCTGTTGTCGCAAATCGGGTGGGAGGTGGCAAAATATGGATACGATGCCGCTATAGCTTGACGGCTCGAACGGGAAGTCAGCTAGGTCACTGTGGACAGTGTGGATTTTTACTCCTTTTTGCTTGGCGAGTTTGCGGGCTTTGGCGAGGCCTACGGATGAGGAATCGACTGAGGTGACTGGGTGCCCGAGGGTTGCTAGGTACACGCCATTGCGGCCTTCTCCGTCGGCTAGGCTAAGGCAAGCTCCGTCGGGAATGCGGTGGGCGTGCTCGGCCAGGAACGTGTTGGGGGCTGTTCCGTAAGCGAAGTTTTGGGAGGAGTAGCGTTGGTCCCACTTGTTCATGTTGGATTTGGTTCTGCGGTCGTGGGCTTCCGTCTACGCCTACGGCTTCGCCGTGACGAGAAAGCTCCGTGCTACGTGAGGGATATGGTGCGGGTTTCGCCTTGGGCGGTGAACTGTAGGCGGTGGGTGATGGGCCAGGGGATGAAGGGGAGTTTGCTGGGCCATTCGATGGCGAGGCAAAAGGGAGGGGAGATCAGCTCTTCGAGCATGAGCTCGTCCCAGATTTCCGGCGACTTCTCGAGGCGATAGGCGTCCATGTGGGCGAGCTGTCGGGTGCCTTGGTAGATGTTGTAGATGTTGAAGGTTGGACTGGTAACCGCTTCTTGGATACTCCAATACTGAGCAAGTCCTTTGACGAAGGTCGTCTTGCCCGCTCCCAAGTCGCCTTCGAGGGTGAGGATCGCTTCATCGGGGAGGACTTCCGCCAGTTCGCTGGCGATTTGGTAGGTCTCGTCCACTGAGCGTGCGGTCGCGCCTGCTTTGAGTTTATCTAAGATGTTCATAGCCGCTTGCCGAAAAAGGTTGGGGGGCGTTTTTGAGAACGAGCTTGGAAGAGTCTGGGGCGGGTCGCTCTGTGGTGTAGCCGATGTGCGAGATCGGGGTTTTCAAGTCCCGTTTCCATTCTTCAGTGAATCGTTCGAGGTCCGCGTTTGGCTCCAGCGCGAAAATGAGCTCGAAGTCCTCACCGTCATTGAAAACGTGATACAAGGGATCCTTGCCGGAGGTTTGAGCGGTTTCCTTGGCGTCGTTCGATACGGGGAGCTGCGAGCAGTCGATTTCGCAACGCAGGTTCGGAGAAAGTAGGTTGGCGTAGTCTTTTCCGATGCCATCGCTGAGGTCGCTGCAACTGAGGCAGAGTCCGGACCTCGCGAGCCAACGGCCTTCTTCGAGCCTTGGCGTAAAGTTGTGGTGCTTTCGCATACGGGTGCCTCCGAGCGCTCCTGTTACGAAGAGTGGGCTTCCCGGGCGAGCGGAGTGGCGGAGCAAAGGGGGAAGGTCTTGATACGTTTCGCCGTAAAGCGTGAGGAAGGCGCCTAGGAAATCGTCGGTACTCGAAACATCCCCCCCGACGATGGAGGTGTTGAAGGCCATCGCCTCTTGGGCGAGAGCGGTATAGAATGCTTCGATCCAAGAAATGGATACGGATGGAGCGAGGGCGAGGCTGACTACCGCGTGCTTGGGATTTCCTCCCATGGCGGCGATGTCGCTGAGGTTACGCCGAAGGAGTTTTGCCGCTGCTTGAGTGGGGGAAATTTGATCGTCGAAGTGCTTGCCGTAGATGATGGGGTCGGCGGTGACGAGTTGCTGCGTTTGGAGAGTTGGAGGAGGGAGCACGGCGCAATCGTCGCCGATTCCGTAGGGCGCTTGAGGGGAGGCGTCGCCCAGCCAGGAGCGAAGGGCCTCGATCAATTGGGTTTCGCCGAGGTGAGCGATGGATTGGCTGGGCTCTGTGGTGAACGGGCTCACGTGATGCTGGGAAAGAGAAGGATCAGACCGAGGTTGATCGTGTTGAATACGGAATGGAAGACGATGTTTGAGAGGAGGGAACCGGACTCGCGGTAGGCGAAGGCGAGCATTGCTCCAATGGTCATCAAGGGAGCGAAGGAATAGAGGTTCACGTGCATGAGCGCAAAAAAGAAGGCGGACAGTCCGATGGAGCCGTAGAGGGGCAGACGGTGATGGAGGAAGCGAAAAATGCCGCCGCGAAAGGCGACTTCTTCGCAGACGGGCGCGACCAAGACGATGCTGAAATACATGACGGCGAGCTCGGTCGTGGAGCCTCCTTCCTGGACCATCCGGATGGGATCCTGGATGACCTGTTCGAAGCCGAGTGAGTCGAGGAAGAGCCGGGAGAATAGGCTGACGCCGAACATTATAGGATAGGCGATGAGCAGCCACTTCAGGCCGATTGCGATCGCTTTCAAGGGCTTCGCTCGCTCGGTGGCGAGCGTTGGGTGGTCCATCGCCTTGGGGAAGCGTTTGAAGATCAGGTAGGCGACCAGCATGCCGGCTTGCATTCCGATGTTGGCGGCGAGGGCGACGAGGAGGGGGGGATCGGCTTCGGGATCGGGAGCTAGGATCCATTGGACGATTTTGCTGCCGAGGAAGGAGCAGAATCCCATGCAGGAGAAGAGCAGGGCGATGAAGACCCAAAAGTCGCTGCTTCGTATCTCCCACTTGGGGAGGGAGTTGCGCTCGATCAAAGGGATCGTATCGGCTGGCGTTTCGCTGGACATAGGTGAATGAGAAGAGGGAATCGGCTTCCGTGGAGGGGGCGAGGAGAAAAGAGCGAATTGTGAAAAGTGGAAGGCGAATTCTGGATCGGAGGGGGAATTTGCATGACATCTGGGCGGGATGCTTTTTGTTAGCCGGTCTTCGCATGGAAAAGGCCAACAAGAAAAGGGCGTCGCTGCACACGCTGGGCTGTCGACTCAACCAATCTGAAACCTTGCTCATTCAACAGGGATTGCAGGAGCGTGGCTACGAGATCGTCCCTTTTGGCGAAGATGCTGACTTGGGCATCATCAATACCTGTACGGTGACGAACCTTGCCGACTCGAAATGCCGGCAGACGATCCGCCAGTTCGTGCGCAAGAATCCCCACGCGTACACGGCGGTGGTGGGCTGTTACTCGCAGATGGGGGCGAAGGAGATCGCGGAAATCGGTGGAGTGGACCTGATCATCGGGAATCAGGAGAAAATGAGCGTGATCGACTACATCGGCCAGGAGAAGAACGAGAAGCCGGTGATCGTGCGCGAACGCATTTCGCAGGAAGACTTCACGATTCAGAATTTCGGGGATATCCCCTTCAACCAGAGGGCGAATCTGAAGGTCCAGGATGGGTGCAGCTTCGTGTGCAGCTTTTGTATCATTCCGTTCGCCCGCGGAGCGGCTCGAGCTCGCGATATGAGGAACCTCCTGGAAGAGGCTCGCTTGAAGGCCTCCCAAGGAATTCGGGAGATCGTGATCACGGGAGTAAACATCGGCACCTATGACACGAAGGATGGCGGGTTGCTCAAGGTACTGGAAGGGTTGAACGCTATTCCAGGGATCGATCGCATCCGCATCAGCAGCATCGAGCCGACGACAATTCCCACCGAGCTCTTTGGACTGATGAACGACCCGCAGCATGCCTTGCTGCCGTTCTTCCACATTCCGTTGCAGAGCGGTTGCGATAAGGTGCTGACGGAGATGCGTCGCAAGTATACGATTTCTGAATACTTGGAGTTTTTGCACCTTGCCCATGATAGCGTGCCCGACGTGTATATCGGTTCCGATATCATGGTTGGCTTTCCGGGGGAAACGGAAGCGGAGTTCCAAGAGACCTGCAGCGTGTTTTTGGAAAACCCCTTCGATTTCTGCCACGTCTTTAGCTACTCGGAGAGACAAGGAACGGTGGCGGCTCGGCGTCAGGACCAGGTGGACATTCCAGAACGGGCAAGACGTAGCGCCTACTTGAGGCGTTTGTCTTCAAAGAAGCGCTACGACATGTACGAGCGCTACCTTGGCCAGGAGATGCGGGTGTTGTTCGAAAACCCCAAGCCAGAGAGCTGGCCAGCGTATACGGACAACTATATTCGCGTGGTGGTGCCGCGTATTGGAGAATTGGATGCGGAGAAGGGAATGGATCTCGCTAACCGTTGCGGGCGCGTGCGGCTAAAACAACTCGCCGCCGACTATGTCGAGGGCGAGTTGGTTGAGATGTTGGATTAGGCGAGCGCGGAGCTTTGATCCTGCAACGCGGACGCGGGCTTCCGTCTTCGCTGAAGCTTCGCCGTGACACGAAAGCTCCGCGCTACGGGGTGCTACCGCTTGTTGGGTAGGATTTCGACTTCGTAGCCGTCGGGGTCGGTGATGAAGGCCATGGAGAAGTCTTCCTTTTCCTTCCAGTTCCCGGGCCAGACTTCGACGCCGTCGTCTTCGAGCTTTTGGCAGAAGGCCTTGATGTCGTCCACGCCGATGCAGGTGTGCATCAGGTCCTCGGGAAACTCGACCTTGAAGTCGGGCGAGTAGGTGAGCTCCAGCATGTGGTCGTTGCCTGGGAGTTCGAGGTGCACGATCTGGTTGCCTTGGGGGCTGGTGTTGGGGCCTTTGAAAACTTGGAAGCCGCAATGCTTGCAGTAGAAGTCGATGGACTTTTGCAGGTCGGCGACGCGTACGCGGGTATGGAGGAATTTGATCATAGGTTTGCAGTTAATGGGATTGGCGGGTTGGAGGCCAAGCCTCGATCTCTCCAAGCCACGGATTTGCTCCGTATGTGACTGCGAATGACTCCCAACTCTGGAAGCTAGAGCGTTTTGAGCTTTATTGAAGGTTCGCCCTTAGTTTGCGAATCCCTCGAATTCGAGAAAGAGAGCCCGAGAATCTTCCTGGGCGGTTTCCTCGCTGAAACGGAAGAGGTTGTAGCGGGTTTCTTCGGATCGACTTTCCGTGCAATTGGTGGGCACGAGCCGGTAGGAGTCCAGTCCCTGGATTTCCTCGAGGAAGTAGGACACGAGCTTGAATTCGTCCTTGGTCGCGGCGGTGAGCGTAACATGATCCATGGGCTTGCGGCCGATGGGCGAAGGGAATTCCTTTTGCGGACCGTGCGGCTTGCGGCGGATGAGCAGGTAGCCGACCGCTTCGATTTGGTAGAGCCACGATTTGATAGCTTCCTTCAGGTCGGAGAGGGCGGTATCGAATGAGTGGGCTAGGAATCTGTCGTTAATGGTGTAGGCGACCACTACTACGTTGTCTTCTGATTTAGGAATGAAATCGTTGGAGCGGCACTCGCAAAAGCGTCGGCCGGTCTGGATGAGCTGACCAAGAATCATGGGCTTTCAGGGTAGCCAAAAGCGCGATAAACGAAAGCGGTTTTTGAAGATTATTCAGGTGAAATTTGGATCGATTCTTGCCGCCATTAGCAGCCCTACGGGCAGTCTCTTACGCAATAAAGTGAAGAATCGTTATTTCGCGCGTTCGGAGGCGACTCGCTTGAGTTTTTCGATTACCATTTCGATGCTTTCGACATGCTTTGCTGGTAAGCCTTTGAAGTTGTTGTCGAGCAAGTTGGGATCGGCCAAGGCGTCGATGGAGAAGCCGACTCCGTGGCACTGGATGCAGACCGGGCGAATCATTTTCTCGTTGGGCCTGAGGACGTCGTTTTGGTTGTGCAGGACTTTAGTGACCGTTTCTCCGAATTCGGTGACCTCAATGCGCGGCAGGTGGCAGCTCGCGCAGCTCACGCCTGTGCCAGCTGGGGCTTGGCCTTGAGTCTCGGCCATCCAGAGCTGGAAGTGTTTCGATTCTTTGTAGGCGTTGGTATGCGTGTCGTCGTGGCAACCCATGCAGGCGTCCACGGCTGCGAACGTGGTTTCGAAACTGTGGTCGCCGTGGCACGAGACGCAACTAAGCTCCTTATGAGCGGCCTCGACGTGCATGGGGATTTGCGCTTGGGCAGGTGTCATGGGGGGCAGGTCTTGGGCGATCCGCATGCCGTGACGGCTTTGCAGGAAGGTCTCGGCTTCGTAGTCGTGGCAGCTTTGGCAGGAGGTCAGGCTGGGCTTGTCGATCCAAGCGGAGGTCTTTGCGTCTTGATGGCAGTCGATACAGTTCACGCCGGCTTGGGCGTGGCTGGAGGTCGACCACTCGAAGGCGATGTCCTGCGAGTAGGAAACGGAGCTTGGCGCGTCGCGGTCGGCAAGCCCGAGCGGTTGGCGTTTGTTTTCTTCGGTCCAGCCTGCGTAGAGCTGTCGTTGGGGAATCAGGGGACTGAGCTTGTGGGAGGGCTCGTCGAGATGCTTTTCCAGGAAGTCCTCGTAGAGGGCGGTGTTGTCGTGGAAATTGTGGCAGCCGGAGGTCGAGCAGCTGTCGAATGGCAAGCCTTCGTGCGTGGGGCGCTCTTCGGCGACGTCTTGGTGACAGAAGTAGCAATAGTCATCGGGAAGCGTGACGCCCATTTGGTCGGTTTGCTCGGGCTGGTGCTCGACATGGCAGGTCACGCATTTGCGGGCGTCGAGGATGGCGACCCGGTCGGCGTTTCTCGGGTCGAGGAACTTGGTGACCGGGTGCGAGTCGGCTACGCGGTCCAGCTCCTCTTGGTGGCAGCTGGCGCAGGCGTCGTGCTTCACGCCCATGTCTTCCGTATGGCAGACGGAGCACTGGAGCTCGATTTGGTGATGCCCGTGGGAGGTTTCGCCCGGCATGAATGCGTTGCGCTTTTCGCTGTTGATCGATGCCAGAAAGTGGAAGGTGAGCCAGAGGGGCGTTGCCGCGGCCAAGATCCATTGGAGCTTTTTTCGGTTCATGCTAGTAGGCGTAGGCTTTGTAGATGTGGAACCCTAGCAGGATGGGGTACGGCCAGAAGAAGAGGATGTGAGCTTTTGTCACCAACGAGCGGATACGGCGAGACCAGGGACCGTTGAAGCGGTCTTCCATCGCGATGCTGAGCCCGGCGAGGGCTCCGACCAGGTTGAGCCCGACGAAGCAACTCATTAGCCAAAGGTTCAGGTTCTTTCCGAAGTCTAGACCGGTGTGGGCGATGAGGGCGACTAGGCAGAGGGTGCCGAGGATGCCATGAATCGATCGCCACCAGCCGTAGTTGCCCATCCTCAGGAAGCGGATGCGTTTGCGGGCCGAGAGTAGGATGGCGAACAGGGAAAGGCCTGCCATGGTGAAGCCTGAAATTTGTTTAGAGAGGGAATCATGCCAGAGCTGGGAAAGCTTGAAATAGCTCGTTTGCACGCTTTGCGGCTCCGGGAAGGAGGTGAATCCGAGGAATCCGATACAGGCTAACAGCGCGATGCTTGCTGCGATCCAGAGCGTTCTCCGCCCGCGAGGTTGGTAGGCAGCTTCGTTGCCTGATTCGCCGCAGAGTTGGGCGAGAAGGGGGCGGCAGGATCCACAAACGCTTCCGGCTCCGGTGGCATCGCTTAAGGCTGCCACGGTTTTGCATCCGGAGGAGATGCAGGTCGACAAGGCGCCTTTTGTCGTTTGCGTGCAGTTGCAGATGATCGCGTTGTTCGGCCAATCGTTCACGGCGTCGCCTGCGGGAAGACGTCCTTCCTTCTCGAAGGTCGCTTGTTCGGAAGGCGTCATGAAACGCTCTTCCTTGATGGCCAGTTGGAGTTGGTGGGTTTGGTCCCAATCGCCAACGACGGTACCGCCTGCGAAGCAATCCCGCTTCAGCACGATCATGCGGTAGGTGGAGCCGCTTTGGTGAACGAGGGTGCGTCCCTCGCCGAGATAGTCGCCGAAAGTGCTGACCTCGATTCCGAGGAGCTTTAAACGGCAGGAAAGATCGGATCCCTGGTACTCTTTGTTTCCTCCGCAAAGCTGGTCGGCGAGCGCTTCCGCCATTTGGTAGCCGGGAGCTACGAAGCCGTAAATTTGGCCGCGATGTAGAGCGCATTCTCCGATGGCGTAGATCGCTTCGTCGGAGGTTTGCATCCGATCGTTTACGATGATGCCTCCTCGGGCTCCGATGTTTAGGGAGGCTTCGCGAGCGAGTTCGTCCGCGGGGCGAACTCCGGTGGCCACGACCAAAACGTCGGTCAGGAGCCTCGATCCGTCGTTGAATGTGACGGTTAAACCGTTTCCGGCTGCTTCGATCTTTTCGGCTCCTTTGCCTACGAGAGGAATTACTCCTAGGTCGCGTATTTGCTGTTCAAGTACGCGGGATGCCTCTTGGTTCAGTTGCCGCGGCATCAGGCCGTTGGCGAATTCGACGACGGTTGCGCTTAGGCCAAGCCCCTTGAGGGCGTTGGCAGCTTCGAGTCCGAGAAGTCCGCCACCAAGAACGATGGCGGAACGTTTGCCGGAGCAGTGGCGGATGATCGCGTCGGCATCGTCGATGGTTCGATAGGCGAAAACGCCCGGATTCGATCTTCCTTCAATAGGAGGAATAAATGGGGTCGAGCCCGTCGCTAGCACGAGCTGGTCGTACGGGTGTGTGACTCCATTGGAGTCGGTGACCGTTTTTTCCGATCGATCGATAGATACGATTCGGACTCCGCTGTGTAAGGTGTATCCTCTTTCGGAATACCATAGGCTCGTGCCTAGGCTGAGCGTTTGTGGAGAGGGATTGGTGAAATAGTCGGTGAGGTGGACGCGGTCGTATGCGGGATACGGTTCCTCCCCAAACACGATGACCTCGCGATCTGCGGAACCGCCTTTTTTCGAGAGCTCCTCGCAGAATCGGTGGGATACCATGCCATTGCCAACGACGACGATGCGTTGACGGGACGATTTTGAATTACTCTCGCTCAAGGAATTGCAGTAGGCTACGCATAGACGTGGGGCTCGCGTGAACCCCACGCCCTCTCTAGGCGTCTACCTGTATCCAATTTTTAGTTAGAAATTGTTTACGCAGCTGTTTCGTTGGCTGCGTCTTTCATCGTGGTTGCGAGCAGAGTGTAGGTGGCTATCCATGCTTCTTTTGTTTCCTCAGTGAAGTCGTCGCCGAGCCCTTGGCCTAAGGTCCAGATGAGAGCCGTTCCGACCGTCTCGTAGTGTTCGTCTTTCACGCCGTAGCCCGTATGTCGCCTGCCCATCGCTTGGACCGCGCCGACGATGCCCTCCAGGTTGTTGAGGCCGCGTACTGCTGTGGTGATCATGGTCATCAGCTTTTTGCCCTGTTCTTTGATGTCGCTGGTGAAGAGGGGCCGAAGGCTCGGATCGAGCTCGAAAAGCTTCGCGTAGAAAATGGAGGCAGCTGTATCGGCTATGGGAATACATTTTTCCCAAGAGGTTTGGACGAGTTTGATTTGTTTTTCGGTCATAGATATCGGTGGTTGAGAATAGGAGGTTAACGTTGTGCCGTTAAGCTTACTGGCTGACGTGCGTCATGAACCGGACGGCTTGTTTGACTTGTTCGTCGGAGAGGTCGGAGAATCCGCCTTTGGGCGGCATCTCGTTGTAATCGGGGCCGATGAAGCCGTTGAGGGCGTGGTCGTATAGGGTTTCGAGGCCTTTTTCTATTCGCGGCGCCCAGGCAGCTTTGTTGCCGATCATGGGGGCTCCGGTGAGGCCAGTGAGGTGGCAGGTGGTGCAGGTGGCGGCCCAGGTCTTTTGCCCTGCAAGAAGATCGGGGTTCGACAAGGGAATGGTGGTGGGGTCGAAGGCTGCTTTTTCCGGTGGCGATTGATCGCTGCAGGCGGCTATCGCGAAGGCGATAGGTATGACGCTGAATTTCCGAGGGGAAATCATAGGATGAGCACAGAAAGGTTCTGTAGGCTTTGGCGCAGAGCCTCTAGGTTGAGGCTCTGCAATTTGATGGGCAGGATTTAGTTGAGCGGAATTCGAATGACGACGCCTCCCATGACATCTCCAAGCTTGAAGTCGGTTCTTGGGGAGTCCTTGTGTTGGTTGTGGCAATCTATGCAGGCCGCTGCCACACCCGTGTCAGCGTAGACACCGGTGAAATACTTTACCCCGCCGAGTTCCTCTTCGGCGTAGTAGTTCTGTCCTGGATTATCAACTACGTACTGAAGGCCTGCTTTTTCAACTTCGGTTTTAGGGGCGTTTTGAGCGTTGATGGGCCAGATCGACTGCAGCGAGTAAGAGAAGCCTGCATCTGCTTCCTTGGCCACAATCTCAGCTCCCATGCGGAACATCTGAGCAGGGAGGGGTAGCGCTTTGTCGTCTGCCCAATGTTCGGACGCTTTGATGACCTTGTCTTGCTTGACGAGTCGATTGACGACGTTGCGAGTGTAGACGGTGCGATCGGACTTCATGACGAGGTGGAGTCCGTCGGCCATTTTTTGAGGCGAGATACCGCTAGTAGCAGCTTCGCTCTCGCCGCAACCGGATAGGAATAGGGAGGATGTCAGGAATGCTCCACCAAGGAGAGCGGTGTAGAGGATGTTTTTCTTTTTCATTTCGGATTAGGCAATTGGAAATCTAATCCGGGTTTAGCATTGGTGATGCCAAAATATGTATTTAAAATATTACTTTAAAGAAAAACGGTTTTTCGGTGGATGTCCTGTCTTGGTGTAGGGGAACTCTAACTACGAATTTTGCGGTCCGTTCGCGGTGGGGCGCAGTATGAATTTCATTAATCGCAAAGCGTTTTTGAAATCCTAGAAGCTGCGGGATTTTGACAGCGCCGCCTTGAGCTGCGGAAAATCGGGCGCTTAATCTTTGGCAAAGGCCGCGCTGAGGCTTTTGCGGTTGGAGAGCAGGTTCTTGAGGCTGTGTTGATCGAGCTCGGCGTAGAAGGCCTTTTCCGCTCGCTTGAGAACGCCTTTGAGGGTGCAGCTCTTTATAATACAACAAGTGTTGTTAGCGGAATCGAAACATTCGACGAGAGGACTGTGGCCTTCGGTGCTTCGTACAACGGCGCCGATGTTTATTTCCTCGGGATCTTTTGCTAGCTGGATGCCGCCACCTTTTCCGCGTGCGGTGCGGATGAGTCCGAGTTGAGCCAGGTGGTTGGAGATCTTGACCAAGTGGTTTCTGGAGATCGAGTAGGCGTCGGCGATTTCCACAATAGAGACCAGCCGATCTGGATTGAGCCCAAGATAAAGGAGCATTCGTAGGCTGTAGTCCGAGAATTTCGTTAGCTCCATTATCGATTTATAAGTTTTGGGATCAGTCGGCTGCTCCCGCTTAGAGGCGGGCGGGAAGGCCGGCGGCGGCGAGGTGTTCCTTGGCTTGCTTGATGGTGTAGGTGCCGAAGTGGAAGATGGAGGCGGCCAGCACGGCGGAGGCTTTGCCTTCGTTGAGTACGTCGACCATGTGGTCTAGGTTGCCAGCTCCTCCTGAGGCGATGACGGGAACCTCGACCGCTTCGGAAATGCGGCGGGTGAGCTCGCAGTCGTAGCCAGCGAGGGTGCCGTCGGCGTCCATGGAGGTCAGGAGAATTTCGCCGGCGCCGAGGGAGACCGCTTTTTTGGCCCATTCGATGGCATCGAGCGGGGTAGGGTTGCGACCGCCGTGGGTGTAGACGCGCCAGGAGTCGCCGTCGCGCTTGGCGTCGATGGCGAGCACGATGCACTGGTTGCCGAACTTCCGGGCGGACTGGAAGATGAGATCGGGGTTGTTGATGGCGGCGGTGTTGAGGGAAACCTTGTCGGCACCGGAGTGCAGCATCTTGCGAATGTCCTCTACCGTGCGCAGTCCGCCGCCTACGGTGAGCGGCATGAAGCACTCGGATGCGGTGCGTTCGACGACGTCGCGCATGATCTGGCGTTCGTCGGAGGAGGCGGTGATATCGAGGAAGACGAGCTCGTCGGCGCCTTGCTGGTCGTAGGCCTTGGCGGATTCGACGGGGTCGCCCGCGTCGCGGAGCTCTTTGAACTTAACGCCTTTGACGACGCGTCCGGCGTGGACGTCGAGGCAGGGAATGATGCGTTTGGCTAGCACGGTAGTGGAAGAGTGAGTGGTGAAGGGTGAAGAGTGAAAAGATCGGGGAACGGGACAAGGTTATTTGATCCTGCAGAGTTAGGGTTCTCGGGAGAGATGAAAAAGGCGACTCCCGATGGGAGTCGCCTTTGGAGAGTTGTGCTTCGCGAGCTAAAGCTCCGCGCTACGTGTTATTCGGCGTCGCCGATCTGGATGATATCGGGATCGAAGGTGGCGGCGAAGCGGTAAGTTTGTCCTGGACGCATGATGAGCGGGTGGTCGCGCTCGAGGATCTGCAGGTAGTGCAGGTTGCCGTAGTTGGTGCGGTAGGCGCTGTCGTTGGTCACCACTTCGGTTTCCTTCCAAGTGCCTTGGAAGTCGTCCTTTTGGATGGAGCAACGGAGGCCTTCGGCTCCGAGCATGGGCGAGGTCTCGAGGCGGTAGCTGGAGTGCGGCGACGCGATGGCGAGCATATAGCGGAAGCGGTCGAGGGTGACCTGGTTCTTTACGCTGTAGATGTACTCGCAGGAGATCTGGTTGCCGGCAAAGGACCAGTTTACCTTAACGGTGCCTAGCCCGGGAACGATCTTTTCGTCCTTGGTGATCCACTCTGGCTGCTCGTATCGGAAGTAGAAGGAGCGCTTGAAGCCGAGGCCTGTGGTGCACTTCTTTCCGTAGTAGGACGGTACGAAGACGTTGTCTCCCACGGTGAGCTCAGGGATCATGATCGGCGCGTACTGGCTATTTGGCCAATCGAAGACGCCGGGGGAGTGTGGGAAGGCTTGGCAGTCTGCGGTCGCGTGTCCGTTGCTGGACATGAGAGGCATCTGGACTTGTAGGCCGGACTCCACGTTGCGGTAGAGAAGGAGGCCTTGCTCCTTCTTGTTCGACTTGTCGAAGATCACGAAGCGGCAACCGGACTTGAATGGCTCGGGAGCGGCAGCGGGGGGCGCGTCGATCTGCTTGGAGAGGCGGGACCACTGGCTGAGGTAGCGGGCTCCGTCGAAGTTCGCCATGCGGGTGGTGTGGTTGCGGTAGGCGGTGCGCTCTCCGTCGCGGACTACGAGGTAGCCGTGTTCTTGGTCGAGGTAGGTGACGTAGAAGAAGTAGAAGAGGCGACGCAGCAGGTCGAAGTACTTGGCGCGCTTGTCGTCGGGGACCCATCCGTCGCGGAATCCTTGCAGGAGCAGCGAGATGAGGTGCATCTGCCCATAGGCGCCGGCGTTTTCGGAGCAGGTCCAGCCGAGGCCATCTTCGCGGACCATGTCAGGAAGCAGCTTGATGTACTTTTCCGCGAAGGTGCGGAGCGAAGGCAACTTGCGCTCGCGGAGGCCAGGGTTGCTGTGCAACTGGAGGGCCTGACGCGTGAAAACGAAGGACATGACTCCGTAGAGGGAGAAGGAGCCGCCGATGCCTTCGTCGCCGACGTCGTCGAAGTAGCCGTTGGAGCTGGTTTCTTCGATACGGGAAAGGAAGCGCTCGATGAGGCGGCCGGTCTCGTCCTTCTTGGAGAGTCCGAGGGAGAAGCGGCAGACGGCCTTGGCGACGTTGAATGACTGCCAGTGGTTGTTGTAGTCGCTGCGGTTGAGCAGGAGGCGGTCGAGGTTTTCGCGAGTTTCGTCCACGAGGCGCTCCCACACGGGGTTGCGTTCCTTGGACGGACCAAACGAGAGCAGCGCGAGGGCTGCGTAAGCGAGACCGTTCTCTTGCGGAGGGTCGCGGAAGGCCTGGGCTGTGATGCAGCGGGCGGCGAGGTCGATGAGATCCTTGCCGTCAAGCTCGGTTTCTCCGGTGGCGCGGTAGAATTCGCCGATAGCGAGCGCGGCGTGGCCGGACTCGTCCAGACGAGAATCTTCACCTTCGACGGGTGTGATGGTTCCATCGGGATTGATGGAATCCAAATTGTGGCTGAGCATGGAGCGAGCCATGTCGAGGCACTGTTCGGAGAAGCTATCCATTGATATTATTTGAGAACTGATGTGGCGCCCGCTTATGCCCTGCGAGCTGAGGAAACGTACTTTTTCACGCGACGAATCGAGGCAGATCAAGGCTTAAGCGCGTTTGGCGCCGCTTATTCTCGAAAGAACGTCGATTTCGTTGCGTTTATCTACTTATGAGGTCGAGGAGGTCCTGGTTTGAATCGGTTTTTGAGAGTCGAGTGATCATGGTTTCGGCGGCTTCTTCTGGCTTCTGCTGCACGAGGGCGCGGCGGAAGAAGTGGATGCCTTCGAGCTTGTCTTCAGGGATGAGCAATTCTTCGCGGCGGGTGCCGGAAGTGGCGATGTTCATGGCTGGGTAGATGCGCATGTCTGCGATCTTGCGATCGAGGACCATCTCCATGTTACCGGTTCCCTTGAATTCCTGGAAAATCATGTCGTCCATGCGGCTGCCGGTCTCGATGAGGGCGGAAGCTATGATGGTGAGCGAGCCGGCTTCTTCGGTATTGCGAGCGGCGGCGAAGATCTGGCGCGGCTTTTCGAGCGCTCGGATGTCGAGACCGCCGGACATGGTGCGCTTGCCTTTGCTGGCGGCGTTGTGGGCGCGGGCGAGGCGGGTGATGGAGTCCATCAGGATGACTACGTCCTTGCCGGTTTCTACGAGGCACTTGGCCCGCTCGATGCAAAGGTCGGCCACGCGGAGATGGTTGGGAAGCTCCTCGTCGTTGGAGGATGCCCAGACTTCGGCGTCGATGTTGCGGCGGAAATCGGTGACTTCCTCGGGGCGCTCGTCCACGAGAAGCACCATGAGGTGGATTTCCGGGTGGTTGGCGTTGATGCCTTGGGCGATGTGGGTGAGGAGAGTGGTTTTTCCGGTGCGCGGGGGGGCGACGATGAGGCCGCGGGTGCCTTTGCCGATCGGGCAGAAGAGGTCCATGCAGCGGGTGGTCATCTTCTTCTTGTCGGTCTCGAGTCGAATCTGCTCCTCTGGCGTGATGGTGGTCAGCTGTGAGAAAGGCATGAACTTGCGTCGTTCTTCGACCGATACGCCGTCGACCTGCTCGATGAAGCGAACCTTGGGGTTCTGGAAGCGAGGGTCGGAGGTGGCTTGGGCCACGATATGGCTACCGCTGCGCAGTTTGAAGCGACGGATGAGTTCCTTGGGGACGAATGGGTCCGTGGGGCGCTGACGGCCGTTCTTGCTCAGGTCGAGCAGCTGGCCAGTCTTCTTCTTGGTGACTTCGAGGACTCCCTCGACGGTTATTGTTTCTTCTTGTGGCGCGTTCTCGTTGTCCATGACGGAGCGGATTGATGCGGTATTGGTAAAGTTTTGCGTGCGTGTAATTCGAATACGGAGGGCGATAAGGGGGTTATAGCCGGTAGGACCGTTTCGAAAAAAATGAGAGAAGAGTCTGTTGAGAGAGTTCCAAAGCTTGACCGTCGAACTTCGACGGAGACAGTATCGTGTTTTGCCTTAAATCCCTAACCCCCAACAAACGAGGAATAAGTAAGTGCCAGACAAGACCACTTCAACTGCGAGCCAGAGCGAAAAAGTTTCGCCATCGCCCGAATTCAGAAAGCAAGCTACCGTAAGCAGTATGGCCGAATACAAGCGGCTGTACAATGAGTCCGTAGCAAACCCCGAAAAGTTTTGGAACGCTCAAGCGAAAGAGTTGCTTCAATGGCGTGAGCCTTGGAAGAAAACGCTCGAGTGGAAAGAACCCCAAGCTAAATGGTTCGTGGGTGGCAAGCTAAATGTTTGCGAGAATTGCGTGGACCGCCACCTGGGAACCCCCCGCGAGAACAAGGCGGCCTTGATCTTCGAGGGGGAGCCGGGGGACCAGCAAACCCTGACTTACAAGCAGTTGCACGTGGAAGTGTGCAAGTTCGCCAACGTGCTGGAAGGGCTCGGCGTCAAGAAAGGGGACAGGATCGCAATTTACATGCCGATGACTTGCGAAGCGGTGATCGCCATGCTCGCGAGCGCCCGTATCGGGGCCGTGCATACTGTTATCTTTGGAGGTTTTAGCTCTGAATCCATCAAGGACCGCGTCAACGACTGTCAGGCCAAGGTCATCGTAACGTCAGATGGCGGATGGCGTCGCGGTTCGGTGGTGGAGTTGAAGAAGAACGTCAACACCGCGGTGTTGGGCTGCCCAACCGTCACGAACGTTGTCGTGGTGAAGCGAATCGGAAATCGCGTATCCATGAAGCAAGGACGCGACCTTTGGTACCACACCATCATGAACGAGGCGAGCCACAAGCATACGGCCAAGGCCTTCGATTCGGAGTCGCCGCTTTTCATCCTGTACACGAGCGGCAGCACGGGCAAGCCCAAGGGGGTGTTGCACACTAGTGGTGGCTACCTGCTCGGCACTACGATGACGTCGAAGTACGTCTTTGATCTCAAGGAGTCGGACACGTACTGGTGTACTGCGGATATCGGCTGGATCACGGGGCACAGCTATGTGACCTACGGAATTCTTTCCAACGGCGCCACGAACCTGATCTACGAGGGCGCTCCGAACTATCCAGAGGTCGACCGCTTTTGGGACATCGTAGAACGCCACCGCGTTTCTATCTTCTACACGGCGCCGACGGCGATTCGCGCCTTTATGAAATGGGGCGACCAGCATATCAAGAAGCACGACTTGAGCTCGCTTCGTCTGCTCGGCTCGGTGGGTGAACCCATCAATCCGGAAGCGTGGAAGTGGTACCACAGGGTCATTGGCGGCGGACGTTGTCCAATTGTGGATACATGGTGGCAGACCGAGACCGGAGGAATCATGATCACCACCTTGCCCGGCGCGGCGTATTCGAAGCCGGGTTCGGCGGGACTGCCGTTTTTCGGAGTCGTGCCCAAGGTTTTCAACGACGAGGGCAAGGAAGTTCGCAAGGGCGAGAATGGCAAGTTGGTATTAACCCAGCCTTGGCCATCGATGCTTCGAGGTCTCTACGGAGACAAGAAGCGCTACAAGGAAACCTACTGGAGCGAGTACAAAGGAATCTACTTCTGCGGTGACGGCTGCAAGCAAGACAAGGACGGATACTTCTGGATCGTCGGTAGAATCGACGATGTATTGAACGTTTCAGGACACCGCATTGGTACAGCCGAGGTTGAAAGCGCTCTTGTTGGACATAGCGGCGTGGCCGAAGCTGCGGTGGTGGGGCGTCCTCACGACCTGAAAGGTAGCGCGGTGGTTTGCTTCGTCACCGTAAAGGAAGGCGTTGCGATGACCGATGAGCTTCGCCGCGAATTGCGCGAGCATGTGGGCAAGGAGATCGGAGCGATCGCCAAGCCGGACGAAGTTCGTTTCGCTCCTGCTCTCCCGAAGACGCGTAGCGGCAAGATTATGCGCCGCTTGCTCAAGGACATCGCAGCCGGCAAGGAGATCCATCAGGATACGACGACCTTGGAAGACCTTAACGTGGTGAAGGCCTTGCAAGAAGGTTAGGCTTCTCGTATCGTAAATCTAATTACAAAGGCGACGCTATGAGCGTCGCCTTTTTTTGTAGTTAAACTTGGATACGGATTGCGTTTTATCTAGGTCGTTTGCTGGAGTACAGAGCCTGAACTGGAGCCAATGGTGGGTTTTCGTGAGGGTGTCGTAAATGCGGAAGGTCCATGTTTTTTTGTTCATCTATTGGCAGGTCTCGCCGTCTTGCGCTGCTCTTGCCT
>JBNKSG010000009.1:0-38227 GCA_050297195.1 Opitutaceae bacterium | reverse complement strand
GGCGTCCTCGACCATGGCGATGATGCGGGCCAAGGTTGATTCGGAGGAAGGTTTGGTGACGCGGTAGAGGAGGCTGCCCGTCAGGTTGATGGTGCCTGCGAAGAGCTTGGAATCGGGGGCTTTCTCGACCGGCATGGATTCGCCGGTGAGGGAGGACTCGTCGACGCTGCCTTGGCCCTCGGTGGCGACGCCGTCGAGGGCGATGCGATCGCCGGGGCGCAGGCGTACAATGGTGTCGATGGTGACGGATTCGACGGGGCGCGTTTCGAAGCCGGAGTCGGTTTTGCAAAGGACCTCGCTGGGCCGCAGTTGCATGAGGGCCTGGATGGCGTTGCGGGAGCGGTCGAGGGCGTGGTTTTGCAGGACGTTGGAAAGGGAGAAGAGGAAGAGCAGCATGCCGCCTTCGAAGGCGGCGCCCACGTAGGCCGCTCCGAGAGCGGCGAGGATCATGAGCAGGTCGACGTCGATTTCGCGTTCTCTAAGAGACTCGATGCTTTGGCGGAGGCCGAAGTAGCCGCCGCTGAGATAGCAGAGCAGGTAGAGGAGCCGGGATGGCAGGGGTGAGCTGAGAAGGTGCTCGCAGAGCAGGCCCGCGACGAGGGTGGCCCCGCACAGGAGCATGAGCCGAAGTTCCCAGCTGGGGCCGGTTTTGGCGGTCGTCACAGGAGGGCGGAGCTCCGAGAGGCAGAGGGACGTTTAATCGTCGTCGTCGTCGTCGTCATCGTGGTGGTGGTCGTGATGTCTTTCTTTTTCTCCGTGTCCTTCGTTTTCGCCGAGGTGGATGCTGTTTCCGAGCAATGGAATTTGCACGGATTGATTGGCGGAATCGTAGTTGGAGAAGAGTTTGCCGATGAATAGGGTGGAGGCAAGAAGGACGATGACTCCGAGGATGGGGCGGGAGCTTTGGGTCGCGGTGGCGGCTTCTCCGTGTTTCTTTCCGTGCAGCATGGAGAGGGCGACGTTTTCCTTGAAGAATAGGGTGTGGAAGGCGATGCCGGCCAAGTGGGCGAGGATGGTGGCGAGCAGGCCGTAGGCGAAGGCTTCGTGGGCTTCTTCGGCGAATTCGCTGTTCATATTCAGGCCGGTGAGGATGGTGAGTCCGAGAAGGACGAACATGAGGAGGTAGACGCAGGAGGCGAGCGGGTTGTGCCCGAGGTGCCGCTTGGCTTTTCCGCTGAGGAGTTGGGAAATGTGGGAGATGGCTTGGAAGGGGGCTTGCAGGAGATGGGAGAGGCTGCCGTGTCCCCGAGTGGCCAGCCCGATCGCGATGCGGACGAGCAATAGGAAGCAGGCGGCGATGCCGAGCAGCATGTGCCATGGGAAAAGGCGGCTATGGTCGTCAGCGGTCAGCCCGATGAGGAGGGCTCCGGAAAGGGACGCTGCGAAGAGCCAGTGGAAGATGCGCATGGGAATATCCCATACGAGGACTTTGGGTGAAGGCTTGGGTGCTTGCATGCGGGGCATGATAGCGCCGGCAGCTTAGAGCATGCGGGGGAGAGCGATTAGAATTTTCTAATCTTGTTGGGGTGGTGGACGCTGCCTTGGGGTACTCGCGTCACGAGCGCGCTGCGTTCTAGCTTACTAGTTCGAGGCACTCGGCGAGGCGCGATTCCATGCGTTCGACGGCGTAGAGGTACTCTTTGATACGCCATTCGCGCCAGGAACGGGCGTGGCGGAGGGTCCACTCTTCGACGATCTTTTCGCGGTCGTGATTGCCGTGTTCTCCTTGTATCCAAATCTCGGATTCGATTTCCTTGAGTTGGTCGAGGGTTTCGGCGAGGCGGTCGACGATGCCGTTTTCCACGACGAGGTACTTTGCGATTTCGATGACCTCGTCGTTGTCGCTGGTAGCATCCAGCAGCTGCCTAAATTCGTGCCGCTTTTCTCGGTAGAAGCGTTCGAGGGCGTCGAGGTGGCGTTGCAGGCGACCGGAGTGCCACAGTTGCTCAAGGTGCTGTCGCTCGTGATCTTGCGGCTGCAGGTGGTCGTCGATGGCGTGCAGTGTCTTTCGATAGACGTCTGAAATCTGTACCATGGGGAGTGTGGGTTGAGGTCGGGGTGGTTCGCATGCTTGCGAAGATACTCTCTAATATCGGTTTTCAAAGCAGGATTGGTGGCAATATCGGAAGGATGGCGTTCTTTTTCGATTGCTTTACAATGGACTAGGTGGGGGCAATCGGGGATTGGGGGAAATTCCTGCAGGGAGGTGAATCCCTCGCCTGAGACACCCTTGGGGCGTCTGTGAAAGAGGAGGGGCGTGGAGTTAGGAGGTGGACTTTATTGCAGGGCGTTTTGTGCCTATCGGTCGGTCATGGGCGATGCCCAGGCGAGCCAGATGGCTGCGGTCCATGTGAAGTGGTTGCCTCCGGAGCCGGCCCCGGTGATGGGGTCGAAGTACTCGTAGAAGCCATTGTCCTGTATGACTTTTCGGGTATCGAGGCGGATGCGGTCGGCTTTTTCGGCGAAGCCGTATTCCTCGAGGCCGCGGGCCACGAGGTAGTTGACGATGGCCCAAGTGGGTCCGCGCCAGTAGCGGCGGGCGTCGAACTTGGGATGTTGCGGGTCAAAACTGGGTAGGCTGTAGGGGGCGGCGTCTAGGATGCGGTTTAAGGTTTTCTGGAGACGGGCGTCGCGATTGGGCTTGGTGATGCCCGCGTAGTAGGAGAGGAAGGCGACGGAGGAGACTCCGTCGGCGTGCTGGCCGTTGCGCAGGTTGCGGGCGGCGTAGGCGTCGATCTCGTCGTTCCAGAGGTAGTTGGCTGCGTGTTCGGCGCGGTAGAGCCAGGTGTCGATTTCGTGCACGGCTGACTCTTTGTCTAGGTACTGGGCGAGCTTGCGCAGGTCGCGGTCGGCTCTCATGAGGATGAAGGTGATGCCGGGGTCGGCCACGGCGAAGGGGCCTTCGCGGGTGATGTGGGTGTGGTCCCAGCCGCAGTCGCGTCCGTATTCGACGAGCTTGATGTAGCGGTCGTATTGGGCGTCGGTGGGGCGCATGTCGGCGTCGACGTGGCCGAGGTCTTTTCGTTGGTAGGGGGTGACGCCGGTGGGGTCGACGTTGTCGAGGGCGTCGTCCCAGTCGGGGGAGTTGTCTCGTCCGGATTCCCAAGGGTGGGTGACGGCGATGGCGGATCCTCCGGAGATGACCCGCATGGTGTGGAACCAGCGGTGCCAGCGCATGAGACGGGGAAAGAGTTCAGTGAGGCGCTCCTTGCCCATCTGGGGGTCTTTTTCGTAGAGGTCGCGCACGATGGTGGCGGCGACGGGGGGCTGGGAGCAGCCGGAGGTGGCGACCTCGTGGGTGCCGCCCCAGACCTTGGGCCCGGGGAAGTAGGAAGGGGAGTCGCGGCGGAAGACGATGTGGGCGGCCATGCCGTTTTTCCATTGGCCTTGGAAGAGGGACTCGACTTCGGTCCAGGCCCGGTCGAGGTCGATCTCGGAGAATCCGAGGGCCACGAACATGGAATCCCAGTTCCACTGGTAGGGATAGAGGCCTTTGGTGGGGAGGGTGTAGTCGCCCCAGGAGTTTTCGCGCAGGATCTCGATGGCTCGTTTGTCGAGGTCGATCTTCTTGGCGGGAATGGTTTCGTCTGTCGGGAGTGAGCTCATGCCGTGATTGCCTTCGCTGCGCGGGAGGGTTTGCAGCGAAGGCTTACGGTGAAGAGCAGGGTCTGCGCCGGATGGCGGAGCGCTCGATTTTGAGCGTGGGCGGGGGAGAGCTAGGCCTTTTTGACGAACTCGGACTTGAGCTTCATGGCGCCGAAGCCGGGGATCTTGCAGTCGATGTTGTGGTCGCCGTCGCAGAGGCGGATGTTTTTGACCTTGGTGCCGGCCTTGAGGTCGCCTTGGGCACCTTTGACTTTGAGGTCTTTGATGAGGGTGATGGTATCGCCATCGGCGAGGGGATTGCCGTTGGAATCGAGTACGGCGGAGTCGTCAGCTTCCTCTGTCGCGGCGGGCGTTTCGGAGGGTGACCACTCGTGTCCGCAGTCAGGGCAGGCTAGCATGGGGCCGTTTTCGTAGGCGTATTCTGAGTCGCACTCAGGGCAGTTTGGTATTTCGTCCATAGTAATTGGTTTTTGTTTTGGGTGATGGGGTAATGGGTCTTGGGCGGGTGGCAAGGGGATTGCGTATTGACCTGTTTGCTTCGTTGGCAGCTTATGCAGGACTATGAGCGACGCTGCCAAAAAGGATCCGATGCATGGGAAGACGCTGAAGGCAATGCTGACTGAATTGGTCGACAAGTACGGATGGGAGGAGCTAGCGGCCAGGATTTCGATCAATTGTTTCGCGAACGACCCGAGTTTGAGCTCCAGCTTGAAGTTTTTGCGCAAGACGCCATGGGCTCGCAACAAGGTGGAAATCGCCTACATGGAGTCGATTGGGGTGGAGCCGCCGGTTCGCAAGAAGCCGGAGGCCAAGAAGCTGCCGGCTCCGCGGAAAGAGCCGTTGCTGCCTTCGCGTCGCCCGTTCAAGCCGCGGGAGGCGAAGGGGCCGAAGATCAATCCTTGGACTGGGAAGCCAGTGGAGTGAGTCGTGAGTGGTGAGTGGGAGGATGATCTGGTTTGGGATTTTTGGGGGATTGCGTTGAGGGGGCTTTGGACTCAGTGATGGTCGGCTATGTCATTCGCTTCGCTTGATTTGTCAGACTTTTTGCTTCGTTCCCTCGAGTCCTTGGGCTACGCAGAGCCTACTCCTATCCAGGCCGCTTCCATTCCGGTGGTCTTGTCGGGTAAAGACCTTTTGGCGGCGGCCCAGACCGGATCGGGTAAGACGGCGGCCTTCTGCTTGCCGATCGTGCAGAAAGTAGCGACGGCGGGCGAGCAGGCGAAGAAGCCGCGTCATTTGATCTTGGCGCCGACGCGTGAGTTGGCGGTGCAGGTGGGGGCGGCTTTGCAGCGCTATGCGGAGGGGACTCCGACTCCGATTCGGGTGCTGGTTGCTTTTGGCGGGGTGGGTTACGATGCCCAGATGAAGGCTGCTTATGCGGGCGTGGATGTAGTGGTGGCGACGCCGGGACGTTTGATCGACTTGGTGGAGCGGCGTTCGGTGGAGCTCGACGAAGTGGAGCTGCTGGTGCTGGACGAAGCGGATCGTTTGCTGGCTCTGGGCTTTGCGGAGGAGCTGAACACGATCATCGAAATGTTGCCGGAGAAGCGGCAGAACCTGTTGTTTTCGGCGACCTTTCCGCAGCACGTGGTGTCCTTGGCGGATGGCTTGTTGAACGATCCCGAAAGGATCGAGCTCGAGGCGGCGGCCCAGCCGGTGGAGAGCATTGCCCAGCGCGCGATCGAGGTGGATGGGAATAAGCGTACGGGCCTGTTGCGTCACCTGCTAGATGTTGAGGGCTGGGAGCGGGTTTTGGTTTTCGTGGGCTCGAAGCGGCGGGCGGATAATGTGATGGTGAAGCTTACGAAGAATGGGATCAAGGCTTTGGCCTTGCACGGGGACATGTCGCAGGACAAGCGGCAGCGTTCGCTGGAGCGCTTTAAGCAGAATAAGGTACGCGTCTTGATGGCGACGGATGTGGCGGCTCGGGGAATCGATATCGCCGGCTTGCCTTGCGTGATCAACTATGACTTGCCGCGAGCGGCGGCCGACTACGTGCACCGCATTGGGCGCACGGGCCGCGCTGGGGGCGACGGCGTGGCGGTCAGTTTCATTACCGACGACATGGACGCCCATTTCCGTCAGATCGAAAAGAAGAATAAGATCGACCCGATTCCGCGCGAGCGTCTGGAGGGATTCGAGCCGGAAGAGTGGAATCCCGAGAATCCGAACAAGGGAAAGGCTCCTGTGAAGGGGAAGCGTCCGAGCAAGAAGGATAAGCTTCGCAAGTTGGCTGCGGGAAAGGGAAAAGGTTCCGGCGGTGTGAAGGATGTATCCAGCCCGTGGGCACGAGCTTTGCGTAAGACGAAGGGAGAGTAGGCGAGCTAGGAGCGGTGCTCTTGCATTGCGGCCGCTGGCTAAAGCTCAGCGCTACGGAAGCTGGCGAGTTCGATGGCGTCGCGGAGGTGTTCGAGCTTGAAGGGCTTGATGAGGTAGTGGTCCATGCCAGCGGCTATGGCACGCTCTCTATCGTACTGGACGTCGTGGGCGGTGAGGCCGATGATGGGGACGTCTTGGTTGATGGAACCGCAGGTGCCGGTGCGGATCATGCGGGTGAGGGAAAGCCCGTCGAGGTGGGGCATCTCTAGGTCGAGCAGCACGAAGTCGTAGGGATTTTCTTCGATCAGGTTGCGGGCGGATTCGCCGTCGTTGGCTTCGGTGGGCGATGGGTAGCCGATCTTTCGCAGGAAGTGTTCGAGCAGCATGCGGTTGTTGGCGTTGTCTTCTGCGATAAGGATTTTTACTTTGCTGGGGTCCTTGTGGAGCTGGGCTCGGGTGCCGATGTTGGACTTTTGCACGCAGGGCGCGTCGCTGGCGTAGGCGAATTGGAAGTCGATCTTGAAGGTGGTGCCGACGAGGGACTCGGACTGTAGTTGGACCTGTCCTTTCATTCCGGATACAAGGCGTTCGACGATGGCGAGTCCCATGCCGATGCCGCCGTGAGTGCGCGTGAGGGAGGAGTCGACTTGCTTGAAGGGCTCGAAGACGCTGTCTTGCTGGTCGGTGGCGATCCCGCAGCCGGTGTCTTCGACGGTGTACTGGATGGCGACGCTGCCGTTGGGCTTGGGTTGGGATTGGGCGACGACGCGGATATCTCCGCGTTCGGTGAACTTGATGGCGTTTTGTACGAGGTTGCCGAGGATTTGGCGAAGCCCAGTGGGGTCGGCCATGACGGAGCCTTCGAAGTCGCCGAGGTGGCGGAAGCTTATTTGGAGGTCTTTGCTGCTAGCGATTTGAGTGAAGGAATCAACGGTGTCGCGGGCGATTGCGATTGGGTCGCAGGGGAGGTAGCGGGCGCTGAGGTCGCTGTCGGCGAGATTGGCGTAGTCCATCATGCTGCTGAGCATGTTGAGCAGGTGGTCGCCGCTTTGTTCGATGGTATGGGCGAGGTTCTTTTGCTCTTGGGAGCTCTCGTTGAGGCAGAGGAGCTGGGCGAAGCCTAGGATGGCATTGAGGGGCGTGCGGACTTCGTGCCCGAGCATGCCGAGGAATTCGCGTTTGATGGTATCGGCCCTTTCGGCAGCGCTATGGGCAATGGCTTCGGCCTGTTCGGCGACCTTGGTGTAGTACTGGGCGGCGATGACTTCTGCGAAGAGGCAGAGCAAGAAGCCAGTCTTGGAATTGATGGCGGGGCTTTCGATAAGGTCGTCCACAGACAAGTAGCCTTTGAGCTCGCCGCCTTGGTAGAGGGGGGCGGTGAAGTGGACGCCGTGGGCGATGATGCCGCCTTCGGAGTCCCTGAGGGGACTGTCGGTTTTCACGAAGTAGTAGGGAGCTTTTTCCCAGGCGGCGCGCTGGGGGGCGACCGAACCGTGATCGAAGATCGTGTTTTGGCGTTCGTCGACGATCTCTCCGTCTTTGCTGACTCCGAAGGTACCTTTGAGGGCGTGGTATCCACCTTTGAAGAGCCAGACGCCGAGCCGATTGAAGCCGAGGGTGTCGCGCCCTTCTTTGATCGCGGCGTGGATGACTTCGTCGGGGTCGCTGATCGCGTTGAGTTTCTTCGAAATTTCGCGAATCTTGGGGATCGCGTTTTCGAGGAATTCTGCGGGGGCGTTCGTGAGTTGGCTCAGCTCTGGAGGGATCGACATGGAAGCGTGGGGGTCTTCGATGCGAGGACCCAATCAGACGGAGGTGATTTGTTAATATAAAACGTGTAAGCGATGTTACTTATTTGCGTCGTCGTTTGCAGTCAAGGATTGGTTGCGGGTTGGGGAAGGCATTCCGGGATGCGGGGTGGGGTGGCGGCTTTTGCAGTTTTGAGTTTGTCTGTAATACATCTGAACGATGTTGGCTTGGATTTCAGGTCGCATTTTCGCTTCGGGAGCATTGATGTTATTTCCGTGATTTCTGCTCGCGAATTCAAACTCGTCGTATTCGACCTCGATTTTACTTTGTGGGATGCGGGAGGCGTCTGGTGCGATTGCCTGCAACCGCCGTTTGCTCGAAGGGAGGGGCGGGTCTTCGATGCGGCGGACGCGGTGGTGCATCCGTACGAATGCATCCCGGGGAGCCTGGAGGACTTGGGGGCGGCAGGCTTCGAATTGGGGATAGCTTCTCGCACCACGCAACCCAAGTGGGCCCGGGAGCTTTTGGACCTGCTCGGCTTGAGGCGCCACTTTTCCTACGAGGAGATCTATCCGTCGTCAAAGTTGCGGCACTTCGCGGAGCTCAAGGCATCGACGGGCTATGACTACTCCGAGATGCTATTCTTCGATGACGAGATGCGAAACATCGAGGAGGTGGGGGAGCTGGGGGTGCGTTGCGTGCATGTGCGCAATGGATTTCGCAGGGAGCTGCTGGATGCGGAGATTCGCTTGTTGGGCTGAAGGATGACGGTTTGGTTGGTGGAGTACTTTGGTAGTCGCGAGCTCAATACGCTATTTTGGGTGGCGACTGCGAGTTCGGCTCCTTTTTGGCTACTGATGATTATCTGGCCGCGTAGTCGCGTGACGAATACGCTTTGCCGGCTTTGGTTGGCCCCTCCCTTGCTGGGGTTCTTCTATCTTTACCTACTGTACTTGGCGAACGACGTGACGGGGCTGCCTCGTTTGGAAGGGGTGGAGATGAAGAGCGTGCGTCGCTTTTGGGCGCATCCGATCTTGTTCATCGCGTTGTGGATGCATCGGCTGGCGATGGATCTGTTTGTGGGGATTTGGATCGCTCGCTTCGCTCGGTTTCGGGCTTGGGAGGTGCGGTTCGAGCTGGTGCTGGTTTGGCTGCTAGGGCCGATTGGAACGCTTGTGTTTGCAGGGCGTTATTGGGTGGCGACCTTGATCGGCAAGTGGCGTTCGCGAGGAGGGCGTGGTGCCGAGGCCGATTAGCGGTTTCGTTGTTGCTGCTAGCTGGGAGTTGTGTGCCAAGCTTGCTGCTTGGACTGTAGTTGTGTTTGTGATTGAATTACGGATACGAGGCGTTCGTTTTTCTTTCTCGGTTGTATTTGATTGATACAATTTGTGCGGGATGTTCGTAGCGCTGAGCTTTAGCCAGCGTCCGCAGAGAGTGGATCCTGCAACGCGGTCGCGGGCTTCCGTCTTCGCTAGCGCTTCACCGTGACAAGAAAGCTCCGCGCTACGGGGTGGGGGCTGCCCGGTGTTGGCTGGGCGTGGTGCCGTAGGCTTGGCGGAAGGCGCGGCAGAAGACGTTGGCGGAGGAGAAGCCGCTCGCGGTGGCGACCTTGCTCAGCGGGTGCGTGGTGGTTTCGAGCAGGCCGCGGGCGTGCTGGAGGCGAAGGTGTCGCAGGACGGTTCCGGGCGCTTGCTGGTAGCGTTGCGAAAAGGCGCGGATAAAGTGCTCGCGTGTGATGCCGCAATTCGCCGCGATTTCTTTCAGGGTGATGGGGCTGGTGTAGCGGTTGCGCAGGAGGTGGTAGCCGTACTCGACGGGATCGCTGCGCTGGGTGTCGTTGACTTGCTGGCGGTAGATGGCGGTGAGCAGGCGGGTGACGAGTTCGGATTCGTGGTAGAGATCGAGGAAGCTTTTCGACTGGAACCGATGGACGAGTTCGTCGAAAAGGGCGCAGGATTCGGAGCCTTCGGGCATGGACAGCACGGAGCCGAAATCGCGTCGGATGCGATTGAAGAGAGGGGTGGCGGTGGCGCTGGGATCGATGGAAAGGTAGCGCAGGCTGTAGGGCTCGGTGGCGGTGGCGGGGTAGCCGTAGCGGGAGTTTTCCCTTTGGGTGAAGGCGATGAGCTTGCCGCGGGGCAGGGCATAGCGGCCGGTTTCATCTTCGAAGAAGCCTTCGCCTGCGAGGGTGCGTTGGAGGTTGATGCGGTTGGACCCTCCGCGCTTGGCGTTGTCCCAGTAGTAACTGGTGTCGTGCCGCGTCTCGTCGGCGCCCCCGTCCACTCTTGCAAAAACGTCTTCCCACATTTTGGGGAGACGTATCAAGTTTTGCACAGTTGGCAAGGGATAGGAGAGAGGGGAGACGAAGATGGAGGATGGGAGGCCTCGATCGGTCGAACTTGGGCGCTGTTTGAATTGCGAATTGTAGGAATACGGGAAGTGGCCGCGCAAAAAAAACGCCTTCCCGTGAGCGGGGAAGGCGTTTTCGAAAGTGAGGGCGAGGCTCCTGGGAGGTGCCTCTCCTCGGCTATTTCTTGCTGAGGCGGAGGGCGAGCACGTCGTGGCTGCCGATGCTGGCCTTGAGGTTTTTGTGGGTGTCGCCCAGGTCCTTGTCGGCCCAGAGGTCGCGTATGTCGTAGACGCCGGGGAGGGTGCGCTCGATGCGGTCCCACTCGATCTCGACCTCTTGGGTCTCCATGGAGTCGTTGAGCACGCAGAGGGCCCAGTCGCCGTCGTGTAGTGGCTTGACCCAGATTTCGTACTTATCGGGAGCGTGGAAGAGGCGCCAAGCGGCGACGCCGTCGGGATCTTGGTTGAGGGCGATGACGTCTTTGTTGGTGAGGATCTTGATGATTTCCGGCTGGGCGATGCGCATGTCGTTGCCTGCCATGAGAGGCGAGGAGATCATTGCCCAGAGGGTGAAGTGAGAGCGGGATTCGGCGAGGGTGAGGCCGGGGTTTCCGACTTCGAGCATGTCGGCGTCGTTCCAGGCGCCGGGGCCGGCGTATTGGCCGAGTCCGTCGCGTCCGGAGCTTGGGACCTTGGCTTCGTGGTAGCCGTCTAGGATCTTTTTGAAGCCGCGTGACCATTTGTAGTCGCAGTCCCAGCAGTCGTAGATGTCACCGGAGATGCGCCAGAGGTGGCCGATGTCTTGGGCCCAGAGCCATGGGTCGTGCTCGCCCCATTCGCAGATGGAGAAGACGATGGGACGTCCGGCGGCGTAAAGGGCGTCGCGCATGGTGGTGTAGGCTTCCTTGGCGTCGCGGGTGCCGGTGGCGCACCAGTCGTACTTGAGGTAGTCGATGCCCCATGAGGCGAAGGTGCGGGCGTCTTGGTACTCGTGCCCCTGGCTGCCTGGGAATCCGGCGCAGGTGGTTTTGCCTGCATCGCTGTAGATGCCCATTTTGAAGCCCATGGCGTGGAGCTTGTCGGCTAGGTCTTTGATGCCGCTGGGGAATTTTTCTGGGTCGGGGACGAGGTTGCCGTCGGCGTCGCGTTCGCGCAGGGCCCAGCAGTCGTCGATAACGATGTACTGGTAGCCTGCGTCGAGCATTCCGTTGGCCTTCATTTCTTCGGCTGTGTCGATGACGAGCTGCTCGTCAATATTGGCCTCGAAGGTGTTCCACGAATTCCAGCCCATCGGAGGGGTGAGGGCGAGGCCCTCGAACTTTTGTGCGGTCGCGGTGGAGGCGAGCGCAAGAGCTGCGGTGGCGCCCAAGAGCGCGGTGCGAAGCAAGGACGCCTTGCGGGCAATCGATAGTTTAAGCGTATTTTGCATAACTTTAAGTAAAGGGGGGTTCGCGTAACAGCCATCCAGAGTCTGGCGTGAGTCAAACGATGTGCGGAGAAATATCACAAAATGCACATGGATGCTCACCCTTTGTGCAGTTTACGGGATGCCGGGGCGGAGCCTTGCGTTTTGCAGTGGGAGCCGGCTGCTTCCGGGGTAGATTCATTTTTGTGGATAGTGGGCGGTTGCCGCAAGGGCTTCATTCAAAGAGGGATAGGAAGGCGTAGTGGTGGCGGGCCCGATCTCGTGGCGCGGCTTAAGCAAGGGGTTGGCTGGAGGTAAGCAGCCTATGACTATGAAATGGAAACAAGGAGTCTCAGTGGCGTTGGCCGCTCTGGGAGTAATGGTAATGAGCGTGCAAGCGGCCGATGGCAGCCCTAGCGATCCGGAGTCGATGATCGGCGCCAAGGTGGTGGGCTCGGGTGGCTATACCCATTTGGGCGACATCGTAGGCGTGGCTCGTGGAGGTCCGAATGGACCGGTGCAAATGTACGTGGTAAAGGTGGGTGGCTTGTGGGGCGGACGCGGCGTCATCCCGCTTTCGCATGTGGTCGACGAGATGCCGGTACCGCAAAAGGATGGCGAAACCACGTACCGCGTAGAGGTTTCGCTCAACAAGGCGACCTTTCGAAATATCGCGAAGTGGGAAAAGGACGAGTCCCTCTCGTCGTACCTTGGGCGCATGGATGCGATTTTGGGTACTGTCTACGGACTGGATCAGTCGACGGTAGACGGCTTCGCCCGCAACTTGGTGGTCGACTATGGCAAGGACGAGGACGAGTCGGAGTCTTCCGTAGCGGCGTTTTGAATACAGGAAGCATGGGACGCGACCTTGGGTAGCGATTTGCTGGTTGCGTGGTCGCGTGACAAGCACGCTCCCACGGCGCGCTGAGCTCAAATCGTGAAGCGTACCGTTTCGCCGGCGGCGCGGTGGTTCGTCCAGAAGTCCTTGCCGTCGAAGGCGAGGGCTCGCGCCGGGAAGGGGATGGTGGCGAGGTCTTCGTAGGCGCCGCTTTGCGTATCGATTCGCCCGATGAAGTATTCGTTGGTTTCTTCTTCCGCGGTATTGGCGATGTAGATATAGCCCTTGGCGAAGACTTGCCCGCAGATGCCGCGCGGTGCGTCGTAGGTTTTTGTGACGCCGCCATTCGGGCTGAGGGCGTGGACTTTCTGGTTGTACCACTGGCTGACGTGCAGGGCTTCGCCGTCCCAGCCGAGCTGGGAGCCGGTGTCGTCGGGGCAAGCGATCTTGAAGGCGGTGTCGAAGCCGTGGAGGGGCATGAGGCGGCGGATGTAGCGGTTGTCCTCTTCGGTTTCGCCGCAGAGTACGCGTAGCTCCTCGCCGATCGAAACCATGCCGAAGGGATGTCCTGGGGCTTCGAATTCGTTCTTTACTGTCCACTTCTTTGTATCGATTTGGTAGATACGTTTGGTGGCGAGGGAGCCCATCCAGAGGTGAGTTCCGTCCCATGCGAGAGATTGGGGCAGTTTTGCAGGAGCTTTGTGGCGGGCGAGTTCGGTGATGGTTTTCATGGTAGTTGGTGTTTGTCGGTAAGGTTTGTTGGGTAGGGGGGGATTGAATTGGCACTGCGGCGTGGCGCGAGCGCCAGCCCTACTTTATTGCGGTTTCGATAATTTAAGGGATTTTGAACAGGCGTCAAAGAAGGCTTGGATGGCGCGTTCGTGGTAGCGCTTGCCGAGGCAGACGAGGCTGTGGGGAAGCTTACATTGGAATCCGCCCCAGGCGACGATTTCGCCGCTGGCAATTTCGTCGCGTACCAGGGCTTCTCCGAGGAGCGAGAGGGCGGCCCCGTTTTTGACGAAGCGCAGGCAGGTGCCTTCCTCGTCGATGGTGTAGCGGCGCTCGATGTCGAGCTCGTGAGCTTGCACGATGCGGTCCATGAGCTGGTAGTAGCTGCAGTCTGGCGTCTTGAAGACCCAAGGGAGCTTTTGCAGGTCTTGCCAGTCGGTGGTTTGCAGGGCGTCCTTAAAATCTGGAGACGCGACCACGAGAATCGTGTTTTCCTGGAAGGTGGAACTGATGAGTTTGGGCGAGTCGATCTCGCCCTCGTAGAATCCGATATCGATGTCGCCGGCGAGGATGCCTTTCTTGATGTAGCCGGATGAGCTGTGCTGGAACTTGAGCAGGAGCTTGGGACAGCTCTCGTGCAGGTTTTGGGCGATGGTATCGAGCGGGAGCTCGCCGGAGCCGGTATTGACTCCGATGGTGAGCTTGCCGGATGGGCTGGACTGCAGGTCGCGAGCGAGGTTGTTGAGAGCGGTGGTTTCCTTGAGGATGGCGTAAGCTCGGCTGAGCAGGGCTTCTCCGTCAGGGGTGATTTGCATGCCGCGGGAGCTGCGGTCGAAGAGGGCGATCCCGAGTTCGTCCTCGAGCGCTTTGACGTGAGCGCTGACGGAGGGCTGGCTTGAGAAGAGGCGCAACGCTGCTTTGGCGAGGGTGCCTTCCTCGGCCACTGCCACGAATGATCTGAGTTGGTAGAGTTCCACTTTTGAAGGGATGAATTGTGAAGGATGAAGCCGCTTAGGAGTCTGGATTTTTCTTGGTGCTGATAGAGACCACTACGCCGTGGATCAGCAACTTCATTTCCCCGTTTTCAGAGCTGGTCGGGAAAGGGCTGATGTCGGGGAGCGAGTTGTCTATTGCTCTTAGGAATCCGATAAACTGTTTCCATAGACTGAGCTTGTTGGTCGGTTTTTCTGGCATGCGAGAAGTATGCCATGGCGGTTTGTTTTTGGGTAGACGCACTATCCGATGCTTGCCTTCGGGTTTTCCGAAGGCGGGATGCGTTTTGTTCGTCGTAATCCATGCCGTTGAGTCATTGGCTTATTGGCGGATTGATACGATGATGAGTATCGTGGTCGTGAATACCGAAGCGAAGGTGCGGATGCTGTTCCAGCGAACCCACGGCTGCTCGAATCTTTTGCGGGCCTCTTGTAGATCATGCTCGTTTATCGCCTCCAAGTCTCGAGCTTGTAGCTGATTGTTGAGAGGGATGTTTATGGCAAAGGTGGGAAGTTGCACGGCAAGGGTATAGATTCCAGCCGCGAGCAGCAGAAGGATGCGCTCCGTTCCATCAAGCTGGAAGCTGCCGAGCAGGGCAGTGGAAACAAGGGCGAGGATCGAGCCAAGCCATGCGACGATGAAGAGCGGCTGGTTGTCTTGGATGACGCGGTCCATCACCTTGAAGGCTTTCAGGAATTCGCGATCATCCAGTGTTTTGATTCCTGGCATTACTACGACGGCGAAGCTGAAAAGCAACCCGGTCACCAGAGAGCAGAGTAGAGTGGCAGTAGCGAGGGCGACGGTTAGGAGATCCATGGAAAAGCGGTTGATGTCTTCATGGTGGTGGGTGGAGGGAGATTGTTCTGCGTTGTAAGAGGATTCATGATACGATCTTCCACTGTTCGGTTGTCGATACCTCGCGGGCGTAGGTGGCGAAGTCGCGTGGCTCGCGGCCGAGGGCACGTTGCACGCCATCGGTCAGGTAGGCGTTTCGACCGTCGAGCACGGTCGTGAAAAGGTAGTCTATCAGCCAGACAACTTCCTTGGGGGCTCCTGATTGGGTGAGGCCGCCAATGAACGCTTCGTGCGGGATCTGGATATAAGGTAGAGGGCGTTGGGTGGTTTTCGATATTTCGGCGGCTGCTTCGGCGAAGGTCATAAGGCGTGGTCCGGTGACCTCGTAGGTTTGACCGTCGTGCCCTGGTTCTGTGAGGGCGGCTGTGGCGACGTCTGCGACGTCTTCCAGATCGACGAAAGGTTCTTTGGTCTCTCCGATTGGGAGTGTGATCTGTCCGGCCAGAACCATGTCGAGAAAAGCGCCTTCGGAAAAGTTTTGGCAGAACCAGCTGGCCCGAACGACGGTCCATTCCAGTCCGCTGGTTTGCACGATCTTTTCGCAGGCTTGGGCCTCCTCCTCGCCGCGTCCGGAGAGCAGGACGAGGCGTTTGACGCCGCTGCGTTTGGCCCGGTCTACAAACTCTTGCACGGAGTCGGTGGCTCCGGGAACTGCGAGATCGGGGGCGTAGTTGAGATAGACGGACTGAACTCCCTCGAGGCAGGCGTCCCATCCTGTTGGGTTGTTCCAGTCGAAGCTGGGCGAAGCGGAGCGGGAACCGATGCGAATGGGGAGACCTTTTGCTTTGAGCCGTTCGGCGATACGTCGGCCGGTTTTTCCGGTGCCTCCGAGTATGAGGGTGAGTCCGTGGAGTTCTTGTTTGTTGGCGTTGGTGTTCATGGTTTGTATGTGGTTTTGATGTGGATGAGCGATAGTGTAGTGGAGATGACGATTTCTTGACGCCTGCCGCCGAATGGCGGGGGCGTTTTGGATTGAGCCGGTAGGAGCAAGGCTACCCTGCCATGGGGTGGGTGGGTGCCGCCTCTATTCGAACGTGGGGAAACTCTGCGGCGAAAATTTTGCGTAGCTTCTGGCGAGCTCTGGAGAGGTGGCTGAGTATGGTGCCGCGAGGGATGCCCATTTTGTTTCCAATTTCCTTGGCGGTGTAGCCTTGGATGACGTTTAGGACTATCGAGTCTCGTTCTTTGGGGTTAAGGTGTTGGAGAGCGCTTTGCATATCACCCTCGTGCCCGAAACTCTCCGATTGGGACGGTTCTGGAGCGTTTTCGAGGTGGGTGTATTGGACGATCTTTTTTCGGCGGAGCTGATCGTAGCGGAGGTTGCGAATGGAGACGAAGAGGATGCGTCGATTTGCTATGTATCCATATTTTCGGGATAGTTTGAGCCACGCTTGTTGGGCGAGGTCCTCGGCGTCGTGGATGTTTTCGGTGAGGCTTCTCGCGAAGGAGATGGCGTCCTGGATGAGTTGTTGGTCCGAATGGCGTTGTGTGATAGATTCCATGCTTTGGATTGGATAAAGTGTTGGGGCGATTTCGCTTGGAGCTTTGCTTAGTCGCTGAACAAGGCCGCTTCCCATATTGGTTGAGTTGAATTGAGTTCAGAGGCCGTGTTCGCTCAGTAGCTGTGCGTGGTCACGCACATGCTGGTCTCCAGATTCTTCCTATTGTGGGTGGAGGAATCTGGAGCACGTATCGTACGTTACGATACTTTGTATGCGGAGAATATCTCGTCTAATTGCGTATTGAAATAGTGATTACTATAGTTGCTCAGAACCTTAACCGATACCGCTAGAGTGATCGCCAGAATGTCTTGTTCGGTATAGCCTACTTTGAAGAACTGTTCTACGATTTCTGGGTCCGGGCGTCCTCGACTTTGGTTGATCTCTGTCGCCATGGCGAATAGCGCGGCGAGGCGTTCGTCTTGGATCGGTGTATTGGCACGGATGGACGTCAGTACGTCCTCTGGTACTCCAGACTTGTTGGCGGCCAGGGTGCTATGAGCTGCGGTGCAATAGTCGCATCCGTTGTTGACGCTGATTGCGAGGAAAACGACTTCTTGCTCGGACGAGCTTAGCCCGCTCTCTTTGCGGAAGAGATTGTATCCAAACAAGTATGTGTCCAGAAATGCTGGGGCGTTGGCCATGCTCTTGTACATGTTTGGCAAGAAGCCAACTTCCTTTTGCGCCCTTGCGAGGATCGCAGCCTGCTCGTCGTTCGCAGTGTTTAGTTCGACAGGTGTTAGGTCCTGGAATTCGTAGTGTTGTGCTGTATTCATAATATTATTTTTTTGTTGGTTCTTAGCAAAGAGTGGTTTTTGACGTTTGAGCTTGTTTCAGTGAGAGCCCAAGCAGTTGAAGGCTGAGAATCAGACTGATGAGTCCGAATATCCAATGCAGTGGAAGCGCCCCTATGAAGGTTTGTATCCAATGGATAATGCATAGTTGGCAGAGGCATCGTTTTTTGCTGCGCGTCATACCGGGTTGGCGTGTGTCGAGGCGCTGAACGAGAGAATTGCTAGGAGCAATCGCGATTGCGTTGAATTTATCGGATGTGTGTTTCCCTAGTTTTGTGTAAGGGTGCGTTCGGATTCGCTGATTTTCACATCGTTGATGCTGGCTTCTCGGACTCGCATGAGACCGTTGTCGGCGAACTCCCAGAGCTCGTTGCCGTAGGAGCGGAACCATTGGCCCGAGGCGTCGTGCCATTCGTAGATGAATTTTACGGCGATGTGATTGTCGGTGTAGGCCCAGAGGGTTTTCTTCAGTCGGTAGTCGAGTTCGCGGTTCCATTTGCCTTGGAGGAACTCTCTTACCTGGTCTCGCCCTTCGAGGAAGGTGTCGCGGTTGCGCCAGACGGTATCGAGACTGTAGGCTTTGGATACGGTGTCGGGGTTGCGTGAGTTCCAGGCGTCCTCGGCGGCTTGTACTTTGGCCTTGGCCGTTTCGAGCGTGAAAGGGGGGAGCGGCGGACGTGGCATTTCTTGGTTCGTAGTCGTCATGTGTCTAAGCCGCTTTTGTATCCAGAGCACGGAGGGTTTGATCTTGGAGAGCGATCGGGATGAGGAAGATGAGTGGCGCGGCGAAGGCGAAGTGACGCGCGAGGGTGATGAGGGGCATGAGCTTGTTCATGTCCAAGCCAGCGATACCGGCTCCGAGCAGGGGCAGCATGAAGAGCCAGACGCCCATGATGGTTTGCGCTGTGATAAACGAGAGAGCTCGAACCCACTTCGGACCGAAGAGGGAGGGGGCCAATCCTGCGTAGATGATAGCGATGGCGATGCCGTTTCCGTAGTGGGCGAAGAGTCCGCCCAGGAGTCCTATCCCGAGCTTGGCGCCGAGAAGACCGGGGATGTCCCACCAGTTGCCGGTAAGGGCAAATCCGGCGATATCGAAGAGAAGGGTGCCGGCGATTCCGGCGATGATGGCGTTGGTCCAGTTGATTTTCATGTTCGTATTTAGGTTTTGAGGTTTTGGTTGTTCTAGAAATGTGGGTCGCTGGAGCGTGTAGCCCTCGACCGCTTTGCGTGCTTTCGGTTGTTTTACCCCAATCCTCTTAACATAGGGCGTGCCAAGCTCGTCTGTGGTTCTTTAAGTATTTGTGCAGCAACGGGATAAAAATATCCGAGAATGGATGTATGTGCTCTATAAATCGGGAAACATGAAATTTCGTGTTGAAAAACACGAAAAATCGTGGTCCAGAGGTGTATGTCATCTCTTGAGTCTACGGCCTTCGAGCGGGTAGCGGCCCTGTTGCTGAAGTTGCCGGAAGAGCAAAGCTGTAGTCGCTTGTTGGCTTTAGCGGCCCGGGAGATTGGGCAATGGCCCGATGTGGCTTTGGTGAGGATTTGGCGGACGAAGCCGGGGGATATTTGCGATAGCTGCCACTTTCGCGGGGAGTGTCCGGGCCAGATCGATTGCGTGCACTTGGTGGCGAGTTGCGGGAGGTCGCGTTTGGATCCGGAGGCGGATTGGAATGGCTTGCAGGGGCAGTTTGCTCGTTTTCCGATGGGGATACGCAAAGTGGGGCACGTGGCGGCGACTGGCGAAGCCGTGACGACGAATCTCCGCGAGGACATGAGCTGGGTGGTCAAGCCGGATTGGGCGGTGGAAGAGGGAATCAGAGCGATTAACGCCCAGCCGCTTACCTACCATGGGAAGGTGCTGGGAGTGCTCGGCATATTCTTGAGGCGTGAGATCGATCGCGAGACGGCGCAGTTTCAGCGCATGATCGCGGATCACATCGCGACTTCGGTGGCGAACGCGGAGGCCTTCGAGGAGATTCAGCGCCTGAAAGGGCAGCTTGAGGAGGAGAACGAGTATCTAAGGGGGGAGCTGGAGGAGACGCAGAGTTATGGAGATATCGTGGGCAGCAGTGACCGCATACGACAGGTCGTTTCAAAAATCGACTTGGTGGCACCGACGGCGGCGAGCGTTTTGATCTTTGGTGAATCGGGGACGGGAAAGGAGCTGATCGCCCGCGAGATCCACCGCCGCAGTTTGCGCCGATCGCGGCCGATGATTCGCGTCAACTGCGCCAGCATTCCGGCGAACCTTTTCGAGAGCGAACTGTTCGGCCACGCGAAAGGGGCCTTCACGGGAGCTTTGAAGGACCGGCTCGGTCGTTTCGAGGCGGCGGCGGGAGGTACGCTTTTCTTGGACGAAATCGGCGAGATGCCGCTCGACTTGCAGTCCAAGCTGTTGCGGGTTTTGCAGGAAGGCCAGTACGAGCGCGTGGGCGAGGATGTGACGCGAAACGTGGACGTGCGCATCGTGGCGGCGACGAATCGAGATTTGCACGAGGAGGTCAAGGCGGGGCGTTTTCGCGAGGACCTGTTTTATCGCCTGAACGTTTTCCCGATCGAAGCGCCGGCTTTGCGGAGTCGTCTGGAAGATTTGCCGATGTTGGTGAAGCATTTCGTGGCGCTGCTTGGTAAGCGTCACGGCCTTAAGCCGCCGTCTGTAAGCCCAAAGCAACTACAGAGGTTGGCCAACTACTCGTGGCCGGGTAACGTGCGTGAGCTGCAGAACCAGGTCGAGCGAGCTATGATTGTAAGTCGCGGTCGGGCTTTGCTTTTCGAGATTCCTCAGTTGGGAAGTGAAGCGAGCAAAGGAGCGGCTCCGGTCCCCAAGGGCTGTGATGGCATTTTGAGCGAGAGTCGCATGCTGGAACTGCAACGGGATAATATCGTGAAAGCGTTGCGGGCCTGCGATGGGAAGCTCTATGGGACGGATGGGGCGGCGGCTTTGTTGGAAATAAAGCCGAGCACTTTAGCCTCGCGCATGAAGAAGTTCGGTATCGAGTTGCGCGTGAAGTCTGGGCTGCTGGATTGAGGCGTGGTCTCATGTGGCGAGTATGCCACGCAGTAATGAGTTCGGGATGGGTGGCTTTCGGCGAAAGCCTTTGGCTTTGCTAAAAGCTGGGTCTATTCGGGTTCAGTTGGAGCGACTTTTTGCTGGAGAATGAGGAAGAGCGCCATTTGCAGGACGAGGGTGGTTCCCAGGAAGAGGGCTCCCCAGTTGATCTCGGTTTTCATGATATGGTCGCTCTCGAGGGCGAAGACGACGAGGGCGAGCCCGAACACGTCCAGCATGCTCCAGCGCCGGGCGAGCTGGATCCAGTTGCGATGGATGGGATTCCTATCTTGCTTGTACCAGGTGATCAACCCGGCTAGCCAGACGAGTAGCGGTGTCACCACGAGAAAGCTGGCGGTGATGAGCGAGGCGAGCCAAGCGCCTTGTGTCCAAAGCGCGGGCACAAGCATGAGAATGCTGTACTCGCGGTTTTTGAGGAGCCAGTCCTCGATTTTGAGAAATGGGAAGGCGAGGGCGGCAACGAGGGCGAGCCCTGATAGGAAGAGGATCAGACTGCCGCGGCGTTCGGAGTGCTTTGTCTCGTCTCTTGATGGGGGGAGGATGCGGCGGGAGATCAATTCCCCAGCGGTCATGCTCAGGAGGATAGCTGCGATGAAGAAGGTGAGGCCGAGCTGAGGCTTGGCTCCGACGAGGAACTGTTTGGATGCGAGCGAGAGGATGATGGAAATCAAGAAGACATCGAGCATCGACCATTTGCCGAGCCGCTCGACGCGGTGAAGCCAGGAACGGTGGCGGTCGGTTGTTCGTTCTTGGGCGAGGATCCAAAAGAGAATCCCCAATTTGGCGAACGGGAAAAGTATCGAGAAACCGACTACGAGCAGAGAGAGTACGTAGAGGCCGTTGCCCCAAAGCAGGGTGACGGAGTGCAGCAGGGTATAGGGATCGGTATCTATCCCTTTTCGCAGGGTCATGAATGGCAGGAACAATGCGGTGAGGTTGCCTGCCAATGAGAGGCACAACAGGGCAGCGGTTGCCGGGGATCTGGCGAGTTGTGTGAGGAAGGTGGGCATCGAAGGATGGATGGTGTCGATTGTTAGTTGAGGGAAGGCCTTTCAGGCAAGGCGCGAGTTTTTTCTCTCATTTGGATTACCAATCGAGGGATTGATGTTTTGCCCTAGGCAAATAATGTGGGTCCCATGAAAACCCCGTCTCGAATACTCCTTTGCCTCCTGCTCATTGGGCCCCTTGCCTTTTCCTCTTTCGCCGATTCGGCGAAATCGCCGTTTTCGATTCCCGAAACCGATGAAGGTTTGCCGGGAGAGGGAGTGATCCGCCGCTACGATTGGTTTCAAAACCTTTGGGAGGGCCGCCGCTCGGCTTGGGCGAAATCGGCCGAGGCGGACCATGGGGCAGTCGTTTTTCTGGGGGACTCCATCACTCAAGGTTGGGGCGGGGCCCTCGGGGCGGCTTTTCCCGGTATGAAGGTGGCCAATCGGGGAATCAGCGGGGATACGACTCGTGGGGTTCTGATCCGCTTGCAAGAGGATGTGCTCTCGCTCGATCCAGCCGGTATCGTGCTCCTGATCGGTACCAATGACTTGGAAGAAAATGACACGCCCGAGATGATCGTCGGCAACCTGAAACTGATCTTAGAAGCCATCGCGGCCCACGACCCGGATGTCCCTGTGGTGCTATGCGAGGTGTTCCCCAGCCATGAGTCGAAGAATCGTCCGACGGAAAAGATCCAGAAAGTGAATGCCTTGTATCGCCAATTGGTGAAAGGGAACCAGCAGGTTTTGGTGGTCGATACCTTCGAGCTTTTTGACGATGGAAACGGGGACGCTATTCCGGAGCTTTTTCCGGACCTGCTACATCCGAACGAGGCAGGCTATGAGAAGTGGACGGCGGCATTGCGGCCGATATTGGAAGACTTGGAGTTGCTGCCTGTGGAAGAGTCGTTTGCGTTGGAGGAAGGCTTCGAGTATATTTTTAATGGATACGACCTGACGGGCTGGGGATATGAAGCGACTTCGCAGAAAGATATTGAGAGCGCGGCCAAGTGGAAAGCGAGTGATCCTGAGGGAGCGGCGGAGTGGCCGGTCGTGAGGGAGCCGGTCTCGTTTGACGGAATGGAGGAAACGCCGGACGGACGCTTTGCGGCGGTCAATGGGCGGCTTGTGGTACGGATCCCAGCAAGCTATCGAAAAATTCAGCAACTGCACACGACGCGGCAGTTCCCGAATGACTTCGTCTTGAAGCTACAGTTCCGGGCGTCGCCGTTTGCGGATAGTGGTGTATACATCCGTGGCCCTCAATTGCAGTGTCGCGACTACGCCTTGGCCGGTCCTTACGAGGATCTGGAAAACTACAATCCGCAAGGGTGGAACGATTTGGTGATTACGGTGCGAGACGGGGTGGCCCATTGCGTTTGCAACGGAGAAGTTCTGGAGGAAGGTATGGAAGTTCCGGATACTGGATCTATCGGTGTCGAAGGAGACCGCGGGCAAATGGAGTATCGCCGGATCCGGATCAAAGAGCTGTAAGCGAAGCTTTTTTTTGGGGGGCTTCAATTGCGCGAGAGTATTAGGAGCCAGTCGTTGGCGGGGGCTTCGTCGCCGGGAGGATTGAAGCGGCCGTCTTGGGGTAGGCTGAAAGGGATGGAGTGGCCGTCTCGTGGGTTGAACCAGCTCGCCGCTTTTATGGATTTGAGGGCGGTGGATTCGAGTGCGAAATCTTGGCCGTTCGGGAGGTAGGCGACGATGAGGCTTTTGTCTTCGGTGGCTGCGATGCCGATGTGTTCCTCGACGGAAGTAGGCGGGTCGAGCAACAACTCCTGAGCGGGGCGGAGGTCTTGCCAGTTGAAGGATTCGAAGGCCTTTCTCATGTATCCAGCCTGGTAGGACCCGGGATAGTAGATGGCTTCGTTCCATGGGACGTCGGCTCCGAGAACGGGATGCTGCTTGGGGCTCCACATTTGCCAGACGCTATTGTGCCCGTAGGTATGGCCGAGCGCGCCTGCTAGGAGGGACCAGTAGCCAGCTCGTCGGCTGTGGAATTCGGTGAAGCGCGGGTTTTCGGTTTTGAAGCTGATGTGGATGTATTCGTAGAGTGGCTCTCCGTCGAAGCTTGGCTTTGCGGGGGATAAGGAAAGGTCCTTTTCGATGAAATTGTAGTTAGGGTTGTTTAGCATTCCGTGACCGCTCTGGAACATGTTGAAGTCGAGCCACTTTGCGTCGTGGAAGAACTTTGAGGAACTGCTCATACCCGAAGGATGGTAGGTGATCAGGTGTCGACCTCCCGCTGCGGCGCGGATGCCGTGGGCCATAGCGTTGATGATGTCGTAGTCGCCTTGCTCTTCCGGCGGCCGATCGCCTCCCAGTATCCAGACTATGGATGCGTCGGCGTAGCGTTGACTCAGGAAGCGGGCGTATGCTTCCGCGTTCGCGGGGGTGAATATTTCCGGACCGACTCCCCACTTCTTGTTGAACTTGTCTCCCCACGTGGGAAGCAGGCCGATCACGATGCCACGTTCGTTGGCAGCTGAGATTATGGCGTCGACGTGTTGGAAATAGGCTTCGTTGGGGCGGGTGGGATCGAGGTCGAACAGCGGGAGGTCGCCGTTGGCATTGGGCACGGTGAGTCCTGATTGCTCTGCGAGGATGACCGCTTGCACGACGTTGAACCCTTGGGAGGACCGCTGGTCGAGGTAGTGCTCGGCTTGCTCGAAGTTGAGGCGATGGAAGAGCTCCCAGGCGGTATCGGCCAGCCAGAAGAAGGCTTGTCCGTTTTGATCGACGAGGTGTCGCTTTGTTTGGGATACGTGAAGTTGGGAAGGTAAGTAGGGGCGGAGTTTCACGGTAGCGGTTACCGGAAAATGGTCGGAGGGGTAGCGTTGGTCGACCATGTCGCTGTGGGTGGCGAAGGAGCTCACGGTGACTTCTTGGGATGTGAAGATATAGTCGATGCGGTTTTGGGGAACGGTTTCGGAAATGAATCCGTTGAAGGTAGCGTCCATTCCGAAGACGGGACCTTTGCTATGCAGGCGGGCGTCTTTCAATCTTTCCGAAAGGAGTTTTATAGGGGCCGAGTCCGGGGTCGCGTTCAAGTCGCCCATCAGAAAATAGGGTTCCGTGGGAGCTACGAGCCTATCGATTTGCTTGAGTATGAGCTTGGCTCCATTGAGGCGAGCTTCGGGGACTTCGTGGTCGAAGTGTGTATTGAAAACCCAATACGTGGATCCAGTGTCGCGGTCGCGAAAGTGTCCGTAGGTGCAGATGCGTCGGTAGTGGGCTCCCCAGCCGTAGGAGGGTTTGTCTGGTGTCTCGGAAAGCCAGAAAGTGTCGGAGGCGAGAAGCTCGGTATCGGTGGGGCGGTAGTATATGGCGCTGAATTCGCCCTCTCGGCTGCCGTCGTCGCGACCGACTCCGATGTGCGTGTAGCCTTTCAGTTCTGTTTCAAGGTAGTCGACTTGATGAGGGAGGCCCTCTTGGATGCCGAGGATGTTGGGAGAGAGGGTTTTGACTTGGTTGGCGAGTTGTTGCTTGCGGTTGTCCCAGCGGTTGGGGCCGTCGCTGGCGAGGTCGAGTCGGATGTTGTAGGTTGTGAGGGTGAGTTCGCTGCCGAAGAGTGAGAGGGAGAGGAGGGCGCTGGCGATCGTCAGGAGCGTTTTCATGGAGAGCAGCGGTTGTTTTTCTCTTGCTGTGCGGCCGCGGGCTTCCGTCTTCGCTAAAGCTGCGCCGCGACTAGGAAGCTCCGCGCTACGGGGGGGGGTGCCCTATTGCCTTGGAGGTCCGGGGTGGGGCGTCAATTCGCTAGGAAGAAGTTCCTTATGAGCTGTGTTTTTTGGGGTAGCCAAGGCTCGGATAGTCGATGAAGCTTTTGGAGATGAGTCTACAAAAGGAGGTTTCGTGGCGGATATCGTAGTGTTGGGTAGTTTGAATGCGGATCTCGTTGTGACTGCGGATCGGGCTCCGCGTGGGGGCGAAACCGTGGTTGGAGATGGCTTTTGCGTATTCAATGGGGGCAAGGGGGCGAACCAAGCTTTTGCTGCGGCTCAACTGGGTGGCGATGTCGCGATGCTGGGACGCGTTGGAGCGGATGACTATGGGCGAGCTTTGAAGGATGGGCTTGCAGGGGCGGGTGTGGACGTGGAGGGGATTCGCTGTATCGAGGATGTGACTACGGGTGTTGCGGTGATCACGGTAGAGGCAAATGGCGAGAATCGGATCGTGGTGGTGCCGGGCGCAAATGGCGAGTATAGCGTGGCGGAACTGGAGCGTGATCGCAGGCTTTTTGCGGGTACGAAAGTTGCATTGTTCCAGCTCGAGACGCCGCTTGAAACGGTGGCGAAGGGGCTTTCGATCGCTCGGGAGAGCGGGTGTATCACGATTTTGGATCCAGCTCCTGCTAGGACGTTGTCGGCGGAAGTGTTGAGCTTGGTCGACTTTTTGACTCCGAATCTAAGCGAGCTTTCAGTGTTGTCCGCCTGTTCTTTGAGCGGTGAATCGAGCGAGGCGGAAATCGTGTCGGCGGCTCAATCGCTGTTGGAGTTTGGGGTGGGGACGGTTATAGCTAAATTGGGATCGCGTGGAGCGCTTTTGGTGAATCGTTCCGGGGCGCATCGTATCTATGCGGCGAGTGTGGCGGCGGTGGATTCGACAGGAGCGGGCGATTGTTTTAACGGCGCGTTTGCGGCTGCGTTTTCGCGGGGCGTCGATTTGGTGGAGTCAACTCGTATGGCCTGTTTGGCGGCGTCTGTTTCGGTCACCCGCCGAGGCGCTCAAAGCAGTTTCCCGAGTTTGGAGGAAGTCGTGGGTGGAGGAAGGAACGAGGCGTAGAGGGAGCGCTGTTTATTAACTTGCTTCGTGAGCGACGGCGGTCTCGATGGCGGCGTAGAGCTTGTCGGGGCGGGTGGGTTTGGTGACATAGTCGTTCATGCCGATCTGGAGGCAGCGTTCGCGGTCGCCGTCCATGGCGTTTGCGGTGAGCGCGACGATGTAGATATTGTCGTGTTGGGAATCGGCGCGCAGCAGACGGGTGGCTTCGAATCCGTCCATGTCGGGCATCTGGCAGTCCATCAAGATGACGTCGTAGCTTTTCTTTTGTACGGCGGCGAGGACCTCGTGCCCGTCTTTGGCGAGGTCGGCTTCGATGCCCATGCGCTTGAGCTGGAGGAGGGTGACGCGCTGGTTTATGGGCGTGTCTTCGGCGACGAGGACGTTGACGGGAGGTCCTTTCCAGACGGGTTTCTTGGTCTTTTTGTTCTCGGAACTTGGAGTGGCCTGGGCGAGGTCTTTGGGGCTTGGCTCGACCTTGGTGAAATGGGCGGTGAACCAGAATTCCGAGCCGACGCCTTCTTTGCTGCTCATGCCGATTTGGCCACCGAGGAGGGTGACGATTTCTTGGGAAATTTTGAGGCCAAGTCCGCTGCCTCCGAAGCGGCGGGAGTGAGAGTTGTCGGCTTGTACGAAGGACTGGAAGAGCTTTGACTTGGCTTTTTCAGGGATGCCGATTCCGGTATCCACAATTTGGAAACGATAGTCAGCGGTCGTTTCGGTTTCGGAGTCGAGCGATACGGTTACTTTGACCTCTCCTTTTTCGGTGAACTTGATGGCGTTTCCGACGAGATTGAGGAGAACCTGGCGGACGCGGCCGGCGTCTCCGAGCAATTGCTCGGGCAGGTTTTCGGGGATGGTTATGCGGAGGGCGACGTTTTTGGAATGGGCGGTGGTTTCGAGCAGGCTGACGGTTTGCTTGAGGGCGTCGGCGAGGTTGAAGGGGTACGGATCGACGGTGAGCTTTCCGGCTTCGGCTTTGGAGAGGTCGAGGATATCGTTTAGGAGGACGAGCAGGGAGGAGGCGCTGTCGCGGATGGTCTCTCCGAATTCGCGCGCGTCTTTGTCGATGTCTAGTTCGAGGAGGAGCCCTGTCATGCCGATGATGCCGTTCATGGGGGTGCGCAGCTCGTGGCTCATAGTGGCCAGGAAGGCGCTCTTGGCTCGGGTGTTTTCTTCGGCTGCTTCCTTGGCTCGGGTGAGTTCGGTTTCGACCTGTTTGCGCGAGTCGATGTCGTGCATGACTCCGAAGAGGTAGGCTGCTTCTCCGTTTCGGCGGATGAATCCAGCGCTGACTTCGACCCAGACGAGATTGCCGTCTTTTCTTCGTATTTGAGTTTCGAATACTGTGTTTTCTAGGTGGCGCTTATGGGTGAGTATTTTGCGTAGGATGCGGCGTTCGCGCTTTTCGAGGAGGTCGTAGAGCGTGTGGTGTTTTACGGAGCTTTTGGAGTATCCGGTGAGGCGTTCGCCGGCTTCGTTGAAGGAGAGGAACTTTCCGTCGAAATCTATGGTGAAGATGAAGTCGGCTACGTTGGATACGAGTTCTCTGTTTTGGCTTTCGAGAAGGGCTTCTCTTTCGATCTTTTCTCGGATGGTGAGGGTTTGGGCTGCTACGCGGCGCTTGAGGAAGAAGGCCCATGATCCTCCCACGGCGATCGCGAGCAGGCTGATGAGCAGGGCGTTGACGGTGCGGGCGGGAGTCCACCATGGGGCGGCGTCAGTGATGACGATGTCGCTGGCCTGACGTAGCAGGAGGGACGATTCTTGGGGGAGGGAGTGTTCGTTGTAGACGAGGTAGTAGACGCCTGTGAGCTGGAGTTTGGTTCCGAGAGCGAACTGTGGGAGCTGGGTCTGGAAACTGGCTCGATCACCGATGGCTTCGATCATAGTGCCGCCGCAGTTGACGAAGAGTCGTATTTGCTTTTCGGATATGGCGAGGTCGGTGAGGCTGCCGTTTAGGGTGATGAGATGCCCGTCGAGGTCTTGGTCAAGGTTGGAGAGTTGATTGCCAAGGAGGATGGACTCGACTCGAGCGGTTTCGCCTACCTTTTTGATTTGGGAATTTCGGAGGTAGAGGCCGGTTGGCGAGCGTTGGGGCAGGCCGACGACTTCGACTACGTCGTTGGGCTGGAGCTGCTCTTGGGAGTGACTGAGGACTCGGAGGATGGCTTCGCCGTCGCTGAGGTAGAGGGTGCGTCCGGCTTGGTGCAGGGTTACGATTCCGCGAAGGTGCTGGTATTGCTTGGCGACGGCCTGTGGCTGGTAGCGTTGGAGGCTGTCGAAGTCGCTGAGGGGGAGTTCGAAGGGGTTGTCGAGGGCTTCGACTTCGATGCTGGTGAAGCGTTGTTCGGGGACGACGAAGAGGATGGATCGGAATTGGCGTTTGTCGTTGGCTTCGGTCACGAGAACGCCTTGGAGGCGGAGGGTGGTGCCGACTTGGTACCTGGGTATGTTTGATTCGTTGGCGGTATAGATTCTCGCTTCGAAGTCGCCTTGTGGAGTGGTGAGTACGAGTTCGGTCCAGTGTCCGTCTCTGCGGGCTTGGTCGACGTAGCCGAGCATTTCGACCCATTGGCTATCGAGGCTGCCGGTGAGGGCTTCGGTGTAGGAGGTGTGCTTCGGGGCGGGCAATGGGAGTTGTCCGGAGAAGGTGAGGCTTCGAGCCTTGACCATGGGCGAGAAGGGGCCTGGCGCGATTTCGCCTTCGATGGCTAGGGAATCGCCGATCTGAGGGGTCAAGCTGATGGGGCCGACCGGTTCTATGCGGATGCCTCCGGTAGCGTCTTGCAGGTAGAGGTAGTTGAGCTCGGGGTCGATGTAGGTGATCACGCCGGATAGTTTGGCGCTGTGTCCTTTTTCCAGTTGGTCGGAGGGGACGCTGAGGACTTGTTCGGCGAGGCGGTATTTGAGGAGCAGTTCTTTCGCCCGTTCTGGATCCTGGCCAGTTTTGGCTGGGATATAGAGGGAGTTTTCGAGGGTCCAACTGGCGCCGGAAGCGCGGGGGTATCCATAGATGTCGACGAGGGCGCCTGTTTCTAGCGGGCTTTCTTGCTGGATGGGGATTTCGGCTTGGCCGGTTTCGTCTCGCACGATGAGCAGCTCTCCCGCTTTTTGCCGGTAGACGATGCCTTGGGTGCGTAGGAGCTGGTCGGGAGAGGAAGTCGATAGCTCTTCGATGTTCGTTCTCGGGAGTTGGAAGAAGCTTTCTGCGGTGTCGTTGGATAGCTCGAGGTTCTCCTTGCCGTCGACCCAGGCAGTGATGAGGTCTTGTCCGTTGTCTGGGTTTTGGGTGACGACGATCAATCCTTGGATTTCGACGAAGTTTCCTACTATTTGGGGGACCGCTTCGGTATCGTTGAGCAGGAGGCGGACTTCGATACGCTGACCGCCGGTGATCATGTCGTAGGCGATGTGGGTGGGATCTTGGTGGGTGAGTTGATCAACGTAGCCTGAGACTCGTGTCCATTGCTGGTTGTTGGCGTTTAGGTCTGCGGTATTGTCGGAGGCGGAGATGCTCTTGGGGGTGAGGAAAGCGTTTTCCGCAAGGATGCTGGCGGTGATGAGTTCGGGCTGGAGCCCTTTGCTGGGGATGACGGCGCCTTTGAGGGAGACGCGGTTGCCCGACTTGAAGGGCATGGGGGTGCGGGAAATGGGGAAGTAGCCTCCGGCTCCGTCTTGCGCTGCCCAGAGGTTTCCCCATTCGGGGTCGTAGTGGAGTACGTCGAATTCGAGGTCGAGGGGGAGGGGCCTGTTCTTGAGGTTATCGATTTGGGCGGCTTCCCAGTATTGATCGAAGGTGGTTATGGTCTTGGGATCTGACCGGTTGCCTTCCTCGGAAGTGGTTCCGGTTTGGGCAGGGGAAAGCGCGCCAAATCCGGCGAGAACGAATAGAACGGTTGCGATCAAAAGATGAAAGCGCCGTGGGCGTTTTTGAGCGGGTTGAATGACGTTTAACAGGTTTGTGTGGGCTTGGGGAGTTTCCCTAATCACATTGGTGTTATCGGTTCATACGTAGATCGATTGATTCGTCACTGCGCTTCGTGGCGCACTTTTTTACCTTTTTAGAGGGGCTTGACTCTTTTTTAGCAACTTGCCTGCGCCTTTTCGGGAGCTGGTCGAGGAGCTTATTCTTTTGGATGAGCTGCTGCGAGGTTTGGCTCGATAGTGGGGAACGCTTTGGATTTAGTTACGATCCTTGGAGTACGCTTCTGTTTGCGAATGTGCGTTTTTGGCACTGGTTCTTTGGTAACCCAGCATCCCCCTGTCCCTTATGAAGAAGAGTTTATATAGTGGTTTGAAATCAGTATTTTTTGGCATCGTAGCTGTATCGGCTGCGTTGGGCGCGTGGGCTGAGGGCACGTTTAGCGACGAGCTCAGCGCTTTGGAGGCGGGGAAGGATTTGTCTCTGATTTCGGTGGAGGGAAATCGATTCGTGAACGCAGCCGGGGAGACGGTGGTTTTTCGCGGCGTCGCTTTGATCGATGCTGCGGTTTTGGTGGACCGCGGGACTTGGGGGCGAGAGTACTTTGAAAAAGCTGCGAGTTGGAATGCGAACGTGGTTCGCGTGCCGGTGCATCCGCGTGAGTGGCGGCGTGTAGGCGAGGAAGCGTATTTGAAGCTAATCGATCAAGCGGTGCAGTGGTCGGCGGAGCTAGGGATGTACGTGATCATCGATTGGCATTCGATCGGGAATCCGTTGACGGATGTTTTCCATCGTCCGATTTACGAGACGTCTCGAGGGGAGACCTTTCGGTTTTGGCATACGATAGCGATGCGTTACAAGGGGAACCCAGCGGTACCTTTTTACGAGCTTTGGAACGAGCCGACGAACCAGTGGGGACGCATGGGGCGCCTGCCATGGAAGGACTACAAGGCCTACATGGAGGAGCTGATCTTCATGATCAAGGCGATCGACGAGTCGAAGATCCCGATGGTGGCGGGCTTTAATTTTGCCTATGACCTAACGGATGTGAGGAAGGATCCGATTTCGTTTCCGGGAGTGGCGTATGTGGCGCATCCGTATCCACAGAAGCGTCCGGCTCCGTGGATTGAGGACTGGGAGCGGGATTGGGGCTACGTGGCGGATACGTACCCGATGATCTGCACGGAGTTCGGGTTTATGAGCGCGGATGGTCCGGGGGCTCACCGTCCGGTGATTGGCGACGAGGTTTATGGAGAGGCGATTATCGACTACTTCGAGAAGAAGGGAATCTCCTGGACTGCTTGGGTTTTCGATGATCACTGGTCTCCGCAACTGTATTCGGACGAAGACTACACGCCCACGCGTCAGGGGAAGTTCTTCAAGGCGAAGATGGAGGAGCTGAACCAGTAGGGGAGGTCGATCGTGGAGCGTGCTTGTCACGCGATTCGATGGGAGGCTTCTGTATTCGCGTGACAAGCACGCTCCCGCAGAAGGCAGAGTGAAGTGATGCGAATTTGTCCTAGTCGTCTCCCGTGCCTTTTGCGGGGAAGATGGGCAGCTTCCAGTCCCAGAGCAGGGAGCCGGCTCGCAGGCCGAAGGTGGTGCCCATGGCGGCGAGGGTGGCACCGGTGTGGTTCCAGGGGAGCGCTGCGATGTAGACCGAGCAGCCGGCTATGCAGGCGGTGGCGTAGAGTCGTTGGCGGTTGAGCACCATGGGGGTGCGACTGGCGAGGATGTCTCGGATCAGCCCACCTGCCACGCTGGTGAGGGTGCCCAGCAGGATTGCGACGATGGGGGAGTCGATGGTTTGCAGGGCCTTGGCGGTTCCCATCACGGTGAAGGCGGAGAGCCCGAGGGCGTCGGACCATTGGATGGCTCCGGCGGGGATCTTGCTGGTAAAGCGGGCGGCTATGAGGGCGACGAGCCAGGTGCCTCCGATGAGGTAGAGGTAGCTGGGGTCGACTATCCAGAACATGGGGACGTCTAGGATGAGGTCGCGCAGGGTGCCGCCGCCGATTGCGGTGACCGCAGCGAGGACAAGGGCCCCGAAGAGGTCGAGGTTGTTGCGCCCGGCGGCTAGCACGCCGGTGAGGGCGAAGACGATGGTGCCGAAAATGTCGAGGGCGTGAAGCATGAGGGAGAAGCTTTTATCGAAGGAAGGTGGTGCCTTTAAACCCAAAAGTTTGCGGGGGGTCGCTAAGGAATTTTGAAAGTGGTTGGGCGTTCGATAGCGCCCTTTCAATGCTGCAAAAGGGCGCTTTCCCAAAAGCTAGTCGCTTACTTCGCGCAGTCTCCAGGCGACGAGGGAACCGCCGACGGAGATGAGGCCGAGGATGCCGATGGCTCCGCTGGGGCCGAGTGTCTGGGCGAGAAAACCAAGGCTGCCCATCAGCAGCAGGGCGATGCCGATAAGGGTGTTGCCTAGGGCGACGTATCCAGATTTGTCTCCGCTGATCAGGTCGACGAGGTAGGCTTTTCGTCCTAGTCGAACCCCGGCGTAGAAGACGCTAATGACGAAGAAGAGAAAGGCTTGGGCGATCGGCAATTGGAGCCAGCGGCTGTCTCCGAATTCGTAGGCGAGGGCGATGCCTATACCGAACAAGCCGCTGGCGAGAGAGGCGAACGACATCGTCATGCGGCTGGAGAAGTCGGCGAAGCGGCCCCAGATCGGACCGCCGAGGGTACCTGCGAGACCGCCGGCCACGATGAGCCAACCAAGGGTGCTGGCGGAGTCGTTTTCATCTTTGGCCAAGAGCGCGTAAAAGGGAGGGGCGAGGGCGACGCTGAGCAGCAAGCCGCGGGCGTAGAGGTAATGGCGGAATTCGCGGTCGTCGGTGATGAGGGCAATGTTTTTTCGGATGGCGTCGATGGGGCTGCGGGCCCCCTCGGTGGCTCCCGGTTCTTCCTTGATTTTTGAAAATAAGAAAACGGATGCGAACCAGAGGCCGCCCGCGGTGAGGAGGAGAATGAAGGGAAGGGAATCGCTGCCGTTCGCGGATGAGGCGGAAAGCTTGAGTCCGACCATGAGCACGAGGGCGCTGGAGAGTCCGGCGCTGTCGCCCATGAGCTTGCCTCTCCGTTTTTTGGATACGGTCTTGCCGATGACGTCCTTTGCGGCAACGGAGCACACTCCGCGACCCAGGCTGTAGGCCAGCAAGAGGGCGAGTGTTGCGTAGCCGCCGACCGTGCTGGGCAAGTAAGGCGTAAGCCCTCCGACTAGGAGCAGGCAGATGCCCGAGAAGGCCGCTCCGGCAAGCCATGCGTATTTCCGAATTTCTTTTCGTCGCAGGTATTCGGATACGAATAGTTGAGGAAGCAGGACGCCTGCTTCTCGCAGGGGGACGATGAAGCCGACAAGCCCGATCGGGGCTCCGAGCGAGGCGAACAACCAGGGCAGGACGAGGCGGGCGCTGCTTAGTTCGTCGGCAAGTTTGCTCAGGACGTTTGACGCGAGGTAGGCGAAGAAATTACGCGGCAGGTGCTTGCAGGCGGATTCGGGGATGTCGCGGCAGAGTCGCGTTTCCTCTTCGCCGTTGATGCGATCGTAGAGCTGGCCTAGTGGCTCGCGCGGCATCCTATGCTTTTAGTTTTTCGGCGGCGTTCTTGAGGAGCTCGAGGTGCATGGGATCGGTGATGCCTTTTTGTGCGTCGAAATTGTCGTAGAAGCTGGGGAGGCTGAAGGTGGCTTTCAAGTCGGCTCCCATGCGGGGAAAGGTGGCCTTAGCTGCGTCGAGTACGTTGGCCCCGCCTCGGCCGCCGGGAGAGGTGGAGAGCAGGAGCATGGGTTTGTCGGCCCAGACTTTTTGTTCTTCTCTGGATGCCCAATCGTAGAGGTTCTTGAAGGCGGCGGAGTAGGAACCGTTGTGCTCCGCGAGGGATACGATGATCGCGTCGTGGGAGCGGATTTGCTGGAGGAAGGCTTTTGCGTCGGCGGGGACGCCGTTGGTCTCCTCTTCGTCGGCGCTATAGATGGGGAGCTTGTAGTCGCGCAGGTCGAGGGCGGTGACGTCGGCCTCGGGTGTGAGCTTGGCTGCGAATAGCGCGAGTTGGCGATTGATTGATTTGGAACTGGTGGAGGCGCCGAAGGCTAGGATTTTCATGGTGAGGCGTGTTGGTGAGGGGGCTGCTCTTCTTTGCTATAGGGGTGGAAAGGTTCGGACTGGTTGAACAGTGCAACGGTTAGTCGCCGTTAGCAAGTTCCTTGCGGATTGCGGGGGCGACGTGCGTGCCGAGTAGTTCGATGGCATGCATGAGTGGCTTGTGGGGCAAGGAGGCAACGGACATCTGAAAACTGAAGCGGTCTATGCCTCCAAGGGCTTCATGTTGGCGTAGTACTTTTTCGACTACAGCGTCTGGGCTGCCTACGTGCAAGGCACCGGTAGGGCCGAGCAAGGCGTCGAACTGAGGGCGTGTCACGGGTGCCCAGCCACGCTCCTTGCCGATTGCAGTGAAGGCTCTGGCGTATCCAGGAAAGAATTCATCGGCCGCTTCGCGATTGCTGTCGGCTGTGTAGCCAAGGCAGTGCAGGCCGACCTTTAGCGTTTCGGGCGAGTGGCCCGCTTCGGCTCCGGCTTTTCGGTAGAGCTCGATGAGTGGCCTGAAGCGGTGCGGCTCGCCGCCGATGATGGCGACCATGAGGGGGAGTCCGAGCTGCCCCGCTCGAGCGAAGGACTGGGGCGTGCCGCCAACCCCGAGCCAAATAGGGATGGGGTCTTGGATGGGGCGTGGATAGACGCCTTGGCCGGTGAGGGCGGGGCGGTGTTTGCCGTTCCAATTGATATGGGTGCGGTCTTGCAGCTCCAGCAACAGGCCCAGCTTTTCGATGAAGAGTTCGTCGTAGTCTTCGAGGTCGAGTCCGAAGAGAGGGAAGGACTCGATGAAGGAGCCGCGGCCGACCACCATCTCCGCTCGTCCTTGGGAGACTAGGTCGAGGGTGGCGAACTGCTGGAAGACGCGTACCGGATCGGCAGCGCTGAGCACGGTGACGGCGCTGGCGAGGCGGATGTTTTGGGTGCGGGCGGCGGCAGCTGACAGCAGGACAGCAGGGGCGGAGTCGAGGTATTCCTCGCGATGGTGTTCGCCGATTCCGAATACGTCCAGTCCGACTTGGTCGGCGAGCTCGATCTCTTCGAGGAGGTCGGCCACGCGTTGGCGTGGGCTCACGGTTTTGCCGGTTACTGGATCGGCGTCTGTGGCTACGAAGCTATCGATTCCTATTTGCATATCGTGGAGATTGTTTAGACCTTCGACGATTCAAGGCAACAGGATGCTGCGTAGGGTGGACGGAGGCGCTTTCAGCGAATTGAGTCGGTCTTAGATCACCGAAATGGTAGGGCGAGGCGTTGGACCTGCTGGCAGTAAGAGGATGTCGCCTCGCCGCGGCGACGTACAGAATTAAGGAAAATGATGGTTCGAAGTGTTAACATCGCGACTTCGTCGCTGGGGGGGGCGGGATCCTGCACTGCGGTCGCGGGCTGAAGCACCGCGCTACGAGTTTGGCTCGAGGCGGTAGATGGAGCCGATGCGTGGCGACTGTTGGGTGAGCAGGACGTAGAGGTAGCCGTCGGGTCCGCTGTAGACGTCGCGGATGCGTCCTTGGTTCTTGAATACGATCTCGTCGTGCACAACTTCGCCGTCTTCGATGACGAGGCGGTGCAGTTCTTGGGATGCCATGCCGCTGACGAAGAGGTTGTTTTTCCAATCGAGGAATTTATCGCCGGTGTAGAAGTCGATGCCGCAGATCGCGATGGAAGGGACCCAGTAGTGTTTGGGCTGCTCCATTCCTTCTTTTGCGGTGAATTCGGTGATGGGCGTGCCGTTGTAGTTCATCCCGTAGGTTATGACGGGCCAGCCGTAGTTGAGGCCGGGGCGGATGAGATTGGTTTCGTCGCCGCCGCGGGGACCGTGCTCGACTTCCCAGAGGTCATCCGTTTCTGGATGGGCGTCGAGGCCTTGGGGGTTGCGGTGTCCGTAGGACCAGATGGAGGGAAGGGCGTTGGGAGTGTCCACGAAGGGATTGTCGGTGGGAATGCGTCCGTCGTCGTGGATTCGGTAGATCTTGCCGTTGGGCCGGCTGAGGTCTTGGGCGTATTGTTGGCGTCCGCGGTCGCCGATGCCGAAGAAGAGGTAGCCGTCTTGGAAAACGAAGCGGGTGCCGTAGTGGGCGCCGGCGGCGGAGTGTAGGTCGGCTGGGACGTGGAAGATTTCCTCTTGGTCGACCCATTTCCCGTCGCGTATCCGCCCGCGGACTACGGCGGTCATGCCTGCGTCTTTGCCATTCTCTTTGCCGCCTACGTTTTCGGAGTAGCCGAGGTAGATCCAGCCGTTGTTTGCGTAGTCGGGGTGTTTTTGGACTTCGAGGAGCCCGCCTTGACCGTGTTGCCAGACTTCGGGGATGCCTTCGATGGCGGTGCGTTTGCCGTCTTTGAAGTGCCAGAGTACGCCGTTGCGTTGGCTGACGAGCATGGAGGCGTCTGGAAGGAACTCGATCGCCCAGAGGATGCCTTCGCCTTCGCCGATCTTCTCGATGGTAAAGTTATATTTCTCGGAGGTGAAGACGCCGTCCTTGGGTTCGAACGCGTCCTCGGGAAGGGCTTCGCGAGCGGCGATCTGGCCTTGCTCGCGGATGTAGATGACGAGGGAACGGATCTGTTTTTCGGAAAAGGAGTGCTTCCAGGCGATCATCTCGGTGTCTGGAATGCCGTTGGCGATGACGCGGGCGAGGTCAGCGTCGCTGCTGCCGTGGGCCCAGACGTCGTCGACGAGAGAGCTGCCTTGTCCGCCGCGCAGGTTTTCGCCGTGGCAAGTGGCGCAGTAGGTGTTGAAGAGTTCGCGGACGTCGCCGGATCCGATGCGGTTCTGGGCTGTTACGGAGGTGGAGAGGGTTGCGAGGGGAAGGAGGAATAGGGCGAGGTTTAGCTTCATTGTGTAGATCAGTTAGCTTTATGAGAAATCACCAATGGCCAGACGAATGGCAGGCAGAATCTCATGCAAGCGTGTCTCCAGTTGAGCGGGTACGCCGATGGCCTCAGGTGGGAGCCTATCAGATTTCGGGTGGCATCGGTGGCGACGTTTTTGCCCGTCAGCGGAACTGCCTGCCCTGTGATGGCTATTGGGAATGATTCGCTTTGTGGGTAGCGGCCTTCTCGGGGTGGTGACGTATCTGAACGTCTACCCTGCAGATGTGGTTGGAGAGCCAGTTCTCGAGCTTGCGGTAGAGCTCTTGGGCCCATTCCTGGGAATGGCCGTTCTGGCGGTACGATTCGAGGTTTCGCGTGAAGAAGGCTTTGAAGGCGACGTGCTCGGAACGGTTTTTCTGGGCGACCGGGCAGCGGCGCTTGAGCATGCAGGCTTCCTCGTAGCGGAAATGGTTTTGTATGTAGGTTTCGAGGAAATGTAGCAGGTGATCGACCTCCCTCGTATCGACGGTGGCTTGCTGGGCTAGGGCTTCAAGCTTGTTGGCGAAGCGAAAGATTTGCTGGTGCTGTTCGTCGATATGGGGGTCATTGGTAGCGAAATTGTTTCTCCATTCGATAGCCATGAACGTCCTCTGGATCTGTATTCACCGTTGTGGATGCTTTTGCGTATAGCAATGGCGGGCTGGCGAGTCTGGATAGGTATAAGGAAAGGTATTGGGATCGTTAAGTTGTGGGAGGGGCGCCCGTGGGAGCTGCCGCTTGCGCAAGTTTATATCAACGTTGATAAAAACTTGTGCTCAAAGGTTGAGGAAGGGGGCGGGCTTTTTTGAGGGGGGCGAGGGTGCGGATGGGGAGCTGTCCCTTGAGATGCGAGCGCAAAAAAGCCCGGCCGCTTTCGCGGACCGGGCTTTTGGATTTGGGGTGGGTAAGTGGTTTTTCGTCGTAGTCGCGGGCTCTTCGGGCTTTGCCACAGGTTGTGGCGGACTTTGGGAGCGGGCTCCTCGCTCAGCCGTAGGCGGCGCCGGTCTCGACGTCGATAACGCGGTAGTTTTCGACGTGGAAGTTGGGGTCGGCCCGGAAGGTGAGCTGGGCGTTGTAGTCTTTCTCGAGGGAGATGAGCAGGTCGGCGTCCTCTTCGCGCAGGCGATCGATGATCGACGGGTTGACGAGGATGCGGAGCTTGATGGGTTTCTCGAGGTCGGGGGTGCGGTTGCGAGCGCGGCGGATGATGCCGGAGAGCTTGCGTTGCAGTTCGACGGAGACGGTGGTGCCTGACTTGACGATGCCTTTGCCGCGGCAGTAGGGGCAATCGGTGTAGAGGCCGGAGGAGACGGATTCCTGCATGCGCTGGCGGGTCATTTGCATGATGCCGAGCGGGGAGATGGGCAGGATGTGG
>JBNKSG010000008.1:0-39002 GCA_050297195.1 Opitutaceae bacterium | reverse complement strand
GGCGTCGGCATCCACGCGGGGAATGCCGCGTTCGGTAATGATCGCCCCGGGCTCGGGACAACGCTCGGAACAGACCGAGCAAAAGCTCTTTTGGTAGGCGAGGCAGTAACGCCCTTGAATCACCGCAACCCGCAGCTCGTCCGAACGATCGGAGTTCGATGATACCGGAGCAGGCGCCTTCTCCACATCCCCGCGTACATGCTTAAGGAAGTTGCTGAAAAAGTCCCGCCGGGAAAACTGTCTTTTCGGTTCTGCCATGGTTGTTTCGCTTAATCAGCAGACCCGCCCGCCGAAAGGCTCTCCCAGAAAGGAAAAGGCGACTCTGAAAAGTTTCTCTTATCGATATCGGAACCAGGTACATGGCACTGGTTGCAGCTTTGGCGCTCGGGGTGGCTCGTCCGAATCGGACTTGTACCCATAGGACCATGACAGCTCATGCAATTCTGACGCATGTGCAGGGTGTGCGGTATCGTTGGCGGCGCGTCGGGATAAGCCTGACTGCCCTCGAGGGGCTGATGGTATCCGCCAAAGCGATTGCCCGTATGCAAATCGAAATCCGAGGTATTCCATTGGCTGCCCAGCCCTTTGGTGGATACATGACATTGGGTACAGCTGGTGTACTCCGGATGCGAAATGGCAGGAGCGACGACGTCGCCGATTCGCAAGGCCTTGCCATGGCACTGCAAGCAGCTCTCCGCCGTATGTTGGTCGATAGGATGCGGAACGACCGGAGGCGCCCCATCGTAAGCGCGACGCGAGTCGCGGCGGTATCGAAGTTCCTCCGGATCGGAGGACACAACCGAATCCAACGCGTCATGCGGAGAAAGATCGCTCAAGCGACTTTTCCACGCAGCATTCGGGCTGTAAGCGGCTTTCGCAATGTCAGCATAGTTGGGAGCGGGTATCGCATCTTCATGCGTATCCTCTTCATGGGTACTGCTGCTAAGCGCCACCGGCTCCGCACTCGACTCGCTGACCGTTTGGCGGAGCCCCATAAAGAAGCCGCTCACCGATACGGTGAACACCGCGGCTACGATGACGCTGGTCGCAGCCGTCGACTTGTTTCGCTTGGGGGTTGGGGAGCTCATCTCTTAGCGGGTTGGGTCGAGCTGGGCAGCGGGCTTGCTAGCGGGGCGTTTGTAGACGACCGCCGCGCACTTCTTGTAGTCCGGCTCCTTGGAGATCGGATCGACGTCGCCGAGCGTAATTTCGTTAATGAGCAAGTTCTCGTCGAAGAAGGGCACGAAGATCGATCCCTTCGGCGGACGTCCGCGACCGTTGAGCCAAACCGGTAGTTCGATCTTGCCGCGTCGCGTTTCGATCACAGCGAGGTCGCCATTGGCCAGGCCTTGGGCTGCAGCGTCTTCGGGATTCATTTCCACGTAAGCGTGCGGCATGGCGTTACGCAGCTGAGGAACGCGGCGAGTCATGGTACCGGTATGCCAGTGCTCGAGCACGCGACCGGTGCAGAGCCAAAGCGGGTATTCCGCGTCCGGCTCCTCGGTGGCTGGCTCGTAGGGACAGAACCAAATCAAGGCCTTATCGTCCTTGGTGACGGAGTGATAGAACTGCAGCTCCTTGCCCTTCTCCACATAGGAATCGCTGAACTCCATGAAGCGATAGGGCGTTTCGTGCCACTGACCGTCCGCCTTTTTCACTACCGGCCAACGTAGACCGCGGGCCTTGACCAGCTCGTCGTAGGGAGCCACGTCCTTGTGCTTCAAGAAGGTCAGCTTGCGGTACTCCTCGAAGAGCTGCTGGTCGGTATTGACGTCGTAGTAATGCTCCCACTCCCAAACGGGGACCTCCGCGCCGGAGTCGTCCTTGATGCTGAAGATGAACTTGCCGTCCTTGTCCTTCATTCCGGGATGGCCCATCTCGAAGAGGCGACGTGCCACGGCAATGGTCATCCACGCGTCGTCGCGGGCTTGGCCTGGCGGGTTCACCATTTTAAACCATTGCTGGGTACGGCGTTCGCTGTTGCCGAAGACACCGTTCTTTTCCACCCACATGGCAGCGGGCAGGACGAGATCCGCAAGCTTAGTGGTAGCCGTCGGATAGACTTCCGAGACGATGAGGAACTTGTCCTTCAAGTTCGCCTTGTTGGTGAAGTGCTTGCGCAAGTGCGGCAGCGTATGGCCAGGATTCGTAACCTGTACCCAGATTGTGGATATGTCGCCACCCTCTTCCGACGGAGTGCAAAACTGTTCCCACATCTTGACCGTGTGGTAGCCGGGCTTGGGATTGATGCGGCCCGTCGGCATGTTCCAGACATCCTCGCAATCCTTGCGATGGCTCTCGTTGGCGACCACGCGTCCTCCGGGAAGGGCGTGGGCCAGCGTGCCGACTTCGCGGGCGGTGCCGCAAGCGGACGGTTGTCCGGTCAAACTAGTCGGAGCGTCGCCGGGCTTGCCGAAATGGCCGCTGAGCAAATGGATGCCGTGCAGCAGGCGGTTCATGTTAGTACCGCGGGTATGCTGGTTGACCCCCATGCACCAGAGGCTGGTGATGCGTATATCGCGACGTCCAAAGAGCTCTCCCAGCATGCGAATCTTTTCCGCAGGCACGCCCGAGAGTTCGGAAACGTATTCCGGAGTATACGGCTTCAGGAGTTCCGCGTATTCCTCGAAAGTGCTAACCTGACCAAAGAGCGACGCCTTTTCCGTATCCTTTCTGAAATTACAGAAGCGCTCGATGAACGCCTTGTCGTAAGTCCCGTTCTCAATGAGCAAGTGAGCGATGCCATTGGCGATGGCGAGATCGGTTTGCGGACGGAATTCGAGGTATTCGTCGCTGTATTCGCTCGTTCGCGTACGACGCGTTCCGATATCGATCAGCTTCACGTCCTCCCCTTTCGAACGACGATCGATCACTCGCGAGAAGAGAACCGGGTGCATCTCCGCAGGATTGTTACCCCACATGATGAGCACGTCGCACTTATCGAGATCGGTGTAGCAACCGGCGGGCTCGTCCACCCCATGCGTCGAAAGGTATCCAGTAACTGCGGACGCCATACATAGGCGAGCGTTCGGATCGATATGGTTGTTGGAAAGGCCGCCCTTGAGGAACTTTTGGGCAGCGTAGCCTTCGGGGATCGTCCACTGTCCGCTCCCATAGATTGCGAATTGCTCGGGCTTGTCGTAAATGCGTTGGGCGATAACATCAATCGCTTCGTCCCAAGTGATCGTCTCCAGTTTTCCGTTACGGCGCAACTGGGGCTGAGTCAGCCGATCCTTTCCGTAGAGGATTCCTCCGACGTGGTAACCTTTGACGCAAAGCAAACCCTTATTCACCTCGGCGAGTTGCTCGCCCTGGATGGCCACCACCTTGTCATCCTTGACCCCCACTCTCACATGGCAGCCCGTTCCGCAAAAACGGCAGGGCGCCTTGTCCCATTTCACTCCGTCGGCAGACGTTGCGGCATCGAGTTCCGTGTTTTCGTACTTGCCGAAGGCTCGCTGGTGAGCGGCAGCCACGGCGGCGGCCATAGCGGTTTGCTTGAGGAAGTGGCGACGATCGATAGTCATGAGGGGTGCGTTTTAGGGTTAAGGAGGGGGAAAGTTTAGAAGGCCGGCTCTTCCGTGGAGCAGAAGACGACGTCCACGTTCGCGACGCCCGGAAGCGATTCGAGCCACTGGTGGATCGGGCGAGCGTCCACGTCTTCTATTAAGATGGGAAGGTAGTGCCCCTCCACCGGTGCAGCCGAAATCGAAGGATGCCTGACGATTTCACCATGGGCAGGGGCCGCCACCTCCGGGTCGGCGGATAGAGTGACCACCAAGCTGGTAAGACGAGTGTTCCACGGACGCGATGTGCTCATTTGAAACCAACTTGATCGAGATTCCACAGATTTCAATATTTAAATACCTTTTTATCTTGAATAAAAATCCAAGGCTTTCCAATCTCGCCAAAGATGAAAGCCCCTCCCCTCATCCTCGCAGCGATCGTCGCCTTCGCCATCCTCTTCACCCTGGCGTCCTGGTGGGTCTACCAACGCTCCTTCGCGTCCTTCGAAGAAGCGGTCAGCCACAGCGAAGTGCAAGTCGTGCTGGACGCGAGCGAACCATACCCCGTTACCATCCAAGGCCTGCCCGAAACGCCCACTGTCCTCGCTGACCTGTCCCGGAGCGGCCACGCCCCCACCGAAGTCTCCTGCACCACCTGCCACAGCACCCGCGCCCCGCAGATCACCCAAAACAATACCGAGCAACTCGACGAATTTCACCAGGGCCTCAAAAAGCAGCACGGCAAGCTCTCCTGCCTCAGCTGCCACAACGCCGACAACTACGACACCCTTCGCCTCGCCGACGGCTCTGCGGTCCCCTTCGAAAACACCATGCAGCTCTGCGCCCAATGCCACGGCCCGCAGTTCCGCGACTACCGCAACGGCTCGCATGGCGGCATGACCGGCTACTGGGACCTCCAACGCGGCCCCCGTACCCGCAACGCCTGCAACGTCTGCCACGATCCCCATTCTCCCGCCTACCCGCAGCTCATCCCCGTCTTCCCGCCCAAAGATGTGGAGCTGCGCAAGCAACAATACGGCGACTCCTACCCGGACGAGCACGTCCACTAATCCACTCGCTATGACAGACGTTAACAAATCTAGCGGCATCAGCCGACGCACCGCTGTCAAAGGTATCGGCGCCACCCTCGGCACCGCAGCGTTCGCCAAAGCCATCGCACCGCTCACCAGCTGGGCCGCCGACCAGTCCATCGACGAATTCCTGCAAAAGCACTACCAGGAGCTCACGCCGAAGCAGATGGAAAAGGTCCTCAAGCGCCTCGAGGAGGATACCAAGAAAGACTACGGGGCCGACGTCACCATCAGCGACCCCAAGCCCCAGCCGGGCGTAAAGTTCGGCTACGCCCTCAACCTCTCCATCTGCGTGGGCTGCCGCAAGTGCGCCCAAGCCTGCCACGTCGAAAACAACCACGACCGCAAGTCCGGCAACTCCTACATCCGCGTGCTGGAAATGAAAAAAGGCTCCCTCGACATGGAGCAGGGCAAAGTCGACTACAAGGGGCCCGTCCCCAAGTCCGACTCCTTCTACATGCCGGTGCAGTGCCAGCAGTGCGACAACCCGCCTTGCGTGGACGTCTGCCCGGTCGAGGCCACCTGGAAGGAAAAGGACGGCATCGTGGCGGTCGACTACAACTGGTGCATCGGCTGCCGCTACTGCGAAGCCGCCTGCCCCTACCACGCCCGCCGCTTCAACTGGACCAAGCCGGAAATCCCCAAGGAGGAAATCACCCCCGTCCAAGGCTACCTCTCCAACCGCGTCCGTCCACAAGGCGTCATGGAAAAGTGCACCTTCTGCATGCACAAGACCCGCAACGGCGAGCTGCCCGCCTGCCTGCAAGCCTGCCCCACCGGCGCCCGCGTCTTCGGAAACCTGCTCGATCCCGACTCCGAGATCCGCTGGGTCCTCGAGAACAAACGCGTCTTCGTGCTCAAGGAAGAGCTCGGCACCAAACCTAGCTTCTACTACTTCTTCGATGAATAAGCCCGCCGCCACCCTGCCCCCTCCCCACCTCAGCCACCTGAACAGCTACCCGCGCTTCATCTGGCGCATGGTCGTCATGGCCACCGAGGGCAATTGGCTCTTCTACGCCTGGATGATCGGCCTCTCCGCCGTCTCCCTCGTGGGACTCAACGCCTGGGCCACCCAAGTCACCAACGGCATGGGCGTCACCAATATGACCGACCACGTCTCTTGGGGACTCTACATCGCCAACTTCACCTTCATGGTCGGCCTCGCCGCTGGCGGCGTCATGATGGTCATCCCCGCCTACCTCTACCACGACGACGATATGCACGACGTGGTTATCATCGGGGAACTGCTCGCCATCGCCGCCATCGTCATGTGCATTGGATTCGTCGTGGTCGACCTCGGCCGCCCCGACCGCGTCTGGCACATGTTGCCCGGAATCGGAAAATTCCACTTCCCCGTCTCCATGCTGACTTGGGACGTCATCGTGCTCAACGGCTACCTGCTCATCAACCTGCACATCTGCGGCTACCTGCTCTACCAACGCTACCGGGGCCGCAAGCCCAACCCCAAGCTCTACGTCCCCTTCGTCTTCCTCTCCATCGGCTGGGCCATCTCCATCCATACCGTCACCGCCTTCCTCTACCAAGGCCTCGGCGGACGCCCCTTCTGGAATACCGCCCTGCTGGCGCCACGCTTCTTGACCTCCGCCTTCGTATCGGGGCCCGCCTTTATCCTGCTCGCCCTCGAAGCCATCCGCTACCTCAGCAACTACAAGGTGGGCGACGGAGCCATCCGCATCCTCGTCAACATCATGCGGGTCACCATCCTCATCAACTTGCTCATGCTCGCCTCCGAGGTCTTCACCGAATTCTACACCGGCGGCTCCCACACCGCCGCCGCCCACTACCTCTACTTCGGCCTGCACGGCTTCAACGCCCTCGTCCCCTGGATCTGGACCTCCATCGGCCTCACCATCCTGGCTGCCCTGCTGCTGCTCTGCCCCAAGGTCCACAAGCACCCCGTCATGCTGGTAACCGCCTGCTGCTTCGCCTTCGCCGGCATCTGGATCGAAAAAGGCATGGGGCTCATCATCCCCGGATTCATCCCCTCCACCCTGCACGAAATCGTGGAGTACACGCCCAACGGCATCGAGTGGCGCATCTCCGCTGGCATCTGGGCCGCCGGCCTCATGATCTACACCCTAGCCATCCGGGTCGCCATGCCGATCTTCTCCGGCGAGGTATCCCTCAAGAAAGACATCGAAGACCATGCTTAAGTACGGCAAGACCGCCCAAAACGCCATCATGGCGATCAGCTACCTCGCCGAAGTCTACGACGGCGGCAGCACTCGCTTGAGCTCGCGCGACATCGCCACCAACCGGCACCTCCCACAGCCCATCGTCGCCAAACTGCTGGTCACGCTTTCCCAAGCCGGACTGGTGGACGGCGCTCCCGGCCCCAGAGGCGGCTACTGGCTCGCTAAGCCCCCCGTCGAAATCAGCCTGCTCGATATCGTTTCCACCTTCGAAAAGGTGGACGACCGCATCTCCTGCCCCTTCGGCACCGGAGCCTGCAATTCCACATCCCCCTGCCCGCTGCACCACAAGCTGATCGACCTCGACCACCAATTGATGGAATTCCTCGCCGACAACAAGCTCGACGCCTTCACCAAGTCCATCCCACACGACTGATCCGCGACGCCTACCGGCCAAATCGCCCCAGCCTGCATTATTCATGAAATTCGTAGCGAGAGTCCGCGAGCCCATGCACGAACCCACTACGATTCATAAGGAGCGCTTTTGAGCTAACTCCCCCCCCGAAACGCCACCATCCTCCAAATACCGTTACTCTCACAATAGAGTTGCTTTCCCCCTAGACATTGGCCTTGGAGCGGACCATCAAAACGAGTTTCCAAATGCAGCCCAAGCCCCGCTCCGGGCCCTACGCCAATGCAGGGTTCGATAGGGATGCGGGGTTCTGCTCGATCTGATATAACGATAAACCGAGACCGCACCCAATCGGGCGACCACTCAATTCCCCCTTAACACATTAAAAAATGAAATACGGCCATTTCGACGACGAAGCACGCGAGTACGTCATCACTCGCCCCGACACTCCACGCTCGTGGACCAACTACCTCGGCACCACCGAGTACGGCGCCATCATTTCCAACAACGCCGGCGGCTACTCCTTCTTCCGCTCCGCGTCCGAAGGCCGCTTCACCCGCCTGCGCTTCAACAACGTCCCCATGGACCAGCCTGGCCGCTACTTCTACCTGCGCGACCAAGAGTCCGGCGACTTCTGGACCACTAGCTGGCAGCCAGTCGGCAAGCCGCTCGAAGACTACAAGACCACCTGCCGCCACGGCACCGCCTACACCACCATCGAATCCGACTACTCGGACATCAAGACCGAGACCCTCTACTTCGTGCCCATCGACCAGAAGTTCGAATACTGGCGCCTCAAGGTCACCAACACCGGCTCCAAGCCCCGCAAGCTCTCCGTCTTCACCTACTGCGAGTTCACCAACCACTGGAACATCGACCAAGACCAGTTCAACCTCCAGTACTCCCAGTACATCGGCAAGGCCGACTTCGCTGACGGCTTCACCGAAATGACCGTCAACCACTACCTCCCGCAAGACTGGTCCTCCATCAAGCGCGACGGAAACGCCATGATGAGCTGGATGACCCTGCTCGGCTCCCCCATCAAAGGCTACGACCTCAGCCGCGAAAAGTTCATCGGCACCTACGGCAGCTACGCTCGCCCAGACGTCGTCGCGGACGGAAACTCCACCGGCTCCACCACCTACGGCGAAAACTCCTGCTCGGCCCTGCAAACCGAGATCACCCTCGCTCCCGGCGAATCCACCGAACTGCTCGTCATGCTCGGCGTCGGTAAAGCCGGCGTCGAAGGCAAGGCAGCCGTCGCCGAATACAGCGACCTCGCCCGCGTCGACGAAGAATTCGCCAAGCTCAAAAACTTCTGGCACTCGCGCCTCGGCGCCCTCACCGCCAAGACCCCCGACCGCGACTTCGATTCCATGGTCAACGTCTGGAACGCCTACAACAGCCTCATCACCTACACCTGGTCGCGCTCCGCCTCCTTCGTCTACGGCGGACACCGCAACGGCCTCGGCTTCCGCGACACCGTGCAGGACATCATCGCCGTCCTCCCCGCCATTCCCGAAGAAGCAGGCAAACGCCTCGAGCTCATGCTCACCGGCCAATTCTCCAACGGCGGCGCCCTACCTGTCGTCAAGCCCTTCAACCACGAGCCGGGCAACACGCCCATGCCGCCCGCGGAAGAATTCCGCTCCGACGACTGTCTCTGGTTTTTCAATACAGTCCCCGCCTACGTGGGCGAAACCGGCGACCTCGACTTCTACAACAAGGTCCTCCCCTACGCCGACCAAGGTGAAGCCACCGTATTCGGCCACCTCCGCCGCGCCCTCGAGTTCAACCTCGAACGCTCCGGAGCCAACGGCATCCCATGCGGCCTCGCAGCCGACTGGAACGACTGCCTCAAGCTCGGTTACCACGGCGAATCCCTCTTCGTCGGCTTCCAAGTCCGCTTCGGCCTCGGCGTCTACGCCGACATCGCCAACAAGCTGGGCAAGCCCGAAGAAGCAGCCTGGGCGCTCGAGCAACAAAAGATCGTCGATGCCGCCATCCAGAAGACCTGCTGGTCCAAGGACCGCTTCATCTGGGCCATCGCCGAAGACGGCACCGTCTACGGCACGCACGACTCCAAAGAAGGCGCCATCTATCTGAATACACAGATCTGGGCCGTCATCTCCGGTGCTGCCACCGAAGAACAAGCCAAAATCTGCATGGAGTCCGTCAAACGCGAGCTCGCCACCGACTACGGAGCCCAGCTCTGCGCCCCGCCAGTCGAGACCATGCCCGTCGAAATCATGGCCGCACGCCTCTTCAACGCAGGTACCAAGGAAAACGCCGGCATCTTCAACCACCCGCAAGGTTGGGTCGTCATGGCCGAAGCCATGCTCGGCAAAGGCGACTCCGCCTACGAATACTACCGGGCCTTCAATCCAGCGAGCTTCAACGACAAGGCTGAGATTCGCCAAAGCGAGCCCTACGTGCACTGTCAATCGACTCACGCCCGCTACAGCCCGATGCATGGAGCGGCTCGCCTCCCATGGCTCTCCGGCACCTCCGCTTGGGCTTACTACTCCTCCACGGCCTACATCCTCGGCATCAAAGCGGAACTCGAAGGCCTTCGCATCGATCCTTGTCTCCCGTCCTCATGGCCTGGATACGAGGCAACACGCCAGTTCCGCGGCATGAACATTGCCATCAAGGTCTCCAACCCGAACGGAAGCCAAACCGGCGTCGCCAGCCTCACCGTAGACGGCGAAGCCATCGAAGGCACCCTCGTCCCAACCGAAAAGCTAAAAGACGGCTCCAAGATCGAAGTCGTCATGGCCTAACGTTTACCACCCACAAAAGGCGCAAAAGTCACAAAAGACGCACAACTCCATCCTTTGTGATTTTTGTGCCTTCTGTGGTTAAACAAAATACAATCACACAACATCCACAAAGATCTGAGAAACCTGTAGTTAAAAACGAATACAACCCGATCTCTTCGTGAAACTTAGTGCCCTTCGTAGGCAAAAAGACAAAACACAACCAGATCATCCTCAGGCTTAAAACCTTCTCACAAAAACCTAGTAACCATGAGCAATCCATACGGACATTTCGACGATCCAAATCGTGAATACGTGATCACACGTCCAGACACTCCCCTTCCTTGGCTGAACTTCCTCGGCCAGGACGAGTACTTCGCGCTGAACACCAACACCGGCGGCGGCTACTCCTTCTACAAGGACGCCCGCCTGCGCCGCCTCACGCGCTACCGCTACAACGAAATGCCGTACGACAACAACGGCCGCTACCTCTTCATCAAGGACGGCGACACCGTTTGGAATCCCGGCTGGAAGCCAACCAAGACCAAGCTCGACTCCTACGAGTGCCGCCACGGCCTCGGCTACTCGCGCATCACCTCCTCCAAGGACGGCCTCGAAGCCAGCGTGCTCATCTTCGTACCACCCGAAGAAAACCTCGAAATCTGGCAGACCACGCTGACCAACAACAGCGACGCTCCCAAGACCTTCAAGCTCTTCTCCTTCGTCGAATTCTGTCTCTACGACGCGCAAAACGACTCCACCAACTTCCAGCGCACCTACTCGATCGGCGAAGTCGAAATCGAGAAGAACGCCATCTTCCACAAGACGGAATACCGTGAGCGCCGCGACCACTACACCATGTTCGCCTGTACTCGCGACATCGATGGTTACGACACCAGCCGCGACGACTTCGTAGGCGTGCACAACGGTATCCACGAGCCGCAAGCCGTACTCGCAGGCAAGCCAAACAACACCCAAGCCTTCGGCTGGAACCCAATCGGATCCCACTTCCACGAGATCACCCTCCAGCCCGGCGAGTCCACCAAGCACTCCTACATCTTGGCCTACGTCACTGTATCCGGCGAAAAATACATCGCCCCGCACGTCATTAACAAGGAGCCGGCCAACGCCATCCTCTCCAAGTACGCCGACGATGCCGCAGTCGACGCAGCCTTCGCTAAGCTCAACGGCATCTGGACCGACCAGCTCTCCACCTTCCAGCTCGAGACCCCTTGCCCTATCATGAACCGCATGGGCAACGCTTGGAACCAGGCCCAATGTATGGCCACCTTCAACCTCAGCCGCTCCGCCTCCCTCTTCGAGTCCGGCATCGGCCGTGGCATGGGCTACCGCGACTCCAACCAGGACCTGCTCGGCTTCGTCCACATGGTCCCAGACAAGGCTCGCCAGCGCATCCTCGACATCTCCGCCACCCAGATGTCCTCCGGACTCTGCTTCCACCAGTACCAGCCCCTCACCAAGAAGGGCAACGACGAGATCGGCGGCGGCTTCATGGACGACCACCTCTGGCTCATCCTCTCCACCACCGCTTACATCCGCGAAACCGGCGACGTCGGCATCTTGGATGAGAAAGTTGGATACGCGGACGTCGAAGAAAAGACAGCCACCCTGCTCGACCACCTCGAGCTCAGCATCCGCTACACCCTCGAGAACCGCGGTCCGCACAATCTTCCCCTCATCGGCCACGCCGACTGGAACGATTGCCTCAACCTGAACTGCTTCTCCACCGAGCCAAACGAGTCCTTCCAGACCGCCAGCCACAACACAGCAGAAGAAGTTGCCGAGTCCCTCATGATCGCCGGTCTCTTCCTCAAGGCCTGCCTCGATCTCGAAGGTCTCTACAAGCACCTCGGCGCCGACGAAAAGGCTAAGGAAACCGCAGCCGCTCACGCCGAAATGCTCGAAGCCGTCGAAACCCAAGGTTGGGATGGCGACTGGTACCTCCGCGCCTACGACACCTACAAGGAGCCAATCGGTTCCGCGAAGAACGAAGAAGGCAAGATCTACATCGAGTCCCAAGGCTGGCTCGTCATGGGTGGAGCAGGAGCCGACAACGGCCGCGCCAAGAAGACCCTCGACGCGGTCCACGAGCACCTCTACACCGAAGACGGTTGCGTGCTCCAACAGCCACCTTACCAGACCTACCACGTCCACCTCGGCGAGGTCTCGTCCTACCCTCCTGGATACAAGGAAAACGCCGGCATCTTCTGCCACAACAATCCTTGGATCCACCTCGCCCTGCAACAATTGGGCGAAGGCGACCGCGCCTACGAGTACTACCTCAGCGTCTGTCCCGCGGCCAAGGAAGACAAGATCGACGTGTATCGCGGCGAGCCCTACATGTACTCGCAAATGATCGCCGGTAAGGACGCCGCCACACCAGGCGAAGCCAAGAACGCAGGCCTCACCGGCACCGCAGCTTGGACCTTCCTCACGATCTCCCAAGGCTTCGCCGGCATCAAGCCAGCCTACGAAGGCCTCCAGATCGACCCCTGCGTACCAACTGCATGGCCCGAATTGAAAGTCACCCGCAAATTCCGCGGCAAGACCTTCAACATCACCATCCAGAACCCAGAAGGAAAGTCCAAGGGCATCAAGAGCCTCACCGTAAACGGCCAAGCAGTAGAAGGAGACACCATCCCCCTCACCTCCGCCTCGGACGTCAACGAAGTCGTCGCCATCATCGGCTAGTCCAACAAGTGCTCTCGACAGGCATAGCTCGCTCGCGAGCGACGACTGTTGTCACGCGATTCTCAATCTCAAAGGCGTCAGTCCCCGGACTGACGCCTTTTTACTTTGAGATACAGGACCCGATCAAAATCCAAGAACCTCAACCACAATACTTATCACTCAAATATTGACACTTACAACCTATAACTATCTATATTCGTCCATATGTGGATATTTAAAACGCAGACTGAGATATCCCAGGAAATCGCTCAGCGCTGCAAAGCGATCCGCTTGGAGCAGAATCTGTCTCAACAAGAAATCGCCAAACGGTCAGGCATCACCCTCTCCACCTATCGCCGTTTCGAGCGCGAAGGCAGCATATCGCTAGAGCGACTCGTTAGCGTCGTCCACAGCCTAGGCCGCATCTCAGAGCTCGAAAAGATCCTCCTTCCCACGCCCATACGCGACCTCGACCAAATCGAGAAATCAAGCCCACCTCGCAAACGGAGCCGCGCCCGATGAGACTCAAAGTTCACTACCGCGACATTCCCCTCGGGCGCCTCAACGACGACACCGGCCAGCTCCTTTTCCAATACGACGAATCCTTTCTCGCTCGTGGCTTGGAGCTATCGCCTCTCTACCTTCAAAACCGGGCCGGGGCCATGGCTCCAAACAGTCCCTTCGAAGGAAACCTACCCGGACTTTTCGCCGACTCCCTTCCAGACTATTGGGGGCGGGCCATCGTGGATCGGCGACTCCGCGAAGCAGGCCTGCTTCCAGACGAAGTCTCAATCCTGCAACGTCTTTCAATCGTGGGCAGCAAAGGCCTCGGAGCCCTCAGTTACTATCCAGAAGATGGATACGAGCAAGAACAAGCCAGCCTCGCCGAAGCCGTCGCATTCGCACGCGCTGTCATCGAGGAACACGCAGGAACGCTCCCCGGCCCCAAAGCCCTACTCGAGGCAGGCAGCAATCCAGGAGGACGCTTCCCCAAGATGCTGGCCAATTGGAATCCAAAATCCGAACGCCTTTCGATCGGCGCCGAAGCGCCATCCAGCGATTTTATCCCCTGTATCCTAAAGCTGGATATGGGCAAACTCTCTGAACCGCACCACCGAGACCTTGGCACCAAGGAATACGACCTCCTCACCCGAGCCCGTCGCGCCGGCATCGAAACCGCAGACCACTGGCTCGTCGAAGGCCAAACCACCGCAGGCCCCTACGCCCACCTGCTTGTGCAACGCTTCGATCGGCGCGACAACCAACGTATCCACATACACACTTTCGGCGGCGCCACCCACCAGCTCGCCGTTCGCTACGCAGCCAGCTACGAAGACCTACTCCGCACCACCCGGGCGCTCACCAAAGACCACCAGCAAGTCGCGCAACAGTTCCGCCGCATGGTCTTCAACGTCCTCTGCGGCAACCGCGACGACCACGTGCGCAACCACGCATTCCTATTCGATGACAAGAAAGGCTGGAAGCTCACCCCTGCCTACGATCTGACCCCAACGCCCGAGAAAAGCGAACACGCCCTCAGCATTAACGGCAAATGGACCAACATCGAAGCGTCCGACTTCCAAGCGATCGCCCAACTCTTCTCCATCGAACACCCAGAAGAAATCATCGACGAAGTCCAAGAAGCCCTGTCTGCCGGAACCCGCTAACCCGAAACGAAAGCCAATCGCAAGCTCCGCAGAAAGACCTTCTTGCATCACCCTCCAGACCCCGGAAGGAAAGAGCAAAGGCGTCAAGTCCCTCACCGTAAACGGCCAAGCCATCGAAGGAGACACCATCCCCCCTCGACGCCGCCTCCGAGGAGAACGAAGTCGTCGCCATCATCGGCTAAGCTTCAGTCAGTTTAATCCATGCCAAGGGCCGGTCACCAGACCAACCCTTTCTACTACGGCATCCGTCGTCCTTTGTTCAAAAATGACGCTACCATCCGAATTGACTTCTCATTACGGAAACCGAACCCGCTCTTCCTTCGGTGGGTTAATGAGATTGCGAAACGTATCGAACTCTACATTACGATCATTCTCTACCGGGTTAACATAAAATGCGGAGAACCGGACTTCGCATTTTCCATTCATTGTCGGAATAAACTGAAAATCACCATAGAGCTTTCCATAGCAGGCCGCCACTAGCTGCCCATTCTCATCGTACCGCGGTCGTAGCATTAGATAATAGCCAATCCCTTTACGATAGCTGCTATTGTCCACCATATTGCGTCCTTCCAAATGGCGACTTATCCGACGAACAACACTGCTCGAATATTTGGATACATCCTCCGGAGCCCGATAGCCCGACTTCAAAAGACTGCCTCCTGTTCCCATTTCAAATTCAGCGAACCCACCACCCGCAATCGTGGCGGTTAATCGTGCTTCAACCTCCTGCACTCCAACCTCCCCCACATACTCGAATAGGACATCCACAAACTCTCCGTTTCCATATGGCGCCACCCAATCGTCCTCGAACAAATCGTATCCAACCGGCTCCGACAAGGAAGGGAGCACCAGTCGGATCTGATGTCCTCTCGCGATCATGGGAACCGGATTCCGAACCTCTTTGAGCTCAATAGTCACCTGCGGATCAAACGGACGCGAATAGCCTAGCTCATCGCTCTCATACAAATTCACCGGCTTAGCGCTATCGTAGAAGCCATCCTTCTCCACTTCGAGAGACACCTGCGTTTCACCTTTTTCAGTCAGGATAACCTTACCCTCTCCATCCGTTTTCCCTTGTACCTGCTTGCTTTCCGAATCACTTCCAAAAAACACGAAAAAAGCACGAACCCTAGCATCCGGCACAGGCATTCCATCCTGATCCACCACCGTGACCGAAACCCGAAAGCTTCGGCCACCTCCACAAGAAGAGCCACAAACCAGTAACAATAAAACAACTACAGTCCGAGCAATATTTATCATGCATTCCAAGAATCGTTCAAAGGAGATCGTTGTCGAGGGAATCACCCTTCCCAAAACCTAACGTCACCCAACGACACCTATTTGGCCGACCTGTTCGCCGGAGCCTCGTCGAAGGAGAAAGGCCAACCTGACCCAACCACATCCCCAGCGAAGCCTCATCTTCCCCAAAAACAAAAAAACAAGCCACATCGGGCCAACTCAAATACTCTCCCTCGATCTCAGAAGTCCCGATCGCTTCAGCGACTATTAGGTCCAGTATCGCCCACGTCTCCGACCTCATTAAGATCGTAGCGAAATAAACGCAAACAAATAGCCTGTCCCTTTGCAAACACCTGTAGCGAAATAAACGCAAACAAATAGCCTGTCCCTTTGCAAACACCTTCGACTCGAAAGGTACAAAGATCCGCAAAGCCTCGCCTCGCGGGCGTCGCGCCTAGGACAGACGCAAGACCCTCTGCATGAAAACACAAATTAGCGGGGCTCTAAAATGAGAGTCGCCCCCCCCACTAAGTACAGTCGTCCCTTCCTCACGATGGAATATCTACCCCGATCTGGGTATAGATTCGCTCAATCTCTTCCGAGGCGTAGTTGGCAATTTTCTTCTGCGAATCCAATGCCGCTGGGGTGGATTCGTCATGGCTGCCGATGACTATAATATTCTCGTCGTTTAGCATATTGGCCGGGCCCGTGTAATTGAAACTTCCAACAATGGTAACTTTTCCATCAATCACCATGAGTTTATGATGCAGCTTGCCGACTGGAGCCTTACTAGGAATCTTCCTAAGTTCGATATTCGGCTTGCCAAGCAAGTTTTTGGTAGCAGCCCATCGCTGGTTGGATTGCCTACCGTCCAAGACACCGCGCACCTTGATACCAGTCTGAGCGAGCAGCAACATCTGATCGTCGATGGCGGATGACTTGGCAAAAGTGAAGATGGCAAAGTCGATCCGTTCGCGAGCCTTGGCCATCTGCTTGGCGATTTCCATTTCTGGGTTGTGATCGGGAGCAAACAGTACTTTGACATTGACCCCTGAGACCACGACATCCTTGGGTGCAGGATCGTGCCCCTCGTTTAGCTTGCCGAAGTGCCCCTGCCGAATTTCAGAATATTCGCGAGTATAGACCCTGGCTACGTTCTTGTCCTTTATAATCACCAGGTGATTCAGGTTTTTACTGATCCCGGTGGTGGTGAAGTTAGTGGAACCCGTCAAAACTGCACTGCCATCGCGCACGATAAACTTTTGGTGAAAGATGGCCGGATTGAAGTCGGAGTTGACCTTGATGGCAGAGCGCAAAATAGCATCGTGGATTTTCCGATTCTCTTCGTTGGTGCCTTTCCTGACGAACGGATTAGGTCGAGCCTTTCTCACCGTAAGATAGTCCGCTTCAAGCACCAACCGCACCTGCACCTTGCGCTGTTTGGCACTGATGATAGCTTCGGCAATCGGTCTGTGGTCCAGTTCCTGAACAGCAATATCAAGCTTCTTTTGCGCCCCATCGATAAATTCGACAATTGTCTGTTGCAGATCGTCCGGCCCACCCACTTCTTGCGGACCCATAAAGATGCTGATGTTGCCGATAGTCATTGGCATGATTTTATCCTCCTTTGAAAAGCTTAAAGAGCGTGTCCATCATTGTCGGTCTGAAAGGCTTGCGAACTGAACTTGTTTAAAAAGGCGATAATCCGGCCGTCGGCTTTTTGGATGATGGTGCCACCATCCTGCCAAGTCCCGTTCTCCAGCCACCAGATGGACGGTGGAGTGCTGGCTGGGTCGCCCTGATTCTGGTGGACGTTATGAACCCCCTCCTTCCCATAATGATAGGGCTCGCCGAAAACCATGATCCGGGTATTGGGGCCGTCGTTCAGAAGGTTCTCCAAAACGTCGAGGGTCTCCACCCCGTTCCCCTGGGTCCATAGTGCGGGGTTATTAGGGATACGAATTCTGAGAATCAGGGGTAATATGGATAGGATGATTCCGGGGATGCAGCCCAAGGTTCGCAACGGCAGAAGATATTGACTGCGGATATAGTCGATCGCACCGGAAGTGGAGTCGGATACTAGAGAATGGAAACCAAAGCTCTTAGCGAGTAGGGTTGCGATGTCCCCCGATTCAAGCTGCACCACTCGATGCTCGACGCAAATCTGATTATCATGGGTGTCGACATCGATAGCGCACTTATAGATATCGTGGTTGACCTGCAGATCAATGAAGCCGTGGTAGTATTTACCGAAATCGTCGGGATCTTCCCGGCGAAACCTAACTAGCGTGCCGATCGCCACACCATAACCATGATCCAATGCCATTATAGGTCAGATGACAGAGATTCGCATTTCAGGCGACCGGGGCACTCCCCCAAGAGGTCGTGCTGGAAAGCGGATTCCTAGAGGTTAGCGTAACGGAAGCCAAATTTTTGTCAATATCGGAGCCTCATTCAGCAGAAGTGTTCAACAGGGCTAGGACACAAAACATCACATTGATCAACCCGGATCCGATACGCCCCCCCCAAAAAAAAGCCCGTGAGGGAGAGGCGCTACAGGGTCAGGCCTTATGGGGCTGTTGCCCAAACTGTGGATGAGTCGGATGAAGCCAGAAACGACTCGCGCGAGCTTCATTAATCAACGACTTAAGAAGCGTATCACTCCCATTTTCGCTCTTTCCCGATTTGGGCAACAGCCCGTTAATCTTTGATATTCTATAATTCATGGAAGGCCTCTTAGTCCCCATCGCCGAGCTGCTGCTTCTTCCCTTCATCGCTGGCATCGCGGCTCTTTGCGAGCTAGCGCTTTTTTAGACCCAAGGTTCCAATGCGCCCGAGAAGGCAACGGCAACGGTCTATGCGGTTGCGGCGACTCTGGATGCGGAGAATTCCCTGGCGGCCCCGGATCGGATTCGTCCGACGACGAAGACGATTCCGTACACGTGCAAGACAGGACAATTGGCTCAGCTCTTAAATCTTAACATCAAGAAACGCCAATGCCCCTTCTCCTCCAAGGAATCGAGCGAGAAGAAGATCAAGATCCCCCCTGCACTCATAAAGTGGATACACCAGACTTCTCCTCAAAAGACAGAAGCAACAACAATCCAACCATCTACCCAACTCCCCTCTGAGACAATCAGTGCGCATCGTCTTCGCTACGCTCAAGTGTCGTCATTCCATTCCTCGGTAGTGGTCAAAAACTAAACCAAGCCGGGAATCACTTTCATCGGCTCCACCTGAGTTCTCCAAGCCCCAAGGCTCATTCGTCCCCTAACGTGAGCCGATTGATCAATCCATTCGCCTCAAAAGCTGAACAAGCCACCTCAGTCCGCCCCTCCTCGAACTTCCTAGCCGAACTTCACGCCGGTTTTGCAGCCGGTCGCGAAGGCGATCAAAACGAAGCCATACTGCAAAAGTCCTTGAGGTTTCATGGCCAAGGAAGGCATGACCAGAATCCTTTGGACAACGGGTAAAAGCTTTGATCAACCAAAATAAGACTAGTATACTAGTCTTATTTTGGTTAAATAAGCGAATGTTCATCGAAAAAAGTGAGATTTTCCCCGTTCTTCAAGAGTTCAATCCTTGGTGGAGCGGCGGGGAAAGGGCCGCGCTTCCGAGCTGGGAACGGACCGCCGGCTCCGAACTGAGGCAGTGGATCGAAGACAAGGATTCCATCCGAGCACTCCTGCTCACAGGCCCTAGACAGGTAGGAAAAACCACTCTCATCCTTCAAGCCATCCGCCGGCTCCTCGCCCAGGGCGTGGCCCCCGAAAGAATGATCTACGCCACCTTCGACCATCCCATCCTAAAACTCGCCGGTGCAGACGGCCTTCTCAAAATCTGGAAGGAGCTCTTTCCCCACAGTCCAGAAGACCAAGTATTCCTTTTTTTGGACGAGATCCAATATGTCCCGGATTGGCAGGTCTGGCTAAAACACCAAGTCGATTTCAACCGGAACCTCCGAATCGTGGTTACCGGGTCAGCCATCCCACTCGATAGAGGAAAAGAATCGGGAGTGGGTCGTTGGCAAACCGTCAAATTGCCTACGCTCAGCTTCAAAGAATTTCTCCAACTCAAGAAGATTGGCCTCCCGCATTTGCCAAACGTCCACAGCCTCACCCACCTCTTCGACTGGGATACATCCCAATTCCTCCGAGCTAGCGAAAGCGCCAAACTGCTGCTTCCCCATTTTCACGATTATCTCATGCGAGGCGGCTTTCCTGAGCCCGCGCTCCAGAGCGATCTCAACCGCACCCAACAACTTCTTCGCGAAGACATCGTCGACAAAGTTCTCAAGCGAGACATGACCGCTCAATTTGGAGTTCGGCGTGTACTCGAAATGGAGAAAGTCTTCCTGTATCTATGTTTCCATGACGGCGGTATTGTCGATCCTGGAAAAATTGCGAGCGAACTCGATGGCGTATCGAAATCTACAGTACTCACCTTCTTAGACCTTTTCGAAGCAAGCCACCTGATCTACCGACAAAAGCCATTCGGGTACGGAAAGGAAGTCTTACGCGGCAAGAGCAAATACTACCTGGCCGACCCCGCCATTTCAGGAAGCGTTCTTATGCTCGGGAAACGACTTCTAGAAAACGCAGACAAACTAGGCCGCGCCGTTGAAGCAGCCTTCTTCAAACATCTCTTCACACGCTACTACCATCGAAGCGTTTCTTTTAGCTACTGGCAGGACAAATCCAACAAAAACCGAGAGGTCGACGTGATAGCTGACATCGTAGAGGACGTCATTCCCTTCGAGGTAAAATACCAAGACACCCAGCTTACAGAAAAGAAGGTTCAAGGTCTTCGCCACTTCTGCGAACAACGGGAAGTGAAGCGTGGATACGTCATCACGCAACGCCCCGAAGAGTTCGGCCTCATCGACCTACACAGCACCAAAAACAACGGAACCTCTAAGAAACTGGAAACCAAAATCATGAAAATCCCAGCTACACTCGCCTGCCTTTGGCTTTCATAATCACATGCCCGCCCAAGACTCTCTCCCTGGCTTCGACATCGAAACGCCGCCCACTGACAGGCTCTTTCTCGCAATCTTCCCGGACAGCGAAACGGCCACCCAAATCGCCAGACTCGCGGAATCGCTCCGCGTCTCGCTCGGGCTTCACGGCAAACCGCTCAAAACCGAACGTTTTCACGTTACCCTTCACCATTTGGGAGACTATGCCGGTCTACCCAACAGCCTAGTAGACGCAGCGAAAACCGCATGCGCGACACTCGACGAGAACGCTTTCGATATAGAGTTCAACAGAGTGGAGAGTTTCTCCGGCCGCCCGCAAAACAGGCCATTCGTGCTCCGTGGCGATCAAGGACTCGAAAGTCTCCACTCCTTCCGGCAAGCACTCAGCGTCGCCCTAGCCCGCGAAGGTCTCGGCAAACGCGCATCCGATCCATTCACTCCCCACCTAACCCTCCTCTACGACAACTCAATCATCCCCAGCACCCAGATCCCTCCCATCCACTGGAAGGCGAGCGAGTTCGTTCTCGTGCATAGCCTACTCGGGAAGACTCAACACCTACGCCTCGCGAGCTGGCCTCTCGCTTGAGACGCCAAAAGAAAAGTCCCATCACCAGAAAAAGCAGCCCAAGCCCAAAGCGTCGCGCTCTCAAACGACGCCTTTTTCGCACCCGCCCCTTTAGGCCTCTCTCCGATCCGGCCCGCTAGTATTTCCACATCTCGTCGTCCTCGACCCCTTCGGTCGAAGCGGGACCTTCCGGTTCAGCCGCATCGGAGCGACCCAGCCACGCCTTCGGCATTTCCCTCACAAAGGCTTCCACCTGTTCGAAAGGATCCACGTTGAGTCGAAAGCGATTCACCTTCCCCTCCTTCACCCGCGTCACCAAGCCCGCTCGCTCCAGCACCTTCAAATGCTTGGAAATCGCCGGCCCCGACATGGCAAACGGCTGCCCCAGTTCCGCAACGGACGGATTCCCCTCCGCCACCCTCTGCAAGATCCCCCGCCGCGTCGCATCCGCCAAGGCGTGAAAGATCGCATCCAGCTCATCATTAGCCATATGGTTAAATATATAGCCACGCCCCTTCTCCAACCGTCAACCTATTTCACAACGCCTCGCCTGCGGCACGCAAAGTCGGCTTGAAACTCCGAGAACGGCCAAACGCGCATGCCCAGCCAACTCGAAACCGACCTGAAAAACGCCGAGCGCATCGCCACCTTGATGGACGCGGCTTATCGTATCCCCGGCACCCAAATCAAGCTCGGCTGGGACGCCTTGATCGGACTTATCCCAGGGGTCGGCGATACCGTGACAGCCCTGCCTCTCCTTTACTTTCTCGCCATCGGCTGGCGCCACAAGCTTCCCAAGCGCCTACTCTTGCTCATGGCCGGACGACAGCTCTTCGACCTCCTCATCGGCTCCATTCCTTTGCTGGGCGATATCTTCGACGTCGCCTACCGCTCCAACCAGCTAAACGCCCGCACCCTGCGAGACGAACTCGCCAAGATCGCCGGGACCTCCGACTCCAATTAATGCACGATCGCCTGACCGCGAGGGCGACTCGAGAGAAGTCACCGCCTTCGCCAAACACCATCCGACACAGGGAGCCTTAAGCGACGACTGCGGAAACTCGCGCATCAATGGGCCGTCACCCCAAATCGCTCCTTCAGGAACTCGACCTGCACGCGACTCGATTCGTCGAACAGGGGACTCGGGTAGTACAGCAGGCCAAAATGGCCGCCACCGATGATATGCAACTCCTTGAGTCCCGGAGCCATTTCATAGACTTTCTGGGCAATCGCGGAACTGCAGTAGGGCATCTCGTCGTATTCTGCGACCACCATCAACAGCGGCGCCTTGACGTGAGGGATGCAGATAGCGGGATCCAGATGCACGGGCGCGTTCACATTGACCTGGGTTACCACGTTCTTCCAATTGGATTCGAAGCGGCCCCCATATTCGATGAACCAACGAAAAGCAGTGTTGGGCTTCATCACTGCCGGATATAGTTCAGGCGAATGCGAAACGACGGGGAGAGGTCCCATCGTCGTCTCCGGAGTTCCATCGATGTTCGCATTGTTAAAGGTGTCCACGATGCTGGCAAACAAGCTCCCATCCGGGTCTTCGCGTGGCTCATCATCTCCACAGCTGGGAATCTGGGCCACGATAGCTTTCACGCGCTGGTCGATAGCCGCCACCGCGATCACTTGTCCACCCGTCATACTGTCTCCCCAAATAGCAATCCTCTCGCGGTCTACCTCCGGCAATTCGTAAACGTAGTCGACGGCATCTCGGTAGCCGCGCGCCTGCCGCCAAATGTTTATTTCCTGCCGCGGCTCGCCACCGCTTATGCCAAAGTTGCGGTGATCGTAGAGCAACACCGCAAAGCCAGCCTTGTAGAAGGCTTCCGCATAACGATCCGCGATCATTCCGTTGATCGTCGCAGAGTAGCCGTGTGCCATGATCACGATCGCCTGCTTCTCACCCTGGTTTTCAGGCCAATAAAGCCGGCCACGCAGAATCGCACCCTCAGATGGGAATTCGACAATTTGGAAATCGGAATCGGCGGCCGCAGCAGTCTGGGCGCTGGTTGAAGGCAAGGTTGAAGCAAGCATTGCGGTAGTGGCTAAAATTATGAGCGTTCGTTTCGAGAACATGGTATTCATGGCGGTCTTTTGTTGTTGGAAAACGCTTCCAAAGGTGGCCCAGCACGCTCCGCAGTCGAAAGACGGAAGCGCCGAGCGAGCGGCGCACGAAGGGGCCGTCCCACCTTTGCGTGGGTTTTCAGTTAAAAAGAAACATCCTCGAGCTCCCGCCGAGCGGGAGCCCATTGCCAGGCCCTAGGCGGGCTTGATGTTCTGGTTCAGGTTGAAGACGTTGTCCGGATCGTACTTGGTCTTGATCTCAAGCAAGCGATCATAGTTCACCCCGAAGCCGTCCTTGATACGGTCGGTTTCCTCGCCGGTCATGAAATTGATATACACACCGGGAGCCGCATAGGGCTTGGTGGCGGCGAAGAGATCACGCGCCCACTGGATACAGAATTCGTCGTCGCCCGCATCCTGCCAACGCCCATGCATGTTGACCACCCACTTGGTGTGGCGATGGCTGTAGGCCGTCGTCTCAGGAGCCAAGGAGTTACAGAAGCCTTCGATGTATCCAAAAAACACTTCGCACTCTGGGCTCGGCAATGCTGACGCATATTCGATCATGGTATCCAGAAAGGCATCCGAGAGCTCCGTGAAATTATGCGACTTCCAATAGTTGCGAGCTCCGGGCGTAAGCAGGGGATCGAACGCTTGCTGCCAACCCGCGAAGGGCATCACGCCTGCATGCACGCCCACGGGATTCCCGAAAGAAGTAAGCGTATCCACAATTTTCTGACCTTCGGCAGGGTCGCCGTTATGACAGAGGGCGAGCACTAGCACGTCCTTTCCATGCACATCCTCCGGCAAGAATGGGAGCGGAGGCGCTTGGCGAAGCACCACCCAAACCGGCGAAGTCTCAGGTAGCGTAACCACATACTCGCGATACTTCTGCAGCACGCTCTTGCGCTCTTCTGCAGGGAAGACAAACAAGCCCGCCGTCACCATGCTTATGGGATGAGCTTGAAAAGTCCAACGCGTCACGATGCCGAAGTTTCCTCCGCCACCACGCAAGGCCCAGAACAGGTCCTCGTTTTCCGTCGCGCTGGCCTCGAGCACCTCGCCCGTCGCCGTTACGATCTGGGCAGACAACAGGTTGTCCGAAGTCATGCCGTGCTTGCGGGTCATCCAACCGATGCCGCCACCGAGAGCCAATCCGCTGATCCCCGTGGTCGAATTGATTCCCATCGGCACTGCGAGTCCGAACTCCTTGGTCTCGTGATCGATATCCCCAAGAGTGGCTCCAGGGCCGGCGGTAACAGTACGCGTGTCAGGATCTACGGATACGGAACGAAGAGCCGAAAGATCGACCAGCAAACGGTTATCCGCGATCGCGGTTCCCGCGATGTTGTGGCCGGCTCCGCGCACCGAGATTTCCAGGTCCGCTTCCTTAGCGAATGCGAGACAGGCCTTCACGTCAGCCAAGCCCGTGCAACGCACGATGATGGATGGGCGGCGGTCGATCATGGCATTCCAAATGGCACGGATCTCATCGTAGTTCGACGAATCCGGAAGAACGATTTCTCCGCGAACGGAGGCGTTGAGGGTATCAAGGTTGGGTTGAGCGAGCGTTGTCATGGCGAGTTATGGTACAGATTTCTTTGTGTTGAAAAATTAACTACGATTGAACGAGCTGTTTGTGCAAGTGGCTTACCACCGCGCAATGCTCGGCTTGAGGGGAAAAGAGAATAACTTCCGAATCCGCTGCAGCGCGGACCGTGTGTCCGGGAGGCCAGTAAAATAGATCGCTCCCGTTCACAGTTTCTTCGCTTCCGTCGGTATAGGTTACGATGATTTGGCCTTCGATTAGATAGCCCCAATGCGGAGATTGGCAAAGATCGTTTTCCAGGCCTTTGAGCAAACCCGCGATATCCGTTCCAGCAGCGAGCGAAAAGTACTCTCCCGCCATTTTGCTATAACCAGTGGCGTCGCCAAATTCCAAGGCTTGGCGGGCAGTCGCTCCAGGAACGTCGATTTTAACAGGTACGTCAGCTTTGTTGATTCTCATGATACTTCCTTTTTGAGGTTTCGAGTGGGCAAGAGCGCCAGCTTCGGAACCCAATCTAGCAGGCAAAGCGTTTCCTAAGCGTTCCGCGGAGCGTTGTTCGGCAAAAAAAGTGGAAATAAGGTAGTGGCCGTTGTCCCAACGGCCATTGGCAAAAAAAGGTGGGATGCGTTCTCCGAATGCGTCCAGAAAACGCATCCCCCAGACAAGCGTTGGGCCAAACTAAGCCGAGGCCATCTGCATGGCATGCACGTCGGCCGCGGTGAGGCAATGTCCGCCGATCCCCCAGTTCCCTTCCTTGACCTCGTCGATCTTCACCCAGGTCACTTCCCGCAAGGCTTCGCCTTCGATCGAGAGCATGGCATCGGTCACCTTCGTGATGATCTCCTTCTTCTGTTCAGGGGTGAATACGTTTTCGATGATTTGTACGTTTACGAGTGGCATGATGTTTATCTCCAATTGATTTAGTTGAATCGTCTGAGGCGACCGTCGCCCCTTTTGACCCAACCACTCTAGTCGAAGCAGCGTTTTCCAAGCGTTCCCCTAAGCGTTGATTCTCGCAAATCAGCGGAAAAATTCGCCGAAATCCCGTTCCGAAAGCGTTTATTCGGCGAGAAACTCGCTCACTGCCCGCAAATCAGGCCGATCAAAGCCTTCGCTAAACCGCCCAAATACCTCCTCCAGATCCTGCCGGCTAGCCGCGCCACGCTCGCCACCACGCCATAGCATGGCCAAGCTCAAACACGCCCGCAACTCCAGCAACAGGCTCCCTTGCTCTCGCGATATCTGCAGCGCGCGCTCGAAGTATTCACTCACCTCCTCGCGAGGGCGCTGCAAACCGAGCAGCATCTCCCCTCTCACCCGCAACAGCTCCGCGTCATAGAAGGATTCATCGCTTTGGCTCATCGAATCCTCAAGCGTATCCAATATTTGGAGCCCCCCTTCGAATTCCCCCAAGTGCCCGTAAGCCCGAGCGAACAAGACCAAGAAGGATGAAAGGCTGATCGTGTGCTTCCGCTCCAAGCAAAGCTCGAAATTCTCCCTGATCCGCTGCAAGCCAGAGCGGTCGCCCTCTTCCACCACCTGCAGGTATCCGGACATCATTTCGCAGCGCGTTTCCCAAAAAAGCAGCTGATGCTCCCCCGTGATCGCCCGGAACTTGCTCACGCAGCTCCGCATCAGAGCGAAGTCTCCGAGATCCCAGCACACCTGACCGCCGAAGCTGAGCGTATAGCCTTCCGTGTGCGGATGGTCCACCTCCTTGCCTAGCTCGATCGAACGCTGCACAAAGTCCGCCCCGCGATCCAGTTGACCTAGCATCACTAAGGTCCAGCCCATGCGACACAGGCAAATCGCCTTCGGATCCTGGGCATATTCGGCCACATGCAAATGGCTCAGCGCCGGATTGTAACGCTGCAAGGAACGCTCCAAATGCGCCCGGCTTTCCTCGAAACGTCCCAGCCAAAAAGTCGCAACCCCCAACACGTACTCAGATTCTACATACAAAACCTCGTCCTTCGACTCCTCGTAATAAGCCGCCAAGGTCCGGCCCTGGGCCAGGGTCTCGTACAGGTTTCCAAAAACCAGATTGAAGAGAGCCAAGCCTCGCACCACTGGAGCCGAAGTCGGACGATCCAGCAGGGAACACAGCTTCTGCGAACGCTCGTAAACCTCCTTCATGCGCGGCGTCTGGTAGCCAAACTCCGCCACCATGCAGACGCCCAAGGCCGTACAAAGCTCCAACTCCTTTTCCCAGTTCTCTGACTTAGAGGGCAAACGGGCGAGCAAGACGTTGGCCTTCTCAAAGAGACGGATCGCCTCCCGCGTCGCGTTCAGCTCCTTGGCCGCCAGCCCCGCCTTCAAATATGCGTCAACGGCTTTGGTGGCCTGCCCCGACTCCTCGTAGTGCGAGGCCAGCTGGGCCATCACCGCATCCAAATCTTCCGCGAAAAACGACTCCAACACATCCGAGGACTTCTTGTGCAGCAATCGCCGCTTAGGCGTGCTTATCTGCTCGTAGGTCACCTCGCGCAGCTTGTCATGGGTAAAGTCATACACGCCCGCCTCCTGCTCGCACAAGATACGCTTCTCCCAAAGCTCGTCCAACAAGCCAATCGCCTCGTCCTCCGAATACCCGCTCACGTCCACCAACATCTCGATAGTGAACGCTCGCCCGAACACCGCAGCGATGCGCGACAGTTCCAGAGCCGCCGGCGAAAGCTGAGCCAAGCGCGTCGTAAATACCGCATGCACCTTACGCGGCAAGGCCTGAGAAATCTCCACTCCCTCGAAAGAGTCGAGCGAGTTCTCATCCCGATTCCGCAAGCCCGCGCGCACGCTCTCCACCACGAAAAGCGGATTCCCCTCCGTCGTCTCGTACAGCCGCGCCGCTTCCCGCAAACTCAAGTCGCGCCCCGCTACGCCCGCCGCGATCAAGGCCGCTTCCTCCTCCGAAATGGGTCCGAGATGGATTTCGCTCAACTGCCCGTCCCGACTCAGCTCCCGCATCATCGGCCGCAGCGGATGGTCATGGGCCAGCTCCTCCTCACGAATCGTACCGGTGATCAACAACTTCGCATCCGGAGCGAAACGCAGCAAAAAGCGTAGCCACTCCAGAGACTCCTGATCCGTCCACTGCATGTCATCCAGCAAGAGCATTACCGGCTCGTCCTTGGCCAAGATCGCCCGCGACAAGGCTTCGAACAACAAATGCCGCTGCGAATGGCCCTGCTCCATTGACGACTTCGGCAAGTCGAGAAACTTCGCCTTCAGCTCCGGCATCACGCGAGCAATCTCCGCCAGCCAAACCGGTTCCAAGTCCGACAAAACTGGATACAGCACCGGAGAACGCAGCCATTGGCAAACCGGAGCGTAGGCCAAACGTCCTTCCGCCGCATAGGAACGCGTACGGCAAGTCGCCACGCCCTGCCGCGCCAGCGAAACGTAAAGCTCTTCCGCCAAGCGCGATTTCCCGATCCCCGCCTCGCCTATTAAGACAATCAGCTGGGCCTGTCCCGACTGAGTTCCTGCCCAGGCAGCCTTCAGTTCCGCCCATTCCGCCTGACGTCCCTGCAAAGGCAACTCCGGCTCGGAGCCCGCCCCTGCAACCGCTTTTGATTTCTCCACTAGGGGCTCGTCAGCAAGCAGCTTACGATACAACTCGTTGGTTCGCTCACTGGTCGAAACGTCCAATTCCTTGCGCAAGATGGTCTCGCAGTCGCGATACGCCTGCAGCGCCTTACTCCTGTCGCCATTGAGCGAATACAACCGCATCAACGCCACATGCGTCTGCTCCCGAGTCGGTTCACTCCCCCTTAAAGCCAAGGCGCAGCGAATCGCTTCCGTGTAGTTCCGAGCCTCCTCGTACAAGGCAACCAAAGATTCGAGGGCCTTGAGAAGCTTCTCCCGCAAACCATCACGCGCTTCTTGGGCCCAATCCGCATACACATCCGGCAAAAAGTCACCCGCATAAGCAGATGCCGCGGCTTCGAAATGCCGAATTGCAAGAGCTCTATTCCCGCCCTCCTGAGCCCTCAGGGCTAAGGCAAAGGCTTCCTCGAACTCCTCCACGTCAACGACCGTATTCGCATCTTCGCTCCAGTGAAGGGTACGCGCGGTCGCTACGAGAAAAGACTCCAAGTCCGGCAATGCCTTGCGAAACTCGTGCAGCAAGCCCCGAAGGTTGGTCAAGGCCTGCTTCTCCGTGGAATCCGGCCAGAACAAGTAGGCCACCCGAGCTCGCTGCAAGGTCTTGCCTCGATTCAGCAGCAAGTAGCCCAGCAACTGACGCAAGCGATTGGATTCAAGCGCCTCGATAGGAGACTCGCCCAGGCCAAGTGAAAACTCGCCCAGCAAACGAACTTTGAGGATATCAGACAAGGAAGAGGAAAGGACCTCTCAATCAATGGCGTTTCGATTCGCCAATGCGAGTTTAGAATACCGCCTCAGCCGCGTCGCTCGCCCCATTCCATTGTCGTTGCTAAAACGCGAGTTCCCTCGTGGAATGAGCCTTTCAACATCCCTGCATCGCCAACTCGAAACCGAGCCGAAAATCACCCGCACCCTGCGAGACGAACTCGCCAATCGCGCTTCCCATTCCGCCGCCCGATGAAAAAGCCATTCCGCTTCCTCGCCCCGACGCTGGCCCTCGGACTTCTCCCCTTTGGCCACGCCCAAAGCGAACCTATCGCCTTACCCGCGCCCTACGCGACTCGCGGCAGCATCGAACGCTACGCCCCTGAATTCGACGAGCTGCTCTCATCCGACGCTAAAATCGAAGTCCTCGCCGAAGGTTTCCGCTGGTCGGAAGGCCCGGTCTGGGACTCGAGAAACCAGCGCCTCCTCTTCACCGACGTGCCCGCAAACACCGCCTACGCATGGTCCGAAACGGAAGGGCTCAGCATCTACCTGCTTCCCAGCGGCCACTTGGAGATGGAGCCGGCGGGTTTCCGCGAAGCAGGGGCCAACGGACTCGCCTTCGCCCCCAACGGACAGCTCGCCATCTGCCAGCACGGCAACCAACGCATCACCCTCTACGATGAGGCGAGCAAGAGCTTCACCACCCTCGTAGACCATTACGAAGAACAAGGCTTCTACAGCCCCAACGACCTCGTCTACGCCGCCGACGGGACCCTCTTTTTCACCGACCCACCCTACGGCCTCACCTTCGATCAGCACCAAGCCATCGATACCCACTACGTCTACCGGCTCGACACCGACGGCACCGTTTCGCGCATCATCGACTCCATTCGCTACCCGAACGGCATCGGCCTTTCGCCCGACGGCCAAACCCTCTACATCGGCAGCTCCGACCGTCAAACTCCTGCAGTCTACGCCTTCGCCCTCGACGCCAAGGGCACGCCCACCGGCGACCCCCAAACACTCTTCGACGCCACCGCCTACCGCAGCGAATCCCGCCGCGGCGGCTGCGACGGCATGGCCATCGACGCCGAAGGCAATATTTGGACCACCGGCCCCGGCGGGGTCTACATTATTAAACCAGACGGTAAAATGATAGGCTTTCTCAGCACGGAAGACGGCCTCGCCAACTGCACATTCGGCGGTCCCGACGGCAGCACTCTCTACATAACCGCCCGCACGCACCTGCTTCGAGTCGAGACCCGAGTGAGGGGCCTCATCCGCTAGGGGCGGGCCGATCACGCCCCATCAACTCATGAGCTCGACTTTGGCGGAAATTCGCAGGTCGCTACTGGAGGCGCTCCCAACAACAGCTCAAAGCTGCCCCGCAACGGCTCCCGCGGCCGCATGAACGGTTCAAGGGAGTCCGAGCACCTTTACAACGCTATAAAAAATCATCCCTGTTCAGCTTCGCCGTCTCCCAGCTGGAAACGTATGATAGACGAAAGTTCAGCCTGGGAAAAAGGCTTTGAAAGGAAGTTCTCGCCCGGAGTTAATCGAGTTCCCTGATCCGCCTTTTCCGGAACGTATCCACTCATGTATACGCTCTTTAGTTCTGGGTCCCGAGACTTGAGACTCTTCACCATCGACATTCCCGAGATATTGCCGGGCATCACAAGGTCGGTCATTACCAGATCCACTCGGCGAGAAAGATCATTCCACAAGGCGATTGCAGCCTCTCCGTCTGCGGCTTCGAACACATGGTAGCTCATGCGTTCTAGCGTAAGCCGAATCAGTGATCTTAGCTCCTCATCGTCCTCCACCACTAGGATGGTTGCTCCGCCTTCGGTCGCAGTCAGCGATGCCGTTTTTTCTTGGTCATCCGCTAACAAACAACCAGGACAGGCAGGCAACAGGATAAGAAATCGCGTCCCTTCGCCAGGCGAACTCTTTACCTCTACGCCTCCTCCGTGCTGTCGCACGATGCCGTAGACAGTGGCCAGTCCCAGACCCGTCCCGCGATCTTTGGGTTTTGTCGTAAAATACGGTTCGAAAATACGAGATAGTGTTTCCTCCGGGATTCCGGAGCCGGTATCCGCAACCTCCCATAGCACGAACCGTCCAGGCTTCGCGGACGGATGCATCGCCAAACGTTCCTCGTCGAGCTCTTCAGTGGAGAGCGAAATGGTGAGGCTTCCGCCCTTTGGCATCGCGTCGCGGGCGTTAACCGACAGATTAACCAATATCTGCTCCATCATTCCCGGGTCGCAGGTCACCAGTGGCAGATGATCCGCGCTGCGGATCTTGAAGCGCATGTTCTCTCCCAACAGACGCCGGAGCCACTTACCCATCCCCTTTATCAACACCGCAAGGTCGACGTCCTTCATACTTGCCGCTTCCCGGCGAGTGAACATCAGAATCCGCCGGGTCAGCTCCGCCGCCCGTTCGGAAACTCCTTCGATCGATTCGATGCCATCTCGTATCGGCACGCTCAGATCGGCGCTCGAGAGCAGCATTGATGTCTGAAGCTGAATCGCCGCCAAGAGGTTGTTAAAATCGTGGGCGATGCTACCCGCGAAACGACCCATCTCTTCCATTTTTTGAGCATGCAGGTACTGCGACTCCGCTTCCTGCCGTTCCGTTATGTCGGACACCACTCCCGCCAGGCGAACTACCCGCCCGTCATCGTCCATCACTGGAAAATGACGCGCGAAGACCCACCGAATAGAGCCATCAGGCCGCTGAATACGGAACTTCATATCCAACTCGCTATTCAAATCGCCATACAGCTCGCCCTGAACCCGGTCCCTGTCCTCAGGGTGAACCGCCTCCAGCCACGAGTCCGCATCCCTATAAAGATCTGACACTGGTCGCCCCCAAATCGTCTCGTAGGCGGGACTCGCATAGATGATTTCGCTCAGATCTGCTTCCGTTAGCCAGAACACCTCGTTGATACTATCTGTGACTTGGCGAAACCTCAGTTCGCTCTGCCTAAGAGCCCGCTCAGACCGAACCCGATCCGTGATATCGCGCACGACTGCGACCACAAAGTCCTTATCAAGCGTAACAACCGAAAGACTGACATCTACCGGAAAAACGCTTCCATCCTTCCTGCGATGCATGCTCTCCATGCGAGTGTTTTCAAGCGGCTTGAGAGAATCGAAAAAGTGAGCCCAGGGCTGCTCTCCTACGCTCAGATCGACGTCCCTCACCCTCAACTGAAGATACTCTTCCCGCGTGTATCCATGCATCTGACACGCACGGCTGTTCACATCGACAAAGCAACCCGTCTCAGCATCGACCACTTCGATCGTGTCGTTCGCGTTATCTATCAAATTACGAAACAACTCCAAGGCCGCTTTATCAGCCTTTCGTTCCGTCACATCTTGCATCGTTCCAAACAGGCGGACCGGCTTCCCCCCACCTTGAAGCACCTCTCCTTCCCACCGCACGTGCTTGATGACGCCGCTAGGCAGGGAAATACGAAATTCGAGCGAATAGCGGGGCTGATTCCCTGACGCCTGAAAAATCTTCTCTCCCACACGTTCCCTATCCTCGAAGTGGATTCTCTCTCTCAAGGTTTCTATTCCAACAAAATTGGAAGACGTATCCAGTTCTAGTATACGTAGAGTTTCTTCCGACAAGCGTAACACTCTTGTATCCAAATTATACTCCCAATTTCCAAGACGAGCAATCCGTTGAGCCTCCCTCAACCTGACATTGCTCTCCTCCATCGCTTGGCGAGCAAGCATCGCGTTCAAGCCATCCTCTAGCCGATTTCCTATCTGCTGAAAGAGCCCTCGCTCCTGCTCCGTCCAGTCCCGAAAACAGGAACATTGATGCAAATTAAAACTCCGCGGGCTTCCCCCTTTGGGCCGAAGAACAGTGCTCAAAGCGCTCTTGAAGCGAAAACCCTCCATTCTCTCAGGACAAAAGCTCACATCCAGCCCAGGGCCAATCGCAAGAGGCTGAGAGCTCTCCAGCAAACTCTCAGCGAGCTTCGCTGAGACGGAATCCATCGGCACTTCGCCCCTCTCGCATTCAAGATCTCCCGGATACTCTGGTTTCGTACGCTCCATCTCCACCAGCCACGTCTTGGCACCTGGATCACAAGGAAAAATCACATTGGCTCGGTCGCAGGCAAACACCTCCAAAGCGCAGTCCAGCACCGCATTCACCATGCCCTCTTCCGTCTCAGCCTCCCGAATAGCCTCGTTCACCTTCTCTATAGCCTCCATGAAGTGAAGATGCGTATCCCGCTCCTGTTCACTGATCTTCCGCTTCGTGATGTCGCGGGCGCAACATAGGACACTCACCACATCTCCAGCGGCATCGCGCTCCGGCACGATGTGAGTCTCGAAAAACAGCGACGATCCCTCCCTTAAAAAGCAAACCTCACCCTCGCGGGCATCCCCATCGGCTAAGCTCGCGCGAACCAATTCGGCCAACATGGCCTGCCCCTCGCCCGCTCCAATCAAGCCAGAGAGTTCTATTCCGCTCAAATCCCCATCAGAACGGCCTAAAAGCTCCCCCATGCCCGGACTCGAATAGACAAAGCGGCAACTCAAATCCAACCGAGCCACAAAATCCGGAATCCCCTCCGCCAGCATCTGGAAACTACGCTCCAGCATTTTGTATTTATGGATATCGCGCGCCCACACCAAGACCGTCCGCACACGGCCATCGCTCGCGAGTTCAGGTAAGAAATAAGCGTGAGCCCAACACGTCTGGTCATTGGGCATTCGAAATGGGGCCGTAATTTCTCGATTCTCTCCATCCTCAAAGCACGAACGGAGACAACTTACATATTCACTATTCTTATACAGTGGACCACCATCCAAGGGACTGCGTCCCAACGAGGAACCTGCCCCTCCCCCGAAAAGCCTCTCAAAGGCGGCATTCACATAGATACGCCTAAGCTCCCGGTCATAGCAGATAACGAGATCGGACGTGTTGTCTAAAAGAGCTCGCCCTGCCCAATCTCCGTTCTCGGCTTCAGTCCGATCAGCCCTTCCTCGACCAATGCACGCTACGACCGAGATGTAAGCCACAGCGCCCGACCCATCCCTCATCGGAGACAAGGTGAGCTCGACAGGAATCCCCCTCTCGTCCTTGTCCCAAAAACTGATTTCGAGAGCTTCCACCCGTTCCCCGTCCCGAACTCTCCCAATCGCATGATCTATCAAATCCAGCTCGCCCAAGAGGGAGCCCAAATTCTCCCCCAAGGCCTCTCCACGCGAGATTCCCAGGGCCCTTTCGGCTCCAACATCCCAATCGAGAATGATCCCCTCGATCGAGGCACTGGCGATCGCAAGCTCGCAGGAGGGCATTGAAGGTGAGTAGGAGCCGGAGTTCCTTTGTCTGCTGTTTTCCATTGGCAAAAAAAAGAAGGACAAACGCCACGAGCGGTTCTGACAAGCGGCACCGAAAGCCAGTTAACTCATTCTCATTCAAGGGCAAACGGATTTCCCTGTCTTGCTTCGGATGAGTCATATTTTTACAAAACAATAGCAAAATTTGCCACACTCTCCCGAGCTCGCGACAGGAATTTGTAGGGGTGAGCCTGACACGGGACAGTCGTACTATTCCACCGAAATACCCATCCGCCCGCCTCTGCTACGCGCCGATGCGAAAAGCGCAGGCGACAGTACAACTGCACTGCCGACCTTGTTCCACCTTTCCAAGGAACGCTTCACAATGACAATTCCAGCTTTAAAAACTCTCCTCGCCACGCTTGCGGTATCCGTCGCAGTAGCGAGCCCTCTATCCTCCCCTGCCCAAGCATTCAAGGACGACCAATCTCCTCTAACCTGGGGAGGAGAACTTCGTATCCGAGACGAATACCAAAACGGAGCAGTCACCCTCGACACGAAGGCGCCACGGCACGAACAAAACCTCATCCGAGTCCGTTCACGCATCTGGACGACCTGGACCGCCACGCCCAAGCTCGCTTTCAACTCTCGCCTCGTAGCCGAACCCCGCTACTGGACTACTCCCGCCGCCACTCGCTCTCACTTCGACCAAACCGGGTGGGAAGAACGCTACGCGTTTCTCGATAAGCTAAACCTCACCTGGAATACCGAGCTCGCCGGGGAACCACTCACCGCCACCATCGGACGACAGGACATTAGCCTAGGTTCACGATGGCTCCTCCTCGAAGGCACTCCAGGAGATGGGTCATGGACCACCTACTTCGATGCCCTTCGCCTACGCTGGGACCTTCGCTCCCAACAAAGCACACTCGACCTGCTACTCATAAACCAGCTCGCAAACAGCGGGACTCGCTTCGGCTCCATCGGCAGCAGCGACGGCTACGCCGCTATGGAAAACGACGAAAAAGGGCTCGTCCTCTTCCTGCACAACGCCTCGCAGCCAAACACCCAATTCGACGGCTACTACATTCTCAAAAAGAACACCGCCCGAGCCGCCACAGGCAACAACGCCACCCTCTCGACCCTAGGAGGTCGCTGGGCAGGAAACTCCGGAGACAATTGGGAATACTCTATCGAAGGAGCCCTGCAATGGGGCTGGAAAGAGGACCAACTCGTAGGATTGCCAGACCGGATCGATCCGAGGCGGGACCTTCAAGCCTTTGGCTGTACCGGACGCCTCACCTATCGCTCGGATGACCCTCTAAGACAACGCCTCTCCCTCACCGCAGAGTATCTCTCCGGAGACGATCCCTCCACCGAAGACCAAGACGAAATGTTCGACGCTCTCTGGGGACGCTGGCCACAATACAGCGACATCTCCGTCTACGCTCGCGTCATGGAAACCGGAGCCGGAGCCCAAGCTGCCAACCACTTCCGAATCGGGCCCGAATGGAAGCTCTCCCCAAGCGACCGCTCGTCCATAACCCTCTCCTACCAAGTCTCGCTCGCTCTAGAAAGCACACCCACTCGAGCGCTCAACCACGACCTTTTTGGAGGAGGACACCTGCGCGGCAACATCGGCAGACTCACCATCGCTCATCGGTTTACGGAGAATGTTCGAGCTCGATTTCAAGCCGAAGCCTTTCGGCAGGGAGACTTCTACGCCAACCAAGACACGCTCTCGTTCCTACGTCTCGAGCTGATTCGCAACTTCTAACCACAAGCGAGACCCATCACCATGAACCTCACGTTACGCAAGCGCATCATCATCCCATTCGTCACGCTTCTGCTCCTCTCGATCGGAACCATAGGCGGAACAGCGCTATACCTAGCCAACAAATCGTTGAACAGCGCCCTCGAAGCCGAGATGCTCGAAGAGGCCCACAGCCTGCTGCTAGAAGTCGAAAACACAGTCAACAATTGCAGCATCTTTATCGAGGAACTCGGCAGCGACGCCGACGCCACCGCCGCCCTGGCCGGGCAAGCAGAAAGCGAACGGGCTCAAAAACGGATCCAGCAACGTTTCCAGACCATAACAAGCCTACAGGACAACCTCGACTCCCTCGCCCTCGCCGACAAAGACGGCAATTTACTCGTCTCCTCCACGCCGAGCCTCGCCGGAACCATCAACGTAAAAAGCCGCGGCTACTTTCAAACAGCGATGAAGGGCCAGCCCAACCTATCGCACGGCCTATCTAGTCTCAGCACCAACGGAACCATCGTCGTAAACGCCTTTCCCGTCAAAGAAGGCAACACGGTCCTAGGCGTCATGTTCGCTGTCATCGATATCGACAAGATCGCAAGAAACACCATCTCCAATGTCCAAATATTGGATACAGGATACGCATTCCTCTGCGACAGCAGAGGCATAATCCTCGCCCATCCCAATCGAGAGCTAGTCCTAAAAGCCGATCTCAACGAGTATCCCTGGGGTCGCCAAATTCTCAACGAAAAGCGCGGAAGAGTCGTCTACGATTGGGAAGGCGACGCCAAGCAAGCCTTCTTTTCCACCAGCGATACCCTTGGGTGGACGCTGGCGACTACCGCCCGAGAACGCGAAATCTACGCTCCTGCCCGACGCATCGCCATCACTATTGCCTGCACCGCCCTCGCCACCATTCTCTTGGGGCTCGCCATCTCCTGGCTCGTCGCGCGCCGGATCGCCAACCCCCTTTCGGACATCGCCTCGCGCCTAGGAAGCAGCGCCACCGCGACCGCGCGCATCAGCGACGAATCGTCCGCAAACAGCCACTCCCTCGCCCAAGGGGCCTCGGAACAAGCAGCCGCCATCGAGGAAACCAGCAGCTCTCTCGTAGAGCTTGACACGCGCTCGCGAGCCAACACCTCGGACGCTCACAACGCCAAGGAACTGGCCTCCCAAACACGAGAATCCGTCGACCTCGGCGCCGAAGCGATGAGCCAAATGGTCGCCGCCATTAACCAAATCAAGAACTCCGGCGACTCCATCGCCACCATCATCAAGTCAATCGACGAGATCTCATTCCAGACCAACTTGCTCGCTCTAAACGCGGCCGTGGAAGCAGCTCGGGCCGGCGAAGCCGGAGCCGGATTCTCAGTCGTCGCCGAGGAAGTGCGCATGCTCGCCCAACGATCCGCCGCAGCAGCCCACGAAACCAGCGACATGATCAACGACGTCGTAGAAAGCACCCACAAAGGCGTCAAAATCAGCGAAGAAGTGAGCGCCGTCCTCTCCTCCATAAAAGACCGGACCGGCCAGCTCGACACCATAGTCGCCCAAGTGTTCGAAGCTTCCAACGCGCAAAGCTCAAGCATATCGCAACTCAACCAAACCATGACCCAAATGGGCCAGGTCACTCAAAACAACGCCACCGCCTCCGAAGAAACCGCCGCAAACGCGGACCATCTTCGCACTCACACAGTTAGCCTAAGAAAAATCGTCGCCGAAATAGAACTGCTCGTAGACGGCAAAGCCACAGACCTCGAAAACCATGTCAAACCCAGTGCCTCAGATTCGCGCAACTGGCAGACAAGTCCCCAAGCATTCGAAATCGGAACTCAGCGCAATTTCGATCACGCTTCTGCTAACTTCGAGCGCTTCGAAACCGCCGACTCAATACCCGGAAGCGATCGCAACTAGAATGGCGTTCAACCTTGATTCCCCAAGACTTGCCTAGGAGGCGCAGCTTCTCCGAAGACGCCTTAATAGGAGTCCCTAAGACGCCGCCCTCTTCACCATGTGAAGCAGCAAACGAAATCTGCCACTGGCCCATCCGTCGATACACCAAGTAACGAGCAATCTAGCGAGAATCGACTAATCGACCAAACCTTCACGCAGAGCGAAACGGGCAAGCTCTGCGACAGTGAAAAGCTGCAGTTTCTTCATCAGACGCGAACGATACGTCTCGGCAGACTTCACCGAAACCCCCAGCCGGTCAGCGATCTCCTTTGTCAGAAGCCCCTCCGCGAGCATCCGGAGCACTTCTCGCTCGCGCGGCGATAGCCCAACCAGCGAGGGACCTGCCTGCGGATCACGAAGACGGCGGTAACTCTTAAGCAAACTATCGTTACCCTCCGAGCAAAGGTAACGCGACCCATCCAGCACCGTCTCGATCGCCGTTTTCAGCTCCTCCACTAGGTTCTTCTTAAAAACATAGCCCATCACCCCCACCATCAAAGCTTCGTCAATACGCAGCGGATCTACGTCAGAAGAAAGCATGATTATCTTTTCTTCCGGCCTTTTCTCAAGCAAGCGACGGGCAATGTGGATCCCGTTTTCATTCCCCAAATGGACATCGAGTAGGATCAGGTCAGCTTCGAGTTCCTTAGCCTTCGCAAGCGCCTCTTTCTCAGTCCGAGCTTTGCCAGCGACTTCCAGACCGAGACGGTTTTCGAGCACCATCTCCAGCCCTTCTTGAAAAATCGCTTCATCGTCAATGAGCAGCACGCGGCAGCCCGACAATAAAACGCTTCGATCAGTCGATTGGGAAAGTTCCGTCATTGTTAAACAAGAGAGGTTGTGGACTTACGAAATCGGTCCGGAACCAAGGAACCTTTAACCTCCTTCCGCAAGTATTCAACGCGCCATTTCCAATTTTACCGAAAGTTCAACTCAAGCTCCACAGGCAAGCCGTTGTCGGCTTGCAGTTCC
>JBNKSG010000007.1:23811-41491 GCA_050297195.1 Opitutaceae bacterium | reverse complement strand
ATTCGTAGCGAGAGTCCGCGAGCCCAGTGCGGAAGCGGTTTTGACGCCGGTTCGCGGGAGAGGCTGGGTTGAAACCCAGCTTCGGTCGCGAACCAAGGCAAGGCCACTTCCGGGCGGGATTCGTGGGCGCGTAGTAGAAGTCTCATGAATAATGCAGGCTAGAGCGTGACGTCGACAGAGCTCGAGACGCGCCCCGCCTTTACCCGAGCGGCTTCGATCGACTCGGCCCGAGCGAGAGCGACTCCCATACGGCGCTTTCCCGCGAGCCCTGGCTTGCCGAACAATCTCAGCTGCGTATCCGGTTCCTCCAAAGCCTTGGCTAGATTTCCATAGCTTGGTCGCTGCGATTCCCCTTCCACGAGGATGACCGAAGAAGCGCTGGGTCCGAATTGACGAATCACTGGGACAGGAAGACCAAGTATCGCTCGCACATGCAAAGCGAACTGGGAAAGATCCTGCGAGATCATCGTCACCATGCCGGTGTCATGAGGCCGTGGAGACACCTCGCTGAAGTAAACCTCGTCTCCCTTCACAAAGAGCTCCACGCCGAAAACTCCGTATCCACCCAATGCTTCTGTAATTGCTCCAGCGATACGCTTCGCGTTCTCCATCGCAGCCGCGCTCATCGGCTGCGGCTGCCAGGACTCGCGGTAGTCTCCATCCTTCTGCACGTGGCCAATCGGCTCGCAAAAGCTCGTTCCCCCGCAGTGACGTAAGGTCAGCAAGGTGATCTCATAGTCGAACTGGACCAGCCCCTCGACAATCACTTTTCCTTTGCCTGCTCGCCCCCCTTCTTGAGCATATTTCCAAGCCGCTTCCAGATCGTCCCCAGACCTTACCACGCTTTGTCCCTTGCCGGAAGAGCTCATGATCGGCTTGATCACGCAGGGCAAACCGATCGCCTCCGCCGCGGCGAGGTATTCCTCGTAGCTCGCGGCAAATCGATACGGAGAGGTAATCAAGCCGAGTTCTTCGGCGGCAAGACGGCGGATCCCCTCGCGATTCATGGTCAGTTGCGTTGCCCGAGCAGTTGGCACGACCTTGGTCACTCCTTCGCTTTCAAGAGCGGCCAAAGTATCAGTCGCGATCGCCTCCACCTCGGGAACGACCAAATCGGGCCGTTCCTCTTCAATCACGCGGCGCAGCGAATCGCCGTCGAGCATGGAAAAAACATAGCTACGGTCCGCTACCTGCATCGCAGGGGCGTCTTTATAAGCATCCGCCGCGATGACTTCCACGCCAAAACGCTGCAGCTCCAGAGCGATTTCCTTGCCGAGTTCGCCAGAGCCGCAGAGCAGCACTTTCTTAGCAGTCGAGGTAAACGGGGTCCCGATCGTAGTCATTTTCGCAGTCAAGCCGGTCCAGCCCGCAGTTCAATCCAAACCCTAGGTGGAGGATCAAATTTTCCCAAAGGCAACCGTCCACCCGATTTGGGAATCAACTCGAAAACAGCAACGAACGCCTAGCGATTCGGCATCCAGCTGCGGCAATTGCCCCGGTTGATCACGCGGCGCAAACCGCACGACCTCTCGAATCTCGCTGTTCCGAGCTAGGAGCGTGAGAAGAGAACATACGAAGCGCTAAAGTCAAAAGCGGTGGATAGCCCCTTCTACCTCCCTGTCTGGCGACGACAGATGACTTCGCTCCCCCCTGTTCGCATTGGCTTGGATTTTACCCTGAGGTTTGATGTCCCAGTTTGTCTCATTGAACAACCAATGGAGAGTGGCGAAACCGGGCTCTCATAAGCAAGCATCCGCCAAGAGCGCATCCTTCAATTGATGCGAAAGGCGATGCCCTTTCTCGATGCTCATCTCCGGAGCCACCTCCATGCGAATTTCCGCCACGAACTCCCAACCACTAACGTATCCATTCTTTCGTTACCATCAATCGAGTGCATGAATAATCAGGGATCCAGAGCAGGCCTTTTCTCATAGGTCAAATGCGCCACAGCTACGTGACTCCCCTGACCTACCGTCTCCCTATCACCGCACCTCTCGGACTGCGGGCGGCTTCCGCGGCGAAGCATAAATTAGGAATAGTACTGGCAACGTTGCGCCTAGGCGCACAGAAAGGCACCGTCGTTTTCAACATCATCTTTCGCCATGTCCCTCCCCCTCTACCAAGACTCCACTCAGCCTATCGAAGCCCGTCTCGACGACCTCATCCCTCGCATGACCCTCGCCGAAAAAGTCGGCCAACTCATGCAGCTCGACGGAGGGCGCGGCGACCTCGACGACTTGATCAACCGCCAACAAGTCGGCTCCCTCCTCCACATCCAAAATCAGGAAGCGGCCAAAGCCATGGACATGGCTGCCAATACCCGCCTCGGCATTCCAATCCTCTTCGGCGACGACTGTATTCACGGCCACTCTTTCCACCCTGGGGCCACCATATTCCCCACCCAGCTCGGCATGGCCTGTAGCTGGAACAGCGAACTCATCGAAGAGTCTGCCCGTATCACCGCCCGCGAAGTCCGCACCACCGGCCTCAAATGGACCTTCTCACCGGTCCTCTGCATCACCCGCGACCTGCGCTGGGGACGCGTTGGCGAAACCTTCGGCGAGGACCCTTTCCTCATCGGAGAATTCGGCAGCGCCATGATCCGCGGCTACCAAGGCAAAGGCCTCGACGACCCCGAAGCCATCCTCGCCACCGCCAAGCACTACGCCGGCTACTCCGAAACCCAAGGCGGCCGCGACGCCTCCGAGGCCGACCTCTCCCGCCGCAAGCTCCGCTCCTTCTTCTTCCCTCCCTTCGAACGCGCCGCCCGCGAAGGCTGCCTGTCATTCATGACTGGATACCAATCCATAGATGGGGTTCCATCGACCGCCAGTCGCTGGCTCCTCAACGACGTCCTCAAGGAAGAGTGGGGATTCGACGGAATCCTCGTCACGGACTGGGACAACGTCGGCCGCCTCAAATGGGAGCAAAAGGTAGTTCCCACCTTCGCCCACGCCGCCGCCCTCGCCATCAAGTCCGGCAACGACCTCATGATGTCCACGCCCGAGTTCTACGACGGCGCTCAAGAAGCAGTCGCCCAAGGCCTTGTCGCTGAAGCCGAAATCGACGCCATCCTCCGCCGCATCCTCAAGCTCAAGTTCCGCCTCGGCCTCTTCGAAGACCCCGGCAAGCCCGACCTCGCAGCCCAAGCCACCCTCATCGGCCGCAAGGACCACAAAGAGACAAACCTAAAACTCACCCGCGAGTCCCTCGTCCTGCTCAAGAACGACGGCATCCTCCCGCTCCCCCAGGACAAGCCACTGAAAATCGCCGTCATCGGCCCCAACGCCGACGACGCCCAAGCCCAACTCGGCGACTGGGCCGGAGCCACCGGGCAAGCCTCCTGGATCGACGACGGCCACCCCCGCGAGTGCACCCAAACCGTGCTCGACGGCATCCGAGAGTTCGCGGCCGTAGGCTCTACCGTCACTTACGCCAAAGGCGCCGACATCGCCCACCCGACCGGACGAATCGAAGCCGACTACAACGACGGCCAAAACCAAATCGAGGTCTGGGAAGCCGCCGCGCCCAACCCCGAACAAATCGCAGAAGCCGTAGCCGCCACCAAGCAGAGCGACCTCGCGATCGTAGCCGTAGGCGACATGATGACCTTCTTCGGCGAGTGCAAGTCCACCGCCACCCTCGAACTCCAAGGCGGCCAGCTTGACCTTCTCAAAGCCCTAGCCAGCACCGGTAAGCCACTCGTCATCGTCCTTATCAACAGCAAGCCGCTCGTCCTCCCATCCGAGATTACGGAAGCCGCAGCCATCATCGAAGCCTTCAGTCCCGGCATGACCGGAGGGACCGCTATCGCGGAAACGATTTTTGGATACAACAACCCCTGCGGCAAGCTGACCGTTTCCTTCCCCCGCCACGTCGGCCAGCAACCGATTTACTACAACCAAGTTCGCGGCCAACACGGCAACACTTACGCCGACCTCAGCCAAGATCCGCTCTACGCCTTCGGAGAAGGCCTATCGTATTCGAAATACAAGTACACAGACCTCAGGATCCACGAAACAAAACTCACTGCCGTTGACACCCTCGGCTGCGAAGTCACGATTACCAACACCGGAAACAGACCCGGCATCGAGATCGCCCAGCTCTACGTCTCCGACCTCGTGACTTCAACGACCTGGGTAGAGAAAGAGCTCAAAGCCTTCCGACGCGTCCCCCTCGACGCCGGCGAAAACAAGACCATCCGCTTCGAAGTTCCCGTATCCGAGTTCACGATCGTCAACGCCGACTGCCAGCGTGTCGTCGAACCCGGAGAATTCGAAATCCAAGTCGGCGCCAGTTCCCGCGACCGTGACCTGCTCAAGCAAACCTTCACCGTCCGCTAGCAAGCAAAGAGGACATAAAGGGTAGAGAGGACATAAAGGGAGAGAGGACATAAAGGGTCAATCCAATACCCTTGCGGTCAATTATTCGTAGAGAGGACATAAAGGGTCAATCCAATACCCTTGCGGTCAATTATTCGTAGATTGGGAACGCAGGCTCTCCATAGAACAACTCGAAACAGCAACGACTACGACCGATTCGGCATCCTGCTGCGGCAACTGCCCCGGTTGACCACGCGGTGCAAGCCGCCCGAGCTCTCGAATCTTGCCCTCCTAGCTAGGGACAGCGAGAAGAGAACATACGAAGCGCTAAATCAAAAGCGGTGGATAGCCCCTTCTACCTCCCTGTTTGGCGACGACAGATGACTTCGCCCCCCGTGTTGGCCTTGGTTTTGATTTTACCGTGAGGGTTGATCTCCTCGTTTATCCAACTGATCAACCACTGGAGAGTGGCGAAATGGGGTTCTCATAAGCAGTATCCACCAAGGCTCGTCGCATCGAAATATCGGTCGATATAGACCGTATTTCTCCCTTCGATACGCAAGGGTAAGGAGGACTACTCTGCAGGCTCTACGTGCACCACCACGTGGGTGAGCCGCAGCTCCCGCGCCGCGAAGAGAGCATCCTTCAATTGATGCGAGAGGCGATGCCCTTTCTCGATGCTCATCTCCGGAGCCACCTCCATGTGAATCTCAGCCACAAACTCCCGACCACTACGGCGAACCACAATCGTCTCCAAACATTCGATACCGTCAATCGAGCGAGAGATCTGGTCGATGACCTCAATCCGAAAGTCCTCCACTCGCTTGTCCATCAGCTCGTCCAGAGCCGGGCGAGCGATGCGGAACGCGTTGTACACAATCAAGATTGTCACCAAAAGTGCCGCGATGTCGTCGACTTTCTCGTATCCGGGCCCCGCAAAGATAGCGAAGCTGATACCCACCAATACGCCAAGCGAGGTCAACGAATCGCTACGATGGTGCCAAGCTTCCGCCCGCAAGGCGCCACTATCCATGCGATTTCCCGAACGTAACAATGAAAAGTGCAACCACTCCTTGATTCCAATGATCACGACCAGGAAAGGAATGGTAAACAGGGCAGGCGCTTGATGAGGGGAACTGATCTCATGAATCGCGTTGTAGGCAATGAAGCCCGCCGAAACCAACAAACCAACACTCGCCAGAAGCGCCGCGATCGCCTCGGCCTTGCCATGACCGTAAGGGTGGTCGTGGTCCGCGCTCTTGTCCGAAATTCGCACACCCGTCCATACTATGGCTGAGGAAACGATATCCGCCAGCGACTCGATACCGTCGGCAATCAAAGCAAACGAGTTTCCAATAAATCCCACCAATAGCTTGACGCCCGCTAACGATATATTCGCCAACAGACTCATCGTGCTCAACCGGTTTGCTTCCAGCCCTTCAGACATACCCCACAGATATCAGCCGCGAGCGAATCGTCCAGACAATCGCAGAACACCCTCAATAAAAAATTCCACCGCTACGCCAGCCACGCGGCGAGTTGCCCCACCCATTGAAGCCGACGTTGAAAAGGCTCAGGCCAGAGGGTTCCACGAGCTCGCCACCCTGCGGCAACGCAAAACGCGGTCGACTGCGGCAAGAGCGGTCTTCGCTTTCCACCCTGCAGAACCAACAGCACCGCAAGCTTTGCATTGCCCTCCGCCCTTTCGCAGGCTCTTCTAGCACGCATGAAAGTGGCTTTCTTCAGCAGCAAGCGATACGACGAGCAGTACTTCAAAGAAGTCAACCAGGGGAAGCACGAGCTGGTATTCTTCGAAACCAAACTCGCGCCGCGATCGATCCCCCTAGCGAAGGGAGCCGAAGCCGTTTGCGTCTTCGTGAACGACAAGGTCGATCGAGCCACCCTCGAAGGACTGAGGAAACTCGGAGTCAAGCACGTGGCCCTTCGCTGCGCGGGGTTCAACAACGTCGACCTCCCCGCCGCCGAGGAACTAGGCATCAAGGTCGTGCGCGTTCCCGCCTACTCGCCACACGCCGTGGCCGAGCATACCATAGCCCTTTTGATGACCCTGAACCGCCGTATCCATCGTTCCTACAACCGGGTGCGCGAGGGAAACTTCGCCCTCGAAGGGCTGGTCGGCTTCGACCTGCACGGCCTCACCGTAGGCATCATCGGCACCGGTAAGATCGGCTCCATCGTGGCCAATCTCTTTCAAGCCTTTGGCTGCAAGGTCATTTGCTACGACAAGTTCGAGAACGAATCCCTAAAAGCCAGCGGGGCTTCGTATGTAGGTTTGGATACGCTCTTCTCGCAGTCGGACGTGATCAGCCTCCATTGCCCACTCATGGAATCGACCTACCATCTCATCGACGACGCAGCGATCGCCAAAATGAAGCGCGGGGTCAATATCGTCAACACCAGCCGCGGTGGCCTCATCGACACCGCAGCTGTGATACGGGGACTAAAAAACGGGCACATCGGAAACCTAGCCATCGACGTCTACGAGGAAGAAGAGTCGATGTTCTTCGAAGACCAATCCGCAGTGGTCATGCAAGACGACGTCTTCGCTCGCCTACTCACCTTTCCCAACGTCCTCGTCACTGGACACCAAGCCTTCTTCACCGATACCGCCCTCAAGCAAATCGCGGAAGTCACCCTCGACAACCTCAGCGCCCTCGAGGACCAAGGCACTAGCCCCAACGAAGTGAACACGCAATAACCGAAAAAGCGGTTCGCTCAACTGCAGACCGAACCGCCCGCCTCGCAACGGCTCGCCCTTGTATCCAAATCCTTAGATCGCTTATTCCGACTCGCTCGAAAGGTCGCGTGCTTCCGTCGCCGACAGCTCCTGCGCTTTGCGAAAAGAATGTGACGGCAACCCAATACCTTGCGATATGGACATTCATCCGCCCAACGCCGCAACAGACGGTGCGATACTCTAGCCCGCCCACGCCACCCTTTGACTCGAGCCCCGCATGCCCTAGTATCGGCTCCTCGATATTAACGACAAATACCTCCTCGAAAGCCCCGACGGCACCCGCATACCCCACCACCGACGAAACAATCGAAGCGTCAAAGTCGTCCACCGGATCAAGCCGGATCCCGACAAAGGACTCACCTTCCCCAAGGAAGAACCAAAGCGTTGCCCTACCCAATCAAACGGGTCAAAGATCGTGGGAACTCGGGGACATTTTGCTACGAACCTCGGCGAGATCACGTTTCAGAGTATCCAGATAATAGTAATCTTCCCCGTATAGTTTTACAATCAGATCGATCGCCTTTTGATACTGATCAAGTGCATCTTCGTTCCGGCCTACTTGACTCAAGGCATATCCCAAATAACTCCTATCCCGAGCGACGTCAGGATGATCCTCTCCGAAGTTTTCTATATCCGATTCCAACAACGTTCGATATTGATCCAGACATTCTTCATATCGTTCCGACCTAGCTAAAACATAGCCAAGCCGCAGCCGGTAACCCGCTACGTCTCGGCTATTCTCTCCGTCGTTCGCGATAGCCTCGGACAAAAGGATTTCGTAATGAGGAAGGCTCTCCTTATCTCTACCCAGTCGACTAAGGATATCCGCAACATAGCCGCGATTTCTGTAAACTTGAGGACTACCCAGTCCAAAATTCTTAATATTGCTGTTCATAGCTAAAAGGACGAAGTTCAACGCTTCGTCGTATCGCTCCAGAGCCATGAGCACATAGGACATATATGATTGCGTCTTGCTTACCTCAGGATGATCCGGCTCGAGGACCTTGAGCCTCATCGCGTAGGCTTTTTGAAATACATCAAGTGATTCCTCGTACTGGCCCATTTCGCAGTAGCACACGGCGATATTGTACCAAGCATTCGCCTCGCTCGGGTGTCCCTCTCCATAAAACAAACGATAGGTATCGATCGTTTTCAGAAACAGCTCTATCGCTTCATCGTTGCGTCCCAATCGACCAAGGCTGAGCGCCATAATTCCCCGAATCGCAGCGACGTTGGGATGGGAATCCCCAAACGTCTTTATACTGCCCTCAAGAGCTCTTTCGCAATAGTCCAAAGCCTCCTCGTCTTGTCCTAATTTCCCAAGATACAGAGCGATGTTCGTCCAAGCGATATAGACGCTTGGATGATCTTCTCCATAAACGAGTAAATAGACTTTCAACGCCTTTCGCTCGAGAGCCAAAGCCTCCTCGTGCCGCTCCAGCCCAGCCAGACACCCCGCCATGTCATTCCAAGCGTCAGCAGTATCGGGATGCTCTTCCCCATATTTATCCCTATAGACGCCAAGCGCCTTACCATAGAGCTCCAAGGCATCTTCGTACTTTCCCAATTTGGCCAAAATGCCACCCATGAAACGCCATCCATGCGCCACGGCCGGGTGCTTTTCTCCCCAATCCCGGATAGTGCCCTCCAATGCGACCTGGCATTGCTGCAAGGCGACCTGGTAGTGGCCTAGCTCGTTATTTACATAGGCTAGCTGATCCAAATCCGAAGAAACAAAAGCATGGTCCGCTCCATACTCCACTTTGTCCAACTCCAGCGCCTTATCCAATATGGCGACGGCTTCGTCGTACTTCGCAAGTCGAATATATAGATTTGCGAGGGTGCGCAGCCGACAGGTTTTGCAAGGCAATCCTCGCTCGCCCAGGTTATCCGCGATCTCGATGCTCTTCAAAGCGAATCGACACCCATCCTCGTATCGTCCGGTAGAAATGCAGAGATTCGCTAGGCTTTGGAGGCAGGCGCTCGTATCAAGAGATTCCGGACCTGCCTTTTCCTCAAATATGCCAAGCGCCTGCTGCATAGCATCCATCGCATCGTCATACCTCCCAAGAGCGCTAAAGAGAGCCCCAAAGCTCTTGAGAGCATAAGCCGCCTCTAGCGAGTCGGACCCATACTCCGATTGAGCACCGGAAAGCGCCAGATCCAGGTATTCCAACGCGAAATCGTAATCCGCGAGGGCTAGCCGCGCGACCCCCATATTGCTCAAGAGCCTAAGCTGCCTGCCCGATTCGAATTCATCTTCGACAGGCGGCGCCGACATTGCCTCCTCCGCGTACTGAACCGCTTTGGCGAATTCCCCCATGCTAGCAGCGCTTGCTCCCGCCACCTCGAGGTAGGTTCGATCAAACGGAGAGAGTTCCACGGTTCTCTCGAACAAGGAGAACGCTGCGCGGAATCCGCCCAGCTGAGCCGACACGACTCCGCTTCGGAAGTACGCCTCAGCGATCTGAGCCCGAGGAATGTCTTCTCGCTTCGCGAGAGCTGCCAGCTCCCGTTCAACCGAAACGTAGTCGTTATTGGACAACGCCGTTTCGAGTTCACCAATGTTTATCTGTTCAGCAAATGGCTCTAGCGCCTCGCTCAGGATCTGGAGCTCTTCCTTGTAAAGCTCGAAGCTCTCCTCGATGTTCTCGATTTTGCCCCTGACCCGCTCGAGATTTCGGCGTGTCGCCCTTTCCTCGATCGACAGCATATCCGATTGCTCGCCTTCCGCCTCTTCCGCTTTCAGCTCCTGAAGCCGCTTATCCAAACTCGCAACCCGCGATCGCAAAACGGAGCCATATTCCTCGATCGACGCCGTCTGATCGTCGTGACGATAAGAACCAGAGAGGTCGGACAGACCAGCGGATGCCGTGCAATAATAGCTCGCGACCAATGCCGAAAAAAAGCAGACAAGCATTCTAGAGAACATCACGGGAGGGGTTAGGTTTCCGATCCATCGGACCGGATCACACAAGAGTAGGAGTCGGACTTGATAGTAATGTTACCTACAACACCCCGTCAAGCTGAATGCAGGCGGAAACGGGTACTGAGGCGCGGCCCGTCTAAAAGCGATTAGACCTGCGGGCGAGCTTAAGCTTGATCGGCGTTTCGCTGCAATCCCGTAGCGTCCGTCCCTCGACTGCTGAACGGGTAGATCGGAAACCCGGCCATCAACGTCTACGCTCGCCTACTCACCTTTCCCAACGTCCTCGTCACGGGCCACCAAGCTTTCTTCACCGATACCGCCCTCGAGGACCAAGGATCCAGCCCCAACGAAGTGAACACGCAACAACCGAAAAAGGTTCACTCAACTGCAGACCGAACCGCCCTCCCCACAATGGGTTTCCCTTGTATCCAAATCTTTAGACCTTTTATTCTGACTGGTTCGAAAGGTCGCGTGCTTCCGTCGCCAACAACAGTTCCTTCGCTTTGTGCGCCAAGTCCACGAATTCGAGTTTATGCCCGCCCTCGTTTCGTCCCACGCTCGCCCGAGCCAAGTCCACCACCTCGCTCATACCGTAACCGTTCGCGTATTCAGAATCGCGCAACAACATTCCAAATCCTGCCACCGCGGCCGCGAAACGCAAGTCATCCCCAGCCTCCGCGAGATCTCGACCGCTATCCACAAACGGATGCTCGAGCAAAGAACTCGTATCCGCTTCCGGCAACTTGTAACGAAGCTTCACCGTCAACAGCTCCTCCGACTCCACTACTTTCGCAGTGCTCTGGTAGCGCAGCGGATCCACCTCCGCTCCGCCTTGGCCCGATCCAGCCGGCACCACCTCGTAAAGCGCCGTTACGCCGTGGCCAGAGCCGATCTCACCGGCATCCTTCCTGTCGTCGTTGAAGTCCCTCGCCGCCAAGGCCCGATTCTCGTATCCGATCAACCGATACGACTCGACTAGAGCCGGATTAAACTCGACCTGGATCTTCACGTCCTTCGCGATCGTGAGCAAAGTCCCCAACATGTCTTCCACAAAAACCTTCCGTGCCTCCGACTCGCTGTCCACGTAGGCGTAGTTGCCGTTGCCGCGATTGGAAAACGATTCCATCATGTCGTCGCGATAGTTGCCACTGCCAAATCCGATCGCGGAAAAGAACACCCCGCTGGCCGCGTTTTCCTCGATCAAGCGCGTCAAGGCACCCTGGTCCGAAACGCCGACATTGAAGTCCCCGTCCGTACAAAGAATCACGCGATTGATCCCGCCTTCCACCAAGTGCTTCTGGGCCACCTCGTAGGCCAGCGTGATACCGGATCCTCCGTTAGTCGAACCGCCAGCCTTCAAGTTACCTAGGGCGTGCAAGATAGTCTCCTTGTTGTTCGCAGTCGTCGACGGAAGCGCCAAGCCCGAGCTGCCTGCGTAAACCACTACCGCGATCCGGTCCTCCCCGTCCATCTGCTCCACCAGCAAGCCCAAAGCCTTGCGAGCCAAAGGCAGCTTGTTCGCAGCCGACATCGACCCAGAGACGTCCACCAAAAAAACCAAGTTCGCCGCCGGCCGCTCCGCCGGTGGGATCACCTTGCCCTGCAAGCCGATACGCACCAAGCGATTCCTCTCCTTCCAAGGAGCGGAGGCGCTGTCCACCGAAACCGAAAACGGCGCCTCACCTGTCGGCTGAGCGTAGTCGTAGCGAAAATAGTTCACCAGCTCCTCGATGCGAACTGCGTCCGCCGGCGGAAAACGTCCACCCTCGATCATGCGCCGCACATTGGCGTAGGAAGCCGTATCCACATCGATCGAAAAGGTCGAAAGCGGACTGTCCAAGGGAGACTGGAAGACGTTTTCCACGATCCGGTTGTAGCCTTCCCGATTCGCCTCCTCACGCGTCGCAGAGGCGCCGCTATAAGCCACATCCAGGCTGGGCTGGAACTTCACGTTGCCGCTTTGATCGCCTCCGAACGCCACCCTCAAGTTTTTCACGTCCGAGCTGAAGCGGGAGCCATCGACCGCCTTGTTCTCGGCTACGAACTGCTCCAGACTCTTCAACTCCACAGTCCGAAAGGAGAGTTTCTCGGCAACCGGTGGCTGGATCGCCCTTCCCGCTCCCTGCCCCCGAAGCGACGGCAGTTGCACCTCGTCCAAAAGGACCACCGCATCATTCCCCGAACCCCCACGAATCGATATATCCTGCGGCTCCGGAACCGTCGCAGAAGAGGTCCTCAGCAAGCTTTCCATCGGAATGGGAGGCAAGTCCATCGGCAGCGGACTCGGCTCGGTCGACAATTCCACCACCCCATTTTTCCCGCCCGAAAAAACTTCCTCCCTGTTGGTCCAAACCACAAAAGTCGTAAGCAAGCCCATCGCCAGGCAAGCCGCAGCTGCGGAAAACCAAACCGGAAAACGCAGGCTACGCCCCGCGGAAGCTTTCGACAGCTCATGCTTCACCGCCTCGACTCGCTCCTCGCCAATCGACTCCTCGCGATCCGCGCCCGCCTTCAACTCCTCGCCTAGCAAGCCCGCGAATGCCTGCAACTCCTCGAACTCGGGCCGGTCCTCCGCCGCGATTTCCGCCGCATCCAAATCTTCACTACGTTCTCCCAAAGCCTTGGCTGTAAACTCCGGATCATCCTTAAATACCTTCTTCATTTCTCCATCCTCCCGATTCATCTCGCTTGGGCCGCTTGCCAGCGGCTCTTCAACTCCTTCAAGGCATGGTGCAACACGTAACCCACGTTGCTCACGCTCAGCCCAGTCACCTCGCTAATATCCTTGTACGAAAGGTCTTGCTGGAACTTCAGCAGCACCACCTCCGACTGCTTGGGCGGCAAGGAACTCGCCAACTCCAGCAGCGACCCCGCCTCCTCCCTCGCTAGGTCTTCCCTCTCTCCACCCGGTCCTACCAAACGTGCAGCCAGCTCCGGCTCCTCAACATAACTCATGCGCTTCTCCCTTCTCAAAACGTCCAGAGCGAGGTTGCGCGTCACGCGAAACAACCATGCCGGCAATCGCGATTCCACACTCTCCCAAGGCACCTTGCACAAACGAATAAAAGCTTCCTGCACCACGTCCTTCGCCCGCTCGCGATCCCTCAGGATGCCGCTGGCGTAGCGGATCAGCTTCGCCTGGTCCCGTTCGATCACGACCAAAACCCGCTCCCACCGCTCCTCGTCGATGCCTCTACTCATTGCCCTGACTTTGCTTACCCATTCTCTGGACTCTTTTCAATGTTTAGGAGGCAACTCAACGCGACGCTCGGCGACCCGTTGAACTGCCACTCAAGAGAACAACGCAAGCCACTCGAGCTTTCTTAGAAAATATTACCGGAAAAAGCCAAAATTCCACAGCGCCTCTTCAACTGAGCCACATGAATTGGACTCCCCCTCGCCCCGCCGGCCGGCTCTAGGGAAACAAGTGGGTCAACTTGGCTCGCGGCTAGGATAAATCCGACACAACCCCACACATCCAGCCAGATATTATCAACCTGCCGGTCAACGCCTTACATCACCGCTCGAAACTGGCATCCTTGATGCAAACAAGAAAGCGCGGCTCAGCCATCTTCCAATGGGATGATAACAACCAAAACAAGGAGGAACGAAAAATGGCCAACCAACTTATACCGCATAATTGGAAAGAATCATTAAGCGAACTCCGTCAGGAAATCGGAGATACCGTGGACCGCTGGATTTCGCGACTGAAGCCGGAATTCCGCAAGGAGGCCAAAGAAGCGCTCGCCAAGGAGGATGATCCCTTCTGGAATCCGATCCGCTTCGGTGGAGGGCCGCGCGTTGAAATGGAGGAAAGCGACGACACCATAAAAGTGGTCGCCGAACTGCCTGGGCTCGCCAAGGAAGACTTCCAAGTCGACCTCGACGACCGCTACCTGACCATCCGCGGCGAAAAGAGCGGCCACAGCGAACGCAAGGAAGGGCATCTTCACATCAGCGAGTGCAGCTACGGCGCGTTCTCGCGCGTCGTTCCACTGCCCTGCGAGGTAGATCGAGACAAGGTAAAGGCCAAATACAAGAACGGCGAACTTCGCCTCGTCCTGCCAAAAACTGAATCCGCCAAGGCTCGTCGCATCGAAATAGCTATCGAATAGAACCGTATACAAATCATCGATACGGAAAGGAAAAGAGGAACCTATGAATATCGTAAAACAAGTGATTATTGCGTCCATACTGTCCGCCATCGCAGCGTCTCCATGCTCAGCGGCCGGGAAAACGGAAAGCGCAAACATCAGCGTTTCGTTTCATGAACCCAGCCACTACGCAGACATCGACTACGATGGCATGGACACCGACAAGGGACACAAAATCGTACTCGACCAGATCCACTCGGTCTTCATCGAAACGGCAAACCATTGGCTCCCGCCAAGCTATCGTCTTGAAGTAACCGTACGAGACATCGACATGGCTGGCAAATACGAGCCGGAACGAGGCACCGGCTCCCCTCGAATCGTAAAGGATATCTACATGCCGCGCATCAAGTTCGACTACCGCGTGCTCGATTCCGACGGCAAAGTCATCCGCGAGGGCGCCGAACGTCTTCACAACGACAGCTTCCTGTCGAGTCCCGCGAGGGCGGTCCGCAGCGATCAAGAGGTCGCCTACGACGTCTGCCAACTGATTCGAGACTGGGGCCGCAAAATGCAGAGAGACAAACTCTCTTAAGGCACAGGCTTGCCAAACGGAAAAAAGCTCCGGACTCCCACAGTCCGGAGCTCTTCCATGTGAATCTCAGCCACGAACTTCCGACCACTGCTATGAACAACAACCGTATCCGACCTGCGGATACTCCAATTTCGCGCGAGACCGTAGATCGACATTGTCGAAACGAAGGTCCTCCGCAGCTTTGTCCATCCGCTCGCCGAGCGTCACGACCCGGTCGTCGCCCCGTACCTTCTCGCAGAGCAAAGCATTGAGGGCAACCTTCCTGGCGGTCTCGAAGAGAAAGGCCCTCGGGGCCCTTACTTCCCCATTTCAAATCGCCTCCATCACTTTCAGGTAGGCCTCTTGAACGATGTCGCCCTCATAAGGAAACGTGCTTCTCAACCAAGCGCGAAGCACCGAATCGCGCGGGCGCAAGTCTTCGGTGAACCAAGACTCCTCTCGGCCTGAACACGCGTTAAACATGGGCAGAATACAGGAGTTGGAATCCGAGTCCCATCATCACCTGGACCGACACCCCAAGCAAACCGAGCACTCAAGGCCCTCGGAGATCAACAGCCAAGCCACCTACCCCACTGGGATTTGACCGCTTCCCAGACCGCCTACCAACAGGATTGGCTTGAGAATCGATCTTCTTCATGCAACTCAACTGGAACCCAATCAAAAAGTTTCCTCGGGCCGCCCCCCATTTTCGCCCCACTCCTCTCACCTAACTCCAACACTCCTAGTATGCTGCCTAAATCCCTCGCTTTCCCTCGGCCCAAGACCACTTCCACCATCGCCATCTGCGCCTTGGCAACCATCGGAGCGCTTTCCGTCCATGCCGTCAGGCTCACCCTCGAGAAACCCAAACCTGAGTACCACGTTACTCCCGCGTACGAATCAACCCTAGCCATGGTCTCGGCCCACTCGCCATTGCGAGTTCCCGAGGTCATGGATCCCGATTCGCCCAGCAATCGCAAAGCGCTCGACACCATGATTCGAAAAGCGATGCGGGGAAAGGCGTCGCCCCCACCCTTCATCCCACCCCAACCGGCTTTCGACTCCGACATCGTAGGATCTCTGGACGGACGCTACTCAGTAGACAACAAAGGCACCGGCAACTACAGCGTGTCGCTTCCTATCCCAGAAGGAAGAGGCGCCCCGAGCCCCTCCCTCTCGCTCAACTATTCGAGTCGTCTGGGCCATAGCAGCGCTGGATACGGATTCTATATCGGCGATGGATTCTACAATGCTGTCACCCGCGGACGCCGCTTTCACGCCCGAGACGGCGAGGCCCGCGGTACCGAGCTGAGCGACCGCGACCGGCTCTACCTCGACGGTAAGATCCTGATTTGCGTCTCTGGGACCGAAGGACGCCCCGGGTCTGCCTACCGGACCGAGGTAGATAGCTTCGCCCGGCTTGAGGCCGCCGGCACCGGCGATCAGATCGACAGCTTCACCCTCTTCCACAAAAACGGATCAAAATACTATTTCGGCAAATACGAGGACGAAGAAGACGCTCTGCATCGAGGGCGGGATGCGGTAGCTACAAACGGCTACTCAACCATTCCCAGCCAGTACGCCCTCAAGCGCATCGAAAACCCGTTCGGGTACTACCTCACCTTTCACTACCAAGAACTTGCCCCCGGCAACTGGAAGCTGCGGCACATCGACTATACCGGTACCCCAGAGCTGCCTCCGAACTACCGAGTCGAATACAAGTACCGCAGCGTGAAAGAAAATGCGTCGAGCTACACCGCGTTCACCCTACAACAAGGGGATTTCGCAATCGACGAGATTGAGATCAAATACCTGCCAGATCAAAGCATCACCAACCGCTACGACTTGGTCTACGAAGAAATTGCGAGCGACGGAACCCTGCGCCTGAAAGAGCTCCGCCCCTACCTCGCAAACGACATTGGGCAGCCCCTCTACTCGCTCTCCCCCACGAGCTTCTACTGGTCCAAGCCTTTCGACGCCGCAGGCGACTACATTCAGCAAGCATTGCCCAAATCCATCAAGAAAACCAAAACCCTTTCCCCGCAGCTTTGGGCAGACTTCAACGGAGATGGAAAAGACGATCTGCTTACAGTTTGCGACAACCTCGAAGTCATCCTCTCCGCAAGCGACGGACTTGCCCGCGCAACTGCAAAAGACTGGGGCAGGCTCGATTCGCTTCTCAATTCTGATCCAGTTTCCGAATACGCCATTGGCGAGTTCAACGGCGACAGCATGGCCGATCTCTTCGTGGTACAACCAAACACGGGTGTAACCATACTTCAATCCACCGGCGAAGCCTTCGTTGTCTTATGCCAATTCGAAAATCCTGCGGACTCAGGTTCCAACCTGAAAACGGTTCTCGGCGATATCAACGGAGACGGCAGGGACGACATCCTCTTCCACAGCGACGGAAACAAGTTACTCGCTCATTCGTATCAAGGAAATGGATTCGAGAAAACCCCAACGACAACCCTACTTGAGCCCACAGCGGCTTCCTCCCTTCGCGAAACAAAGGGCATCCTCAAAGACCTCAACGGAGATGGTCTGGAAGACTATCTCTGGTTCGAGCGGCACTCAGCGGCCAACGAATCCCGTGACAAAACACCATCCCGTCTCGCGGTCCGATACAGCCTTTCCATTCCCTCCGGCGGCTTCTCAACGCCCGTCACCCTAAAGACGTGGGATTCCCCCACCCTGCAATCGCTGGACAACGAAGCCCTATCGCGAGCAGGAGTCGGATTTCTGATAGGAGAATTCAACGCGGACGACCTGCCCGACTTTGCCTTCGGAACCAGCGACAGCAACGAAACCGATTGGCAAATCGTGCTGAACAAAGACCAGCCCACCAGCATGCTGGAACCGACTCCTGAACAAATAAGCTCTATAACTTCGACATCAAGCACACTGCGACTTCCCCGCAATGCGCAAGCTGCAGCCGTTCAAGCCACGTCGGGATTACCACGCGTGCGAATCAATACGCGCGATCTAACGATTCGCGACAAGTCA